>CALCIB010000363.1 GCA_937907525.1 uncultured Planctomycetales bacterium | reverse complement strand
CCCACCCCTCATCCGGCCTTCGGCCACCTTCTCCCTCAAGGCAAGATTATTCGTGAGTGACGTAAGTCCAAGAACGATCCCGGATGCCTCGTCCGATCACCCAACCGTCCAATGACTTAGGGCGGCCTTGGGCTGATTTGCGACAACACCTGGCACCATAACGATTTACGAGTCCCACGAATAATCTTGCTCAAGGGGAGAAGGCGATGATCGCCGCGCCCTTCCGCCGGGGTGGAGCCGCGCGGCCCCCGCCCCGCCCTTGACTTTTTCCCGCGAACCAGGTGTCGAATCCCCGCGTAGGAGATGTGAATAAATCAACGTCCCACGATTCGCGCGGCGGTCGCGCGGCGCGGAGTCCGAGAAGGGGGGAAGTCCATATCATGGCGTTTCGATTCGACAAACTGACGCTCAAGAGTCAAGAGGCGCTTCAAGGCGCGCAGACGCTGGCCGGCGAGCGCAGTCATCAGCGTTTGGAGCCCATGCACCTGCTGGTCGCGCTTCTGGACCCGAACCAGCAGGTCGTCCGGGCGTTGTTCGCGCAGCTCGGCGTCAACCCGGAGCAGGCGCTCAGGGCGGCGCGCCAGGGGCTCGACGCGCTGCCGCGAGTCACCGGCGGGGAAATCTCCATCGGCCCCGACCTGGCGCGGGTGCTGGAGGCGGCCCAGGCCGAGGCCGATCGGATGAAGGACCAGTACGTCTCCGTCGAGCACCTGTTGCTCGGCCTGGCGACGGTCAAGAGCAAGACCCAGGAACTGCTGGAGTCGCTGGGCGTCACCGGGCCGGAGATTCTCAAGGCGCTGCAAAAGGTCCGAGGCGGCCAGTCGGTCACCGACCAGAACCCCGACGACAAGTACCAGGCGCTTGAGCGGTACGGTCGCGACCTGGTGGAGGCCGCGCGCAAGGGGAAGATGGATCCCGTGATCGGCCGTGACTCGGAGGTCCGCCGGGTCGTGCAGGTGCTCAGCCGCCGCACCAAGAACAACCCGGTGTTGATCGGCGAGCCGGGCGTCGGCAAGACGGCCATCGCCGAGGGCCTGGCCCAGCGGATCGTCTCCGGCGACGTCCCCGAGTCGCTTCAAAACCGCCGCCTGATCGCGCTCGACATGGGCGCCCTGGTGGCCGGGGCGAAGTACCGCGGCGAGTTCGAGGAGCGGCTCAAGGCCGTGCTCAAGGAGGTCGCCGACTCCGACGGCCGGGTGGTCCTGTTCATCGACGAGTTGCACCTGGTCGTCGGCGCCGGCAAGTCCGACGGCGCCATGGACGCCGCCAACCTGCTCAAGCCGGCGCTCGCGCGCGGCGAGCTGCGCTGCATCGGCGCCACGACGCTCGACGAATATCGCGAGCACATCGAGAAGGACTCCGCGCTTGAGCGGCGGTTCCAGCCGGTGTTCGTCGGCGAGCCGACGATCGACGATACCATCGCCATCCTCCGCGGCATCAAGGAGCGCTACGAGGTCCACCACAAGGTCAAGATCAAGGACTCCGCCCTGGTCTCCGCCGCCAAGCTGGCCTCGCGCTACATCACCGACCGCTTCCTCCCCGACAAGGCCATCGACCTGGTCGACGAGGCGGCCAGTCGACTGTCGATGGAACTGCAATCGGTCCCGACCGAGATCGACGTCCTCCAGCGCAGGCTGCTGCAACTCCAACTCGCGCAGCGGATGCTCCAAAAGGAGGAGGAGGAGCACGCGCTGGAGCGGCTGGCGGAGGTGGAGAACGACATCGAGCAGGTCGAGAAGGAGTTGCAGGACCTTCGCCGCCAGTGGGAGATGGAGAAGTCCGGCCTGGGCGACGCTCAGAAGGTCCGCGAACACCTGGAGTCGACCAAGATCGAATTCCAGCGCCTGATGGACGAGATCCGCCAGAAGCAGCAGCACGGCGAGCGTCCCGACGAGGCCAGCTATCAGAAGCTCGCCGCGCTGGACGCCGAGCGCAAGGCGCTTGAGAAGCGGGTGGCCGAGTTCGAGGCCGCCGACGGGGCGGGGGCCGGCGAGAAGGCGCCGAACCAGTTGCTGAAGCGCGAGGTCGACTCCGAGGAGATCGCCGAGGTCGTCAGCCAGTGGACCGGCGTGCCGGTCTCGCGGATGCTGGCGACCGAGCGCGAGAAGCTGCTCAAGCTGGAGGAGCAGATCCACCTGCGGATGGTCGGCCAGGACGCCGCGGTCGTCGCCGTCGCCGACGCGGTGCGCCGCAGTCGCGCGGGGCTGCAAGACCCGCACCGGCCGATCGGCTCGTTCCTGTTCCTGGGGCCCACCGGCGTCGGCAAGACCGAACTGGCCAAGGCGCTCGCCGAATTCCTCTTCGACAGCGAGGCGGCCATGGTGCGCCTCGACATGAGCGAATACGGCGAGCGGCACAACGTCGCCCGGCTGATCGGCGCGCCTCCGGGTTACGTCGGCTACGAGGAGGGGGGCCGGCTCACCGAGGCCGTCCGCCGCCGGCCGTACTCGGTCGTCCTTTTGGACGAGATCGAGAAGGCCCATCGCGACGTCTTCAACGTGCTGTTGCAGGTGCTCGACGACGGCCGCCTCACCGACGGCCAGGGCCGCACGGTCGACTTCCGCAACACGGTCGTCATCATGACGTCGAACCTGGGAAGCCCGGTCATCGCCGAACTGACCGCCCAAGGCGCCGACGAGTCGACGATCCGCCATCAGGTCCAGGACGTCCTCCGTCGCGAGTTCCTGCCGGAGTTCCTCAACCGAATCGACGAGACCATCATCTTCCACCCGCTGGGGCGCGAGGAGTTGGCGGAGATCGTCGGCATCCAGCTCAAGCGGCTGGAGGCGCAACTGGCCGAGGCGAACCTGTCGATCCGGGTCACCGACAAGGCCCGGCAACGGCTCGCCGAGGAAGGCTTCGAGCCCGCCTACGGCGCCCGGCCGCTCAAGCGGGTGCTTCAACAGCGGCTGGCGAACCCGCTGGCCAGGGCTTTGCTCGACCAGCGCGTCAACCCGTCGGACGTCGTGACGATCGATTACGACGGCAAGGACTTCACCTTCACGCCCTCCAGGGCGTGAGGCGCCGTCGCGGCCGGTGTCCGCGGTCGCTCGCCCTCCCCTTGACGGGCCGGTGGCATGGCTTTGTAATCAGGGGCTTCCACGCGGGCCGGACCCTCCGGCGCGCGGTTCGTTCACCACCGAGAAGTCCGCCCATGTCCGTCGGAGATTCCTCCGCGAAGTCGCCGCGACGGCCAAGCGCCAGTCAGGTGCTGGTCGTCACCAGCGTGATGTTCACGTTCATCTCGTTTTGGCGCACCGCCGCGATCGTGCTGTGCGACCTGGCGGGGACCGCGTTTTACATCGGCGGCATCGTCGAGTCGCAGATCGGCAAGGCGGGTCCGTGGTTCATCCTGGCGGTGATGGTCCTAAGCGGCGCCGTCAGCATGGCCTACGTGGAAAGCTGCGCCATGTTCGTGCGCGGCGGGGTGTACAAGATCGTCAAGGAGGCGATGGGAAGGCAGATGGCCGGGCTGGCGGTCTCGGCCCTGCTGTTCGACTTCGTGTTGACCGGGCCGATCAGCGGCGTCACGGCGGGTCAGTATCTGATCGGCCTGTTCAACGACCTCCTGGCGCTGGGGATGGACAGCCCGCTGATCGTCCATCAGGACGCGCTTTCCTCGCTGATCGCGATCGGGGTGACGCTTTACTTCTGGCGGGTCAACACCAAGGGGATTCACGAATCGAGCGACCAGGCGCTTAAGATCCTGGGGGCGACCACGGCGATGGCCGTCGTCCTGATCGCCTGGTGCGCGGTGACGGTGGCCCTGGATCCGTCCAAGCGGACCTTGCCGCCGACCACCCCGGACTTTTCGCGCAAGGTGGACGTCGCGGGCCAGCCGGTGCTCGACCCTTTCGGCCGCCAGGTCGATCCGCTGGGCTTCCTCGGTCATTCGAGCGTCGCCCGCGAGTTGCGGCCCGACGCGGCCGCCGGCCACTGGTGGGGCTTGATCGGCGTCTTCGGGTTGGTCGTGGCGTTCGGCCACTCGGTCCTGGCCATGAGCGGCGAGGAGACCCTGGCGCAGGTCTATCGCGAGGTGGAAAGCCCCAAGCTCAAGAACTTCAAGAAGGCCGCGCTGGTCGTCTTCCTCTACAGTTTGATCTTCACCACGGTCATCAGCTTCTTCGCGGTGATGATCATCCCCGACGACGTCCGGTTGTCGCGGTACGCGGGAAACCTGATCGGCGGGTTGGCGATGCACGTCGCCGGGCCGCAGTGGGCGCGGCTGACGCTCAACGCGCTGGTGGTGGGGGTGGGCTTCTTGATCCTTTCCGGGTCGGTGAACACGGCGATCGTCGGCTCCAACGGCATCCTCAACCGGGTATCCGAGGACGGCGTCCTGCCCGACTGGTTCCTGCGACCGCATCCGAGGTTCGGGACGACGTCGCGGCTTTTGAACCTGGTGGTGATCCTTCAGATCGTCACGATCCTTTTGAGTCGGGGCCACGTCCTGACCCTGGGCGAGGCCTACGCCTTCGGGGTGATCTGGAGCTTCGTGTTCATGCTGGCGTCGATGCTGATCCTCCGCTTCAAGCGGCCGGGCCGACGCGACTTCGAGGTGCCGCTGAACATTCCCGTGGGGAAGGCGCGGCTGCCCGTCGGCATGGCGATCATCTTTTTGATCCTGGCGGCGGCGGCGGTGGCCAACCTGTTGACCAAGGAGATCGCCACCGTCTCCGGCCTCGTGTTCACCGGGGCCTTCTTCGCCGTCTTCCAGGTCAGCGAGCACCTCCGCAAACGACGCGAGGGCTCCGCCGACCACGAACACCTGGAACAGTTCAACGAGGAGGAGTCCGACGCGGTCACGCAGGAGTCGCTCGCGCTGTCGCGGCCGTTCCGCAAGCTGGTCGCCATCCGCTCGCCGCACAACCTGGCGATGCTTCAGAAGTGCCTGGACGAGACCGACCCGGAGACCACCGACGTCGTCGTCATGACCGCCAACGTCCTGCCCAAGGGAAGCGCCGACTTCCACCCCACCATCACCGAGTACGACCGCCAACTCCTCACGGCCGTCGTCAACCTGGCCGAGGAGGCCGGCAAGCCGGTCAAGCCGCTGATCATCCCGACCAACGAACCCCTCTTCGCCCTGGCGCGAACGGCCAGGACCATCGGCGCGCAAGAGCTGTTCATGGGGATGTCCAACAAGTTCAACCCCGAGGACCAGCTCGACCAGGTGGCGCTTTACTGGCTGAACATCTGCGGGGCCAAGGCCGAGCCGTTGACGATCCGGGTCCTGGGCCAGGACCGCGACGCCCGACTGGACATCGCCGGCGGCAGCCGAATCCCCAGGCCGGGCGCGATGGCGGCGGAGGCGGCGCAACTGCTGGCCGACCTTCGCCGCGGCTGGCGCGGCGTCGCGCGGCTGCTGTTGGCCTACGACGGCAGCCCCCTGAGCGCCGACTTTTTGGACACCGTGATGAGCTTCCTGGACCCGGCGATCGACGTGACCCTTTTCCACGTCGCCGAGACCGACGGCTCCGACGGCGGCGAGGTCGAGATCGAGGTCGAGGGCCGGCGGCTGTTGGAGCGCGGCGCCGACCGCGCCCGCGAACTGGGCCGGCGGGTGACGTTCAAGCAGACCCACGGCGAGGCCGGCGAGGAGATCGTTCGCGAGGCGGTGGAGGGGAAGTTCGACGCGATCTTCATGAGCCTTCGCGGCGTTTACCGCCGCGGCGACACCTCGGCGTTCGCCTCCAACACCCGCCACGTCCTGGAAAACGCCCCCTGCCGCGTGATCCTGGGCTTCGCCCCCAAGTCGATCCCCGCGCCCGCGCCGGAGGGAGCCGAGGCGGCCGAGGCTTGAGAGGCCGTTCCGTCGGCCCCAGGCGCGCCGACGACCGCCTCATGAAGCGCGAAAGTGGTCGAAGCCGCGGCGCTCGACGGGCGTCATACGTCCGTCGTCGCCGCGAAGGCGGATCCCGGGCTCGGCGACGATCTCGCCGACGCGATGGAGCGTCACGCCCGCCACGACGCGCGCCGCGGCCTCGGGGCTCGCGGTGAAGCAGAGCTCGAAGTCCTCGCCGTCGTTCAGCGCGTGGAGCAGGGGGGGCGAGCCGTCGGCGGCGGTCGCGGCCAGCGCGTCGGGATGGATGGGAATCGCGGCCTCGTCGAGCGCCGCGCCCAGGCCGCCGCTCTCGTCGAGGACGTGGCCGAGGTCGGAGGAAAGACCGTCGGAAAGATCGATCATGGCCGTGGGGTTCATGATCGGGCGAATCGCGCGGGCCTCCCGGATTCGAGGTTCGGGGCGGAGATGACGGCCGCGGAGAAGGCCGCCGCCGAGGGGGCCGGTGACGAACACCGCGTCGCCGACCTTCGCCCCCGCGCGGCTGGGCGAACCCAGCGGGTGCGGCTCGCCCAGCAGGGTGACGGAGACGACCAGCGGGCCGTCCCAGGCGTTGGTGTCGCCGCCGACGATCGCCACGCCGAAGCGGTCGGCCATCCGTCGCAGGCCCTCGTCCAGCCCTCGGCCGATCGCCTCGGCGTCGCGACGGGGAAGGGCGACGGCCACGAAGGCGAATCGCGGCAGGCCGCACATCGCCGCGACGTCGGAGAGGTTCACGCCCATCGCCTTGTTCCCGACCGCCTCCGGGCCGTCGCGTTCGAGGACGAAATGGCGGCCGTCCATCAGCATGTCGGTGGTGACGATCGCGGTCGAGCCGTCGAAGCGAACCGTCGCGCAGTCGTCGCCGACGTCTCCCAACACCCCCCGGTCCGGGCCGAGCCTGGGACGTCGCGCGCGGATCCACTCGATGAGGCCGAATTCGCCCGTCGGTCGATCGCTCATCGCCGGTCCTTTCCGAAGCGCGCCCCGGCCAGGAACGCGCGGGCGGCCTGTTCGGCGGCGGTCGTCAGGAACTCGTCCGCGCGGGCCATCGCATCCTCAAGCGCGGTCGGGCCGGGGCAGATCGGGAAGTAGGCGTCGAGCCCTTCCTTCAGGCATGCCTCGGCCCCCTCGCCGATCGATCCGGCCAGCGCGAACGTCGGCACGCCCAGCGATCGAGCCAGCCGGGCGACGCCGATCGCCGTCTTGCCGTAGGCGCTCTGCCCGTCGAGGGAGCCCTCGCCGGTGATGCAGAGGTCGGCGCCTTGCAGATGGTCGCGGAGTTTCACGGCGAAAATCACCAGGTCGATCCCCGGCTTCAACCGACCGTTCGCGAACGCCATCAGGCCCCCGCCGAGCCCCCCCGCGGCGCCGGCGCCGGGGACGTCGGCGATCGGGACGTACAGGTCGCGCTCGATCACGTCCGCCAGCCGACGAAGGCCGCGATCCAACCGCTCGACCATCGCCGGCGTCGCGCCCTTCTGCGGCCCGTAGACGGCCGACGCGCCCGTCGGCCCGCACAGTGGGTTCGTCACGTCGCAGGCCACGGCGACGTGGATCCCCTGGCGCGCGATCGACTCCGGGCCGTCGGCCGGCTCGATGCGGTCGAGGGATTCGAGGCCGAGTCCGCCCGGTGGGATGTCGCGACCCCGGGAGTCGAGCAATCGATAGCCGAGCGCTTGCGCCATCCCCGCGCCGCCGTCGTTGGTGGCGCTGCCGCCGATGCCCAGGACGACGCGGCGCGCGCCGGCCCGGACCATGGCGAGCAGCAGTTCGCCCACGCCGCGGGTGGTGGTCGCGCCGGGGTCTCGTCGGTCTTTCGGCACCAGGACCAGCCCGGCCGCCGAGGCCATCTCGGCCACGGCCGTGGCCTCTCCGGGGGGCCCCAGGAGGAGGAACCGCGCATCGACGGACTCGCCGAGCGGGCCCGTCACGCGGACTCGTCGGATCTCCCCGTCGTCGCGCGCCGTCGCCGCGAGGGCGTCGACGAGTCCCTCGCCGCCGTCGGCCATGGGGACGCCGATGATTTCCGCCGAGGGGTCCGCGGCGAGGATTCCCCGCCTGACGGCCTCGACGACCTGGGGGGCCGAAAGACTCCCCTTGAACTTGTCGGGGGCGATCACGACTCGCATGATGATCCCATCCGGGCGCGGGACGCGGCGCCGGAAGGTCGACGCGCGTCAGTCCCGACCATTTCGCCGCGCCCGGATGTCGATCGTCAAGCGCCGACCGCCTGCATGAGCCGTTCGGCCTCCTTCTCGTTCGGCAGCTCGAAGCAGATCTCCTGCCGCTTGATCGAGACGCTCATCGGGGCCTCGATGCCGATGCGGACCTGGTGCCCCTCGATCTTCGCGACCACGATCCGGATGTTCTCGCCGATCTGGATCGCCTCGCCCGTCTTCCTGCTCAGGACCAGCATGATTCATCCTCCGTGCTTGGTTTCGAGTTCGATCGCGTTCGTTCGATGGGAAGGTCGGCGGTGTTCCGTTCGTCCCGCCTTCGATGCCCTGGATTAAGAGCACCTCCCATGCCAAGACGCCCGCCCGGCCCACTTGGTTCACTACTTGAGTCGAAATCCGGGAAAAATCGGCGACGCCCCGCTCCGAAAGACCGCGTCGGCCGTGACGGTCAAGGCGGATTTCTGTAAGATCGCCCGGTCTTTTGCAAAAGTTACCTCGATTTCGGGGGCTCGAACCGGCGTGAGGGAAGCCAGGGTCGCGAACGATGGGCCCGACGACGCGCGAGCGCTTGCGCATCGACCGATCGGCCCGGCCGTGTTGGCCCTCGGGCTTCTCGTTTGGCTCGCCCCCTTCTCATTGGGAAAAACGATGCCCGTCGGCGGCGACGTCACCCAGTTCTTCCTGGGATTGATGGCCGTGCTGTCGCGCTCGTTGGCTCAAGGGACGATCCCGGCGTGGAACGACCTATGGGGTTTCGGCTTCCCCGGCGTCGGCGAAAGCCAGATGGGGGTTTTCTACCCGCCCCATCTGGTCCTTTACGGCGTCTTCAGCCTGGAACGCGCGTATGTCTTGAGCCTGATCCTCCACACGCTTTGGGGAGGGTTGGGAGCTTACTGGGCGTCGCGACGGTTTGGGACGGGTCGGCTCGGGGCGGGGCTGGCGGGGTTCGCGTTCGCGGCGTCGGGGTTTTTCGTCATCCACCTGCCGCATCCCTGGGGCTACGCCACGGGCGCGTGGATGCCCTGGGCGTGGGGACTGGCGTGGTCGCTCTTGAATCAGTCGGGGCGAGGAACGGCCAGGCGGTTGTTCCTGTTGTCGGTCGTGCTGGCGATGCAGGTGTTGCCGGGGCATTTCCAGATCGCGTTCATGACCCAAGCGACCGTGGGAGTCGTGGCGGCCTGGTCGATCCTGGAGCGTCGGCCGTTAGCGAGGGTCGCGCTGACGTTGCTGGGGACGGCGGTCGCGTTGCCGCTGTCGGCGGTCCAGGTCTGGCCGACGGCCCGGCTGGCGGCGATGGCGGCCGACCGTCGCGACTATGAATACCTCTCGGGGTTCGCGGCGACGCCCCTTCACCTGGTCGGTCTGGTCGCGCCTCGGCTGTTCCACGGCTCGCCGCTTTGGCGGCCGTTGGTCTGGGACCCGTTCCACACCTCGCCGGAGGAACTGCTGGCCTACGTCGGGATCGCCCCCTTGATCCTGGCCCTGATGACGCTGGCGCGCGAGGCTCGCCGCGACTCCGCCGTTCGCACGCTCGGCGCGCTGGCGGCGACGACCTTGGTCTTGAGCCTGGGGCCTTACGTCCCTGGGTTTCGATGGTTGATCCAGGTTCCCGGCTTCTCGTTCTTCCGAGCCCCCGCCCGGTGGACGCTTCCGATGTCTTTGGCCCTGGCGACGCTCGCTGGCATCGGCATCGACCGCTGGCGGTCGTGGGAGCGTCCCGGTCGGGGCGCGGTTCGGCTCTGCCTGGCGGCGGCGGTCTGGATCGGGGCCGTGGTCGGGCTGATCGAGTTGGCCCTCTGGTCGTCCGGGCCGTCGGGGAGCCGGGCCGTCGCGGACGTCTTCCAGAAGGCGTTCGCCGTTCTGCCGTGGGACGGCGACCCCGACTTTCACGCCGTCGCGAATCTCGCGCGACGCCCGGCCGTCGACCCGGCGATCCCGCCTTCCCTGGCGCGGTCGGGCGTGAGGCGCTCGGCCGCGCCGCGCGACTCGCGCTCGTTCGAGCAACGCCGGTGGACGATCCACCGCGAGGAGTTGGCCGGGACGCTCCTCTTGCTGGCGGCGGTCGTCGCGGTCGCGACGATTCCGCGGCTTCGCGAGCGCGCGCCGATCCTGCTCGTCGGCTTGACGTTCCTGGACCTGACCTTGCTGGGGACGCATCGCTATGTGCAAGTCGGCCGGTTGAAGCCGCTGGCCGAGCAAAGCCCGGTTCTGGCGGCGCTCGCCCGGGAGCCTTACGGCGCGCGGACGATCGACCCGATGCGGAACCTGGCGATGGCCGCGGGGCTCGCGCCGGTCCAGGCGTATCGAACGCTCGACCTGCCGGCGATGGGGGGGTTGTCGGCGTTGGCGCGGGGGCCGCTCGGTTCCGGCCCCGACGGCGTCTCGACGGCCCGCGCCATGCGGGCCCTGGGCGCGGGGATTCGCGTGCTCGATCCGGTCGAGGTCGCGGCGATGCGGCTTCAGGGCGCGTCGTTGGGCCTGGTCGAGACGATCCGCGATCCGGAACTCGCCCGCTGGCTGTTCGGCGCGGACTGGGACGAGGCGGTCGCGCCGGTCGATTTCCAGATCATCCGCGCGGCCGACGCCCCCGTCGCCTGGAAGGTCTCCGGCCCGATCCCCGAGGAATTCGACGGCGATCCCCGGCGCGTGCTGGCGGCGGTCGAGGCCGCGCGACCGCTGTCGGCCGCCATGGCTCCGGAAGGCGGGTGGGTCGTGCCGGTGGAGGAAACGGGCGGGACGATCTTGATGTCCGTCTTATATGATCCTCAGTGGCGCGCGTTCGTCCAGGGGGCCGACGGCCGTCCGGTCGCCGCGAACGTTCGGCCGGCGTTTCGGATCGGAAGGGAAGCCGGGGCGTGGATGGCGATCGACGTTCCGGCCGCGCCCGACGGAGGGGCGAGGAACTTGACGCTCGCCTACGACGCGGTCGACGTCCGCCGGGGGGCGTGGGAGTCGGCGGCTTGCTGGACGGCGTGGATCGCGGCGATAATCGGGATGTGGCGGCGGGAACGTAGGCGCGAGCCGGCTTGAACGGAAAGGAAATCGAGACGTGGCTGGACCCGTGGGCGTGGCGGTGGTGGGGGCGTCGGGCTACGCGGCCCGCGAGTTGATCCAGATCCTCCTGCGCCATCCGGGCGTGAGGATCGCGACGGCGACTTCGCGGCAGGACGAGCGGTTGGACGCGCTTCATCCCAGCCTTGCCGGGCGGATCGACCTGGCCTGCGAGCCGTTCGACGCCGACCGCGTCGCCGAGCGCTGCGGGTTCGCGTTCCTGGGGGTGCCGCACACCGCCAGCATGGCCGTGGTCCCGTCGCTACGGGAGCGCGGGGTGAAGGTGATCGACCTGAGCGCCGACTACCGGCTTAAGGACGCGAAGGTTTACGAGGACTGGTACGGCCACGTCCACTCCGACCCCGCCGGGTTGGCCGAGGCGGTCTACGGCCTGCCGGAACTCTTCCGCGAGCAGATCCCCCCGGCCGAGTTGATCGCCAATCCCGGTTGCTACACCTCGACGAGCATCCTGTCGCTGGCGCCGTTGGTCGCGGAGGACCTGATCGACCGCAAGTCGATCATCATCGACGCCAAGAGCGGCGTCTCGGGCGCGGGTCGTTCCCCCAAGCTGACCACGCACTACCCCGAGTGCAACGAGAGTCTCTCCGCGTACAACGTCGGCCGGCACCGCCACACGCCGGAGATCGACCAGGTGTTGACCACGGCCGCCGGCGGCGGCGAGTCGGTGGAGGTGATCTTCACCCCCCACCTGGTCCCGATGGACCGCGGCATCTTCGCCACCGTCTACGCCACGCCCAGGAAGCCGGTCGCCGAGCACGACCTGATCGAGCTGTACCGCTTGTTCTACTCGGCCAGCCCGTTCGTCCGGGTCGTCAGCCACCTTCCCGCGACCAAGGACTCCGCGTACTCCAACTTCTTCGACGTCGCCGTCCGAGTGGTCCGCGGCCGGATCCTCGTCCTCGCCTGCCTGGACAACCTCGTCAAGGGCGCCGCCGGCGTCGCCGTGCAGAACCTCAACCTCATGCTGGGGATGCCGGAGACGACGGCGCTGCTTTGACCCTCGCCGCTGGTAGAAATGTAGGAACGCGGTCGCGCGGAGGGAGGCCATGAATCCTGGCGATATCGTGATCGAAGGGGTCGTTCAAGCAGATGGTACGCTGACGCTCGGCGGGTCGGCGAAGCTGCCTCCCGGCCGAGTCCAGGTCGTCGTCCGGCCCCTGCCGGATCCGCCGGTCGGCGATCCGTTTTGGGACATGATGCGATCGATCTGGGAGGGCCAGCGGGCGCGGGGCTTCACGCCCCGTTCGGCCGAGCAAGTCGAGGCGGAGCGTCGAGAAGAGAGGGAGCATTGGGAGGAGCGTCTTCGGGCCGTCACGCGGCTACAGGAAGAATCCCGAAGGCTCCGCGAGCAGAATCCATGAAGGTGTGCCTCGACACGAATTGCGTCATCTATCTCGTCGAGATGAACCCGGTTTGGGCCCCGAGGTTGATGGCTCGGCTGACGGCGGCGAGAGCGGCGGGCGACGCGCTGGCCGTGAGCGACCTGGCCCGTTCGGAATGCCTGATCGGCCCGCTTCGAACCGGGGACGCCGAGACGTTGGCGGACTATCAGCGGTTCTTCTCAAGCCCGGCCGTCGAGATGCTTCCCTTGACCCCGGCCGTCTGTGAGCGCGCGGCCGAGATCCGCGTCGCCTCGGGCCTGAAGATCAAACTGCCGGACGCCCTCCACCTCGCCTCCGCCCTCGAACACGGCTGCGGGTTGTTCCTCACCAACGACGTCCAACTCGCCGGTTGCCCCGCCATCGCCGTTGAGGTCCTGTCGTAGCGAGGGCCGTGAAACAGACGCGACCCTGATCGATGGTCAACGTCAAAACGTCAGCATCGGCTTGAACGTCCGCCCCGGTTCGTCGAACGCGGCGAGCGCGGCTTTCCAGTCGCGGAGCGGGAAGGGGCGGGCGTCGGGGAGTTCGAGCCGGCGCAGCCGCGGCCAGAGGTGGTCGAACCAGCCTCGCCAGACGTCGGGCGAGGCGCCGTTCAGGCGGTCGCGCAGGTGGAAGCGGTGCAGCGCGGGGCCGTTGGCGAGGGGTCGGAAGGGCAGGCCGGAGAGCAGGCCGTAGGAGACGAAGTCGGCCGAGCGGGGCGGGGCGGCGAGAAGGGCTTCGGCCAGGGGGCCGCCGACGGCGTCGAAGATCAGATCACAACCCGCGGCGAGTCGGCCCAGGCCGGGGTCGTCCTGGAGGATCGGGGTCGAGCCCGTCGCGGCCAGCGCCGGGCCGTGGATCGGCGAGCGGTGGACGGCGACGACCTCGCGGGCGCCGTCGGCCAGGGCCCACGCGGCGAGCGTCCGGGCGCACGAGGAGCCGGCGGCCGTCAGCAACACCCGGCGACCCGCGACCGGATGCGCCTCCAGCATCAGGAGGGCGGCCAGCGGGTTGATGTAGGCCCGCGCGGCGAGGTCGTCGGGAACGTCGTCCGGGACCGTGATGAGCAGATCGGGGTCGGCGTCGACGAGCGTCCGCCACGTCCCCTCGCCTCGAAGCGGTAGGACGCGACGGCCGATCATATCGATATGATCCGATTCCACGACCACGCCGCAACCCTCGTAGCCGGCGACCAGGGGCGGCCGGACTCGATGGCGGTAGGCCCCGGTGATCGGGATCAGGTCCGACGGGTTGATCGCCGCCGCGATCATCCGGACCCGCGCGCGGCCCGGCGGCCGGGGCGGCTTGGGCGCCGATTCCAGCGTCAGCGCCTCGACCGGCGGGCCGAAGCGACGGAACCATAGGGCGTGGTTCATGTTCGCGCTCAGCCGCCGACCGTCTCGACGACCAGCCTCCCCAGCATCGGCCGGAGCCGGGCGAAGGCTCGCGAGCGGTGGCTCAACTGGTGCTTGACCAGCGCGGAGAGTTCGCCGAACGTCTTGTGATATTCGGGTATGAGGAACATCGGATCGTAGCCGAAGCCCCCCGGCCCCCGAAGCTCCCGGACGATCCGGCCGCGGACGGCGCCCTCGGTCTCCAGGCGGATCCGGCCCTCGGGGTCGGCCAGGGCCAACGCGCACTTGAAGGCCGCGCCGCGGCGGTCGTCGGGGACGTCGGCCAGCGCCTCCAGCAGTTTGCGGTTGTTGGCCGCGTCGTCGCAAGGCTCGCCGGCGTAGCGGGCGGAATGGACTCCCGGCGCCCCCTTCAGGGCGTCGACGGCCAGGCCGGAATCGTCGGCGAGCACCCAGAGGCCCAGCGCCCTCGCGGATTCCGACGCCTTCTTGCGGGCGTTGCCGGCGAACGTGTCGGCGTCCTCGACCACCTCCGGGGCGTCGGGGAAGGCGGCGATCGACTCGATCGCCGTCAGATCCATCCACGGCCGACGCTCCCAGGGAGGGGCGATCAGCTCGGCCATCTCCCGGCACTTCTTGGCGTTCCGAGAACCGAGGACCAGACGGATCGGAGGGGAGTCGGGCATGGCGGGTCGTCGTCGTTGGGGCCGATGGGACGCGAAGCCGCCGCCTCTCGCGGGAGGGACGGCGGTTCATTCTCGTCGATGGCGGGCCCGCTTGGAAGCGGGCCCCGTTCGGTTCGACGCTTGCTTACTTCACGAAGTTTTGTTTCACCGGCGCGAGGTCGGTGAGCGCCCCGGCGGGGGCGATCATGGTGTCGAGCGTCTTGGACCGGGAGTTGGAATCCATCAAGGGGATGGCCAGTTTCAAGAGCCCCTCGCGGGTCGCCAGGGCCCGGGGGTCGTCGGGCGAGTCGAACGAGCCGACGTAGACCCGGCTGGAGGTCCGGTCGTGGAAGACGTAGACCGGCTGGCCGAGCTTGGCGACCTCCTTGTCCTTGCGGAGGACGTTGGCCATCTTCTCGGCGTCGCTGGCGGCGGTGCGCAGCGGGCTCTTGAGAAGGTTCCAGTGGCCCTGGAACAACGGGTCCTTCTCGTTGAGGCTGGCGCGGCCGGAGAACTCGGCCACCTGGAGGCTGTACTTGCCGGGGCACTCGGCGATGCTGCCGGCGCCGGAGTTCATCTCCACGACCAGCCGGTCGGGCTTGTGGGGGTAGAGATCCTGGGAGGCGACGTAGGGGTTGGTCGTCCGCAGGGCCTTGCCGAGCCCCTCCCGCCAGGGGAAAAACGACGAGACGTTGTTGAGGCACTTGGGGTGGAGCTTCTTCACCTGGTGCAGCAGCTTGGCCGCGCCGTCCTGGGTCTTCTCGTCGCCGACGAGGACGGCGGCCTCGTCGTAGGTGCGGTACTTCTCGGGGACGCCGGTCGACGCCTGCTGGACGTCCAGGTCGGCCTGGGGCGGGACCTTGCGGATATTGCTGCGACCCGGCCAGTCCTTGGTCCGCAGGATGTACGCGGGGAGTTGGTACTCTTGCCTCAACTCCTTGACCAGAGCCAGCGCCAGCCGATCCGAGTCGGGCCCGCGGAAGGTCTTGGCCAGGACCATGAACGGGCCGTTCTCCTTGGTCAGTAGGTAGGGCTCGACCGGGTCGTTGGGCAGCGTGGCCGAGGGATCCTTGAGTTGGTCGGGATCGGTCAGGTCGGGAACGACCTCGACCGGCTTGTCCGGGATGACGGTCTGGGACCGGACGGGCGCGCCCGCCAGGATCGCGAGCAGCGCCAGGGCCGTGATGGAGTTCTTCATGGACGATCCCCTTCCTTGTCGGATCATCGGCAATCGGGACGGAACGACGCGATCGGTGGCGGTCGCCGCGAGGCCCAGGCCGCATCCTCGCGACGCTCCCCGGCGGGACACGCGCGGGACTTTAGCAGAATCCGCCGATCCCGCCCAGAGCGATCCGACCTTCGACGCCGGCGTCGGCCACCCGCCTAGGATTGGCTCCGTTCGCGCGCGCCGCATACGAAGCCATATGACGCAACTCATTGAGGGAGAAAGTGTTTGACGTCGCCTCGGCGGCTCCGTTCGTCGCGATTGAAATGTGTTTTCGACGATTCCAGCCCCACCGCGCCAGGCCGATCGGATTCGCGATCCCCCCCATGAGGTCGCCGTGGCGGCGCGGCGTCGGCCGATCGTTCGACACGAGCCCGCCTTTGCATTCATGCTGGCGAATTGTCAAAGAATGACGATCCACCGGGTATGATCGCGGGAAGACGTCATGGGGTTTCAGAATTCCGTCGGAATTTCGGAAACGCCGTCGCGGGAGGTCAGGATGGCCCGCCCATGTCGTTCTCGCCGGCTTTCTCCTCGGCCGCATGGACGAGCGGCTGGAAGGCGGCGGGGTCGAGTTTCCGGCCGTCCCAGTCGTCGCGGATGACGCCTTCGGCGTCGATGACGTAGGTCGTCGGCCAGCGTCGGACGCCCCACTTCGAGGGAATCGCTCCGTCGCGACCCCCCGCCTGGAACGACCGCCAGGTGATTCCCTCCCTCGCGACGGTTTCCTTGACCTTGGCACGGTCCTCGGGCGCGTCGCCGTTGACCCCCACGAGCGCGAACGGCCGCCCCCTCATGGCCGCGTCGAGTGCCTTCTCCTGGGCGATCAGGCTCATGGATTGGGGGTCTCGGGTCGACCAGAACGACAGGACGACGACCTTGCCACGAAAGTCTCCGAGCCGGATCGGGGCCCCGTCGACGTCCTCGCCGACGAGTTCCGGCGCGGGTTGGCCGATCCGAAGGTGGCGAATTCGATAGAGTTCGCCCGCGGCCTGTCCGCCCAGGGTTCGGGGTTCGTTCCCCTGCTCGCGGACGACTTGCTCTAAAAGGGCCTCGGCTTCGCTTCGGAGCTTGTAGGCGTCGAACGCCCGACAGCGGTCCAAATGGGCCTTGGTCAGCGTCGCCGCCAACTCGGGGCCGCTGATCGGTGCGTCGAGCCTGTCGCGCGTCCGCGCCGCCTCGGCCAGATAGGAGCCCAGCTCATATCGAGCGATGGTGACGAGATCGGAGCTTTGGCTCCTGGACACGACCGAGCGGAGAAAGGCTTCGGCCTCGGGGCAACGAAGGACGAGGCCCTCGGCGGCGAAGATCGCCAGGCCGATGGCCGTGTCGTCAAGGGTGGGGGCGTCGGCGAGAAGGCGAAAGGCCGCGTCGCCGCGTTCGTCGAAATCGTCGCCCGTCTGGTTGGTCGCCTCCATCGCCACCCAGGAGGCCGCGGCGAGGCCTTCCGACTCCCCAGGGCGCGAGCGCGCCAACGCCAGCGCCCGATCCACCAGACCCAGCATCCGGGCGCGGAGGGCCGCTCGCGCGGTTTTTACCTTCATCACGACCGCCGACGTTCCCGATTCCCGGTCTTCTTTTCGTGGCGACTTCGACGCCGACTGGATTTCCCGACCCGCCTGTTGGATCGCCTCCGTCATCGAGTCGAAAGCCGCCTTGCGATCCGCCTTGATGCTCTCCAGGGTGTCGGGCGCGGCGTCGGGGATTGGGGCGGGCGTTTGACCCACGACGACCATTGGCCAGGCGGCGACGATCAACCAGGCGAATCGACTCATGATCGTAGTCTCCGTCGGCGCTTATCCGACGGCGTCATCATGGATTCCGAGCAAGCTCGCCGTCAAGGAGTTTGTTGACGTTCCCATTCAAATCGGACTCGACGAAATCCGCCACCCAAGATATCTTGCCGACGACCCTGTTCCTTCTGAATCCGTCTCGAGGAGACGCCATGAAGTCGTCCATCCTCTCCCTTGCCGTGGTTTTGAACCTGTCTCTCGCGGTCGCATCGCTCGCCGACGCGAATTTCCGACCGCCGGGCGACGCCGCGCGGGACGCCCTCGATAAGTTCGTCGAGGCCGCTGGCCGAACCGGCGGAACGGCGGAATTCGAAGCTCGCGAGGCCCTGGTTTCCCTGGGCCCGGATGTCGTTCCGATGCTGGCCGAAGTCGCTCGGGGGCATCGTGAGGAGCGAGTCCGACGTTCCTCTTATGAGCTGCTCACGGAGTCGTTCGCCGATGACGAGCGGACGGCCGACGCGCTCCTCCAGCATGGCTTGCTCGATGAGAATCCAGGAATTCGCTATTACAGCGCGGCGTCGCTGGGTCAACTCGGGGCGCG
Organism: uncultured Planctomycetales bacterium; assembly: GCA_937907525.1. Classification (GTDB taxonomy): domain Bacteria; phylum Planctomycetota; class Planctomycetia; order Isosphaerales; family Isosphaeraceae; genus Paludisphaera. The sequence goes on along the minus strand of CALCIB010000363.1, from coordinate 8,402 downwards.
AAAGGCGGAGCCAGCCCTCCGCGCCGCGCTCGAACAGGCGAAGAGAAAACGCGATCCCATTCGCTTTACTCTCGCGGTCGCGTTGGCTCGACTTGGCAAGATCGACGTCCTGCCCGTCCTCATCGAAGCGGTCTCGGATGAGGCGTATGCGTGGCGCGACGCCGGCAACGCCGAACTGAAGGCCCTAAGCGGCAAAAGCCTCGAGGATTTCGGCGGATATGATTGCAGGGAAGGCGCCTTCACTTCGGGTGGGACGTTCTCGTATCCGGTCGAAATCCTCGCCTCGGTCGAGCGAAAGGCCGAGCGCTTCCAGGCCGCCGCGGCTTATCTCAAGTGGCTCAAGGCGGAACGTCCCGACTTGTACGAAGCCGCGAACCGCCATCCGACGCTTCATAATAGGGATAGGGCCACGGCCGCTCGCTAACCAAGCTTCGTGCTAACCAAGCTTCGTAGAGAAGACGCGATGCAACCCGACGGCTTCACGAACCCGCGACGATCACGGTCGAGGGGGCATGGGGAGCGGGCAGCCGATCGCGTTGTCCCTGGGGCCGATAAGAGACCATTCACGATCGACGGTCGGATGATTCGAGGTCGCCCGCCGCGCCCTCGATCGCCTCGCGTTGGATGGCGGCCAGGCGGTCGATGCCGGCTTCGGCGAGGTCGAGGAGGGCGGTGAGTTGGGGGCGGGTGAAGACGCCGCCCTCGCCGGTGGATTGGACCTCGACCAGGCCGCCGGAGCCCAGGCGGACGACGTTGGCGTCGACCTCGGCGCGGGAGTCCTCGGAGTAGTCCAGGTCCAGGACGGGGCGGCCCTCGACGATCCCGACGCTCACCGCGGCGATCGAGTCTTTCAGGATCGTCGCGGCATGTTCGGCGCCGAAGCGCTTGCGCAATCCCAGCGCGACGGCGACGTGAGCGCCGGTGACGGCGGCGGTGCGGGTGCCGCCGTCGGCGTTGACGACGTCGCAGTCGACATGGATCGTGCAAGGGCCGAGCGCCCGGCGGTCGACGATCGCGCGGAGGCTTCGGCCGATGAGGCGCTGAATCTCCGTCGCCCGGCCGTCGGTTCGCCGAGGGATTCGGCTGGGCGCGCAGCCGGGGAGCATGGCGTATTCGGCCGTCAGCCAGCCCTCGCCCTTGCCCTCCAAAAACGGCGGGACCGCGTCGGCGATCTGGGCCGTGACCAGGACGGTCGTGCCGCCGCAGGTGTAAAGCACGCTCCCGGCGCAGTTTTTGGCGAAGCCGGGGACGATCGTCACCGGGCGCAGCTCGTCGTCGTTCCGTCCGTCGCGTCGGGGCATGAGGAAGTCCTCGGGATGGATGCCGGGCGAATCGACCGGGGCCTCTCGAAGGAAGAGAAGCATCCACAGATTACACAGATTAACGCAGATTGAATTTAGGATTTAATGAAACCAAATCTGCGTTAATCTGCGTAATCTGTGGATGAAATCGGATTGACGGCGGGCTTTGGGTTCGCGCGCCCTTCGCCCTTGGGATCAAAACCGAAGGCGGTCGGCGGCGGAGCGGTCCTTCACGAGCGATTCGAGAAGCGCCATCTGGAAGTACATGCGGTTGGCCGCTTGCTGGAAGACGCGGCTGCGGGGGCCGTCGAGGACGCCGGAGGTGACTTCCTCGCCGCGGTGGGCGGGGAGGCAGTGGAGGAAGACGGCGTCGGGTCTGGCGGCGGCCATCAAGTCCTCGTCGATCTGGAAGGGGGCGAAGATCTCGCGGCGACGGTCGGCCTCGTGTTCCTGGCCCATGCTGGCCCAGACGTCGGCGTAGACGGCGTCGGCCCCGGCGACGGCCTCGGCGGGGTCGTGGACGACGGCCAGGCTCGCGGCGGGGAAGCGGGAGGCGAACGCCTGGACGAAGGCTTCGGGGTACTCGTAACCCTCGGGGCAGGCGAGCACGAACGCGACGCCGAGCAGGGCGGCGGCCTCGGCCAGCGACATCGCCACGTTGTTGCCGTCGCCGATGAACGCCAGCTTCAGCCCCGCCAGGTCGGGCTTGAGTTCGGCGAGGGTGAGCATGTCGGCCATGGCCTGGCAGGGGTGGGCGTCGTCGGAAAGGGCGTTGACGACCGGGATGGAGGCGAAGTCGGCCAGTTTCTCAAGCGTGGCGTGCGCGAAGGTGCGGACGGCCAGGGCGTCGACGTACTGACTGAGGACGCGGGCGAAGTCGGCCACGCTCTCGCGGACCCCCAGGCCGACGTCCTTGCCCCTGATGAAGATGGAGTTGCCGCCCAGTCGAGTGCAGGCGGTCTCGAAGCTGACCCGGGTGCGCAGCGAGGGCTTCTCGAAGACCAGCCCCAGGGTCTTGCCCGAAAGCGGCGCTCCGGCGCCCGCGCCGCCGTCGGCCTTAAGCGTCCGGGCGCGGTCGAGCAGGCCGCGGGCGGACTCGGGGGTCAGGCCGCGAAGGTCCAGGAAGTGTCGGGAGCGGTCGGGGCCGTCGGGGCTGAAGTTGGCGGCGCGGTCGCGGCTCGCGACGGCGCGGGGGGCCTGGGGCCCTCGGTCCTTGGGGGTTTTCAGGGGTGGGTCTCCCGCAACACGTCGGCCAGGATCTGGCAGCCGTCGTCGATCTGTTCGTCGCCGATGGTCAAGGCCGGCAGCAGCCGGACGACGTGGCCGTGGGTCGCGTTGATCAGTAGCCTCCGCTCCAGGCAGCCGGCGACGACGGCCGAGGCGTCGAACGTCAGGTCCAACCCGATCATCGTCCCGAGGATCCGGATCTCGCGGATCTTCGCCGGCATCTCGTCCTTGAGCGTCTGGAACCGCTCGCGGAACCGCTCGCCGATCGCCTTGCCGCGTTCCAGGAGTCCGTCGGCCTCGATGGTCTCCACCGTCGCCAGACCGGCGCGGCAGGCGATGGGGTTGCCGCCGAAGGTCGAGGCGTGCATCCCCGGCTTGAGCGCCGCGGCGATCTCGGGCTTCGCCGTCAGGACTCCCGCGGCGATCCCGCCGGCGAGCGCCTTGGCGCAGGTCAGGACGTCGGGGGTGACGTTCGAGTGTTGGTACGCGAACCATTCGCCCGTCCGCCCCATGCCCGTTTGGACCTCGTCCAGGATGAGCAGCGTCCCGGTTCGGTCGCAGAGTTCGCGGAGCCCGGGAAGGTAGTCGGCCGCGGGGATCTTGATGCCCCCCTCGCCCTGGACGGGCTCCAGCATGACGGCGGCGGTCTGGCCGTCGATCGCCCCGGCGACGGCGTCGACGTCGTCGTACTTGACGTAGGTGAAGCCGGGGAGCATCGGCCCTAAATTCTCGTGGTACTTGGGCTGGGCGGTGGCGGTGAGCGCGGCGAAGGTCCGGCCGTGGAACCCGCCCTCCATCGTGACGATCTTGAACTTGCCCGCCGCCGCGCCCCAGGCGCGGGCGAGCTTGATGGCGGCCTCGTTGGCCTCGGCCCCGCTGTTGCAGAAGAAGCACTGGCCGCCGAAGGAGCGTTCGGAGAGGGCGCGGGCGAAGTCGCCTTGCGCCTCCATGTACCAGGTGTTGGGGACGTGGATTAAGCGGCCGACCTGGTCGCGCACGGCCTCGACGACGCGGGGCGGGCAGTGGCCGACCAGGTTGCAGCCCCAGCCGGGGAAGAAATCCAGGTAGCGCGTCCCCTCGGCGTCCCAGATCCAGGAGTTCTCGCCTCGGACCAGAGAGACCGGGTAGCGCCTGTAGTTCGGCACGACGTAGCGGTCGAACCGGGCGATGGTCTCCTTCGAGGACGCATGGGGGGTCGTCGCGTGTGCCAAGGGACGGGGCTCCGGAGCGAGAGGGGGCGACGCGGGCGGCGGTCGCATCTTCTCGCGATGGCGAATCGGGTGGAAAAGCGTGGCGGATTCGAGCGGTTCGTCCCTAGCGGGCGACGACCGGCCGTCTCCCCGCGGGGGGTGGGCGGTCGGCGCGTTCGTCGCGGGCGATCTCGGTGCCGACGCCGCTTTCGGTGAAGATCTCAAGAAGAAGCGAGTGCCGCAACCGGCCGTCGATGACGTGGGTCTTGCGGACGCCGGCCTCCAGGCTGGTGAGGCACGCCTCGACCTTGGGGATCATTCCGGCCTCGATGACGCCCTCGCGGATCAGGTCGCGGCATTCCTCCGGGGTCATGGCCGTCATCAAGCTGGAGGGGTCGCGGCGGTCGCGGAGGATGCCGGGGGTGTCGGTGAGGAACACCAGCTTGTCGGCCCGAAGCGCCTGGGCGACGGCCGCGGCGGCGGTGTCGGCGTTGACGTTCAGGAGCTTCCCCTCTTCGTCCTCGTCCTCCGCCAGCGAGGGGAGGACCGGGACGACTCCGGCGAGGCACAGGTTCTCGATCGGCGGCACGTCGACCTCGGTGACCTCGCCGACCCTGCCCAGATCCAGCGGCTCGCCGTCGTCGCCGGGGATGGTCAGCCGGCGGCCGTAGAGGCACTGATGGGTGTTGTGGTGCAGGCCCGAGGCGCGACCGCCGAACTTGTTGACGTGGCGCTCGATGTCGCCGTTGATCTCCTCGGCCAGGACCCGGGCGACGATCGCCAGGGTGGCGTCGTCGGTGTAGCGCCTGCCCTTGACCCAGCGCGGGGCGAGCCCGGCCTTTTCCATCGCCGCGGTGATGGCCTTGCCGCCGCCGTGGACGATCACCGGACGCATCCCCACCGTCTGCATGAACACCACGTCGACCAGAAGCGCCCGCAGCGACTCGGGATCCTCCATCACCGAGCCGCCGACCTTCACGACGGTGAACCGCCCGTGGAACTTGCGCATGTAGCCGAGGGCCGCGACCAGCACGTCGGCCTTCCGGATCGCTTCTTCGTACACGGGTCGGCCCCTCACCCCGAAAACCAGCGCCCGCCATCGGCAAACCGCCATTCTCGCGATCAGCCGCGCGCTTGTAAAGACCGCCGCGCCGGCGAGCCGTGGGCCGGGGCTTTGGGGTTTGAAAGCCGGGGGTGTCATGGTATAGTCGCGGGTTAGACGATGGCGCGCCCCGCGGCTTGCCCGCATCACGGCGGCTCGCGCCGCGCCTGGCGACGAATAGGATATGGAAGACGCCTCAACTGGATGAGGACGCCATGGATCGACGCATCCTCGTCGTGGAAGACAGCGAACTCTACCGCCAGCAGTTGCGGCAACTCCTGGCCGGGCCCGACCGCGACGTCGTCATCGTCGAGGACGCCACCGCGGCGCTTGAGTTGCTCGTGGAGAAGTCGTTCTCCCTGGTCGTCACCGACCTGGACCTGCCGGGCATCGGCGGGTTGGATCTGATCCGCGAGATCCGCTCCCGCGACCTGCCCGCCTCGGTCATCGTCGTCGGTCACGAGCCGAGCGTGGAATCGACCGTCGAGGCGATCCAGCTCGGCGCCGTCGACTTCGTCCTCAAGCCGATCGACCGCGAGCTGTTCCGGCACCAGGTCGAGAAGGCGCTCAAGGACCGGACGCTCACCGACGAGATCGCCGCGCTGAAGCATAAGCTGCGGCGTCGCCACGCCTACCACGACATGCTGGGGCGGAGCCGTCGGATGGCGGAGGTCTTCGCCAGGGTGGAGCGAGTCTCGTCCTCCTCCTGCACCGTGTTGATCACCGGGGAGACGGGGACGGGGAAGGAACTGATCGCCGCGGCGATCCACCAGAGCGACGCCACCCGCAAGCCGGGGGGAAAACTGGTCGTCGTCAACTGCGCGGCCTTGCCGGAACACCTGCTGGAAAGCGAGTTGTTCGGCCACGAGCGCGGAGCGTTCACCGGGGCCGACCGGCTCCACGTCGGCCGGTTCGAGACCGCCGCCGGCGGCACCCTGTTCCTCGACGAGATCGGCGACATGCCGATGGGGATGCAGGCGAAGCTCCTCCGCGTGCTTCAGGACGGCCGCTTCGAACGCGTCGGCGGCCTGGAGCCGATCCAGTCGTCCTGCCGCGTGCTGGCGGCGACCAACGTGGATCTGGCCGAGGCCGTCGACGCCGGCCGGTTCCGCCGCGACCTGTACTACCGGCTCAACGTCGTCTCCATCGAGGCGCCCCCGCTTCGCGACCGACTCGACGACGTGCCGCTTCTGGTCCACCACTTCCTTCACAAGATGGAGGAGCGCGGGCTGCCGGCCCGGACGATGGCCCGCTCCGCGCTTTCGCGGCTGGTCCGCTACGACTGGCCGGGCAACGTCCGCGAGTTGGAGCACGCCGTCGAGTTGATGGTCCTGACCGCCTCCGGCCCGATCATCGAGCCCGACGACCTTCCCCCGGAGATCGTCCCCCGCCGCGACGAGCCGTTCAGCCTGGAATTCGACCACGAGCGCCCGCTCCTGGAGTTAACCGACGAGCTGACCCGTCGCGTCGAGAAGGCGTATCTGGTCCGGGTCCTGGAGAAGTACCGCGGCCGGATCGACCAGTCCGCCGCGCACTGCGGGCTCTCGCGCCGCAGCATCAGCGAGAAGCTCCGCCGCTACCAGATCGACAAGGCCGATTTCAAGCCCGTCAACCGTCGGGCCCGCAAGGCGTCCCACGCCGAGCCGGTCGGGGTGGCCTGACGTCGCCCCGGATCCTCGCATGAGTCGACCGCCGCCGGTGTCTCTTCTCTTGAGGAGCCCGGTGCGAGTCGCGGTCGAGGAGCCGAACCGATGTCGTCCGTCACGACCCAGCAATCCCAGGCCGACGAGGCCCTTCTGCGGCGGTTCGTCGCCGCTCGCGAGGCCGACGCCTTCGCCGAGTTGGCGCGTCGGCACGCGGCCCTGGTCTACGGGACCTGCCTGCGCGTCACCGGTGACCGCCACGACGCCGAGGAGTTGACCCAGGAGAGCTTCTTCCGCCTCGCCCGACGCGCCGGGACGATCCGAACGTCGGTCGCCGGCTGGCTCCACGCGACCGCCGTCCGACTCTCCCTCAACGCCGTCCGGGCGCGGGGCCGTCGCCGAGCCCACGAGGCGGCGGCCGGTCGGGAAACGGCCGACGCCGCGCCCGAGCCGTCCCCCTGGCGCGAGATCGAGCCGATCCTGGACGCGGCCGTCGACGCGCTGCCGGGCGAGCTTCGCGAGGCGATCGTCCTGCACTTCCTGCGCTCCCTGCCGCAAGCCGAGGTCGCCGCGCGGCTGGGGGTCCACCAATCGACGGTCTCCCGGCGCGTCGCCGAGGGCCTGCGTCGGCTTCACGACCGCCTGACGGCCGCGGGCGTGTCGCTGGCCGCGGTCCCGCTGGCCGACGTCCTGGTCGCCGCGGCCGACCCGGCGGGCGTCCCCGACCTGTCCGGAACGCTCGGCCGCGCGGCGCTGACGGGCGCGGCGGGCGGAGCGCTCGGCGGCGCGGGGGCCGTCTGGGCGAAGGCGAAGGGGGTGGCGTTCGTGGCCTCGGCCTCGCTCCCGATCGCCTTCGTGGAGTTCGTCGCCGGCGTCGGGCCGGGGATCGTGGCGGGGGCGGCCTGGCTCGCGTTTTTCGCCTGGCTCAGACCGCGGTGGATCGATGACGTCGTGATGACCTCCGACGGTCGAAGCGTCTACGACAATCCGTACTACCCGTTTCAGCGCTGGGACTGGGAGAAGCTGCCGGCCGATTGGAGGAAGGCGATGGCCGGGAGCCTCGGCATCACCGCTTCATGGTGGGCCGGCGCGTGGGCCTTGAGCCGGCCTCGACCCGGCGGCGGCGGGCTTCCGATCGTCGGCGTGTTCGTCGTGTACGGCCTTTTTCTGGGGTTCGTCTCGTTCCTGCGGATCGCCTGGAAGGCGGCGACCCTCCCGACGACGGCGACCGCCGAGCCCCGCCCGGTCGCTCCGGTCGACGGCCCCGCGATGGCCCAGGCGATCGGCGTCGCGCTGGTCTTGCCGCTGTTCGCCTCGTGCATGGCGTTGACGCTGTCGCGCCAGGACGAGCGGCCCGCGGTCCTCGCGGTCTTCATGGTCCCGCTCGTCGCGGGGGTGGTCGGGTGCTGGGTCGACGCCGTTTCCCGCTGGAGACGTTTCCAGCGCGACCGCGCCGCGGCGACCGCCTCGGGGCCGGACCGAGCGGGCGGGACGCGGGCGCGTCGGCTTCTCCTGGCGGTGCTGCTCGGCTTCGCCGCGCTTCAGAGCCTCGGCCCCCTGAACGCCGAGATGATTCGTCGCGGGAACCCTCAATACGCCGCCTCGACTCAAGGCGCGCGATTTCTGGAGGGAGGGGAGGGGATGCAGCCGGCGCTCGCCCTGTTGGTGCTGGCCCTGACGATCCAGCCGCTGATGCTGGCGCGGTCGTCGATGTCGCGGCGGACGTGGCTGGTCGTGGTCGCCCTGGCGGTCTTCCTCGCGATGGTGAACGCGGCGTTCTGCGCTGGGTATATCTGGAAATCATTGATCCAATGAACAGGAGGGCGCGTCCCCTCTCCCGCCGGGCTGACGACCCGACACTTATCGGATCCCTCACGCGAGCCGGAGCGGAACGGCCTTCTCCCCTTGAGGGAGAAGGTGGCCGAAGGCCGGATGAGGG
>CALCIB010000362.1 GCA_937907525.1 uncultured Planctomycetales bacterium | reverse complement strand
CCGGCACCATAACGATTTACGAGTCCCACGAATAATCTTGCTCAAGGGGAGAAGGGATGCCTGCCATCGCTTCTTCTTCAGGTTTTCGACAAGGCAAGCGTCACTCCTTGCCCGTCCACCCCAGGTTCAGGAACCGTTCCATCAGCCGCCAGCCTTGATCGAGGAACGGGCCGCCGCCGTCGCGGGCGTTGCGTTCGTCGTAGCGGAGGCCGGAGGAGGGGAGGTTCGCGCCGGCCATGGTCCAGGCCACCGGCGCTCGGTCGTGGGCGCGGGTGCGCAGGAGCGTCGAGTGGTCGGGGGAGATCAGGATCCGCCACTGGGGATGGGTCGCCTTCAGGTGGGCGACGATCGGGGCGACGACGTCGCGGTCGATGCGCTCGATCGCCTCGACCTTGGCGTCGGCGCGGCCCTCGTGGCTGGCCTCGTCGGGGGCCTCGACGTGGACGCAGACGACGTCGTGGTCGGCTAGCGCCGCGATTCCGGCCCGCCCCTTGGCGGGGTAGTCGGTGTCGAGATAGCCGGTGGCGGTGGGGACGTCGATCCGGTCCCAGCCGGCCAGGACGCCGACCCCGCGCACCAGGTCGACGGCCGAGATGATCGCCCCTTTCAGCCCGTGGAGCTTTTGAAACGGCGGCATGTGGGGGGCCTCGCCCTGACCCCAGAGCCAGACGGCGTTGGCCGGCCTCTTCCCCGCGGCGACCCGCGCGCGGTTGACGGGGTGTTCGGCCAGGATCGGCCGCGCCCGCTCCATCAGATCGACGAGGACGTCGGAGCCTGGACCCCTGGGTAGGAAGTCGGCGGCGGGTTGGTCGGGATGGTCGTGGGGGGGGACGGTGACGGTTTCGCGCGTGAATCGGGGCGCGCCCGGCCGACCGCGCTGGACCATCAGATTGCGGTAGCTGACGCCCGGAAAGAACTCGAATTCCGGGGTCCCCAGCGCGGCCTGAAGGTCGGCGACGATCGCGGCGGCTTCCTCGCTGGTGACGTGGCCGGCGGTGAAGTCGGCGAGGCGGCCGTCGGCGATGGTCATGAGGTTGCAGCGGACGGCCCAGTCGTGGGGGCCCAGGGGGACGCCGACGGCGGCGGCCTCCAGGGGGGCGCGGCCGGTGTAGTACGCCTCGGGGTCGTAGCCCAGCAGGCTGAGCGTGGCGACGTCGCTGGCCGGGAGGAAGCGATCCGGGACGTTCCGCGAGCGGCCGACGATCCCCGCGGCGGCGACCGCGTCCATGGCGGGAATATTCGCGGCCTGAAGCGCGGTGCGGCCGGCGAGGGCGTCGAACGGCTCGTCAGCGGCGCCGTCGGGGATCACGATGACGAACTTGGGGGTCGCGGCCATGGCGGGATCCTCGATTCGGCTTGTCTTTTGGCGGGCCGTCCGGTCACTCCTCGACGCCAAGGCGGACGCTGGGTGCGCGGACGACGTCGAGGCGGTCGATCTCGGCGACCGCGGCTCGCAGGTCTCGTTCCACCGCCAGGTGGGTCATGATGACCAGGGGGACGGGGCCGGGGGCGCCGTCCTCGTCGGCGGGGGCCGGCTCGTGCTGGATGACGCTGGCGATGCTGATCCCCCTGTCCCCCAGGATCGTGGCGAGGGCCGCGACCACGCCGGGGCGGTCGGCGATCGAGAACCGCAGGTAGTTGCGCCGGCGGCCCTGGCTGGCCGGCAAGAGCGGTATGGGGGGGGAGTCGGTCGACCAGCGATCCAGGACGCGGGCGGTGATCGCGGCGCGGCCGGTCGCCACGTCGATCAGGTCGGCGACGACGGCGCTGGCGGTGGGGGCCATGCCGGCGCCGCGGCCCTGGAAGAGGACGTCGCCCACGGCGTCGCCCACGATCCGGACGGCGTTGTACGCGCCGTGGACCTGGGCCAGCGGGAGGTCGCGCTTCACCAGGCTGGGGCCGACGCGGAGTTCCAGTCCGCCGTCGCCGATCTTGGCGTGGGCCAGCAACTTGACGGCGTAACCCAACTCGCGGGCGTAGTTGATGTCGGCGATCTCCAGGCGGTCGATCCCCTGGCGGGGGACGTCGGCGGCGCGGACGTCGGCGCCGAAGGCGATCTGGGCCAGGACCGCGAGCTTGTGGGCGGTGTCGGTGCCGTCGACGTCCAGGGTGGGATCGGCCTCGGCGTAGCCGAGCGCCTGGGCGTCGGCCAGGGCCCTGTCGTAGGCTAAGCCGTCCTGGGTCATCTGGGTGAGGATGTAGTTGCAGGTGCCGTTGAGGATCGCGGCCAGCGATTGGATCTGGTTGGCGGCCAAGCCGACGTCGATCGCGCCGATGATCGGCACCCCGCCGGCGACGGCCGCCTCGAAGGCGACCGCCCGGTCGGCCTTCCTCGCCGCGGCGAAGACCTCCGGGCCGTGCTCGGCCAGAAGCGCCTTGTTGGCCGTGACGACGTGCTTGCCGGCGGCCAGCGCCTCCAGCACGATCCAACGCGCCGTATCGACCCCGCCGATCAATTCGACGACCACGTCGATTTCCGGGTCGTCGATCACGCGACGGACGTCGTCGACGATCCGGACGCCCTCGAAGTCGACGTCGCGCGGCTTCTTCAGGTCGCGGACGACGACCCACTTCAGATCGATCGACCGCCCGGCGCGGCGGCCGACGCGGTCGCCGTGGCGCGTGAGGATCCGAGCGACGCCCGCGCCCACCGTCCCCAGTCCGACCATCCCCACCCGAAACTGCTGCTGCATCGCGATCGCCGTCGAGCGCTCCGAAAACGAGAATGGCCGAAGCGCCCCCGCGGCGCGACACGACAGTTTAGAACGCCCCCGCCCCGCCGACAAGTCGAGCGGCGGCGCGAGGGCGGTCTGAAACGCGCGTCAGTCGCCGTACGGGTCGAGGATGCGGACCTCGACGCCCAACGCCTCGGCGAGCTTCCGCATCGTCAAGTGGTTCGGGCAATGCGCGCCGGTCTCGATCCGGCTGACGTGGCTCTGCGTCAGCCCCGACTTTTCGGCCAGCGCCGCCTGGGTCATCCCCGCCTTCTCCCGAAGGCCGCGGACGGTCTGACCGATGTGCCGGGCGAGCTTCCCCGCCTCGGAGTCGGGTGTTACGTCTTCCGGCGGCGGGACCATCGGCCGCGACCGAACGGGAGCGTTCGTCATGATCTCCAGCATCGTTCGCCGGATGCTCTCGATCTCCTCGTCGTCGTTGGCGTCGAACAGTCCTTGGATCAACTCGGACAGGTCGTTCCGGTCGGCCCTGGGAAGCGCCTGAATGCGGTCGACCAGGACTTCGACGGCCACCCCGATCATTTGTCGATCGTTCGTAAGCATGGCCTTGGATCTCGCTTCAAAGCGGTCGGCGCGGTCGCGCCGACCGCGCTCGCTTGCCTCGTCGTCACGCCTCGACCAGCGTCCGGCCCTTCGACTTGGAGCCGCGGGAGATCAGGATGATGCCCGTCTCGTAGAGGAGGATCATCGGCAGCATCAGGAGGGTCATGCTGATGGGGTCCTGGCCGGGGGTCAGGACGGCGGCGCCGATGGCGATCATCAGCATGGCGATCCGCCGCTTGCTCCGGTAGTCGTCGACGGTGAAGATCCCGATCCGCTCCAGGAACAGCATCACCAGCGGCGTCTGAAACGCCACCCCGAAGACCAACGGCAAGAGCGTGGCGAAGCTCATCCACTCGCTCAACCGCAAGGTGGGCGCGACGCCCAGCCAGATGTTGAAGTCCAACAGGAACGCCAGGGTCAACGGCAGCACGAACGCGAAGCAGAGGACCACCCCGGTGATGAACAACCCCAGCGAAACCGGCAAGAACCGCATGACGTAGTGCCGCTCGTGCTTGAACAGCCCCGCGGCGATGAACGCCCAGATCTGATAGAAGACCCAGGGGCTCGCTAGCACCAGGCCGGCGACCAGGCAGACCAGGAAGTAGATCGTGATCGTCTCCAGCGGTCCCAGCGAGATCAGCGAGTTGTCGATCTGGTACGCCGACTTCTCGGTCACGCCGATCATGCCCGACATGTGGTAGCGCATCGGCAGGTCGATCGTCCGGTCCCCGAGCGCCTCGGCGGCGGGGAGCTTCAGGTCGGGGACGAGGTCGCGGAGGGCCGCGACGAACGCCGACGCCGGGATCTGGGCGCGGACCTCGGGCGAGATCGCCTTCTGGGCCTCGGCGGCCTCGCGCTTCTTGGCGTACTCGCTGGCGTAGAAGTCCGTCAGCGCGTTCTTGGCGGGCGCCTCCATCCGCTCCATCACCCGCTTGCCGAGATCCAAGGGGGGGATGAAGACGATCAGGACGCCGATCATGAGTCCGGCCAGGGCCAGGATGAGCCGGACGCGCAGCTCCTCCAGGTGCTCGCCGAAACTCATCGTCACCATCGATTGTTCTTCGACGAACAGGTCGCGATCGCTGGGCATTGGACGTGGACCAACCGGGGGTGGGCCCGCCTCTCATATCAGGCGGGTGACGACTCGACGCGGAAGGAAGCGCGGGCCGCGACGACCGGTCCCGAAGGCCGGGGCCCTTTTCTGGCGACGCCGCGCGTCGGCCTCGCCGGGACGGCCGGGCGCGCGGGGGCGTTCCCATAAGTTCGAGTCTAGCAGCCGGCCCCCTGGAACGCCAGTCGCGATGGACGCGGCGCGCGATTCGCGTTACAAACGGCCAGCCCGCGCGCCGTCGCGACGTCGCCGCATGGAGTCGCAGGCCCTGGCATGGAGCCGTCCCCTAATGAAGACGCACCCGGTCGATACGACGTCGTCCTCGCCCGTCCGAGGGTTCCCGCGCCGGGGATGGAGGCCCGTCATGCAGCCGCCCCTGGAACCGCTCGCCTTCACGCCGATCCTCCGCCGCCTGGTCTGGGGCGGCCGGAAGCTGGGGACGATGTTGGGCAAGCCCATCGGCGCGGGGGACGACTACGCCGAAAGCTGGGAGCTGGCCGATTACCACGACCAAATCAGCGTCGTCCGCGACGGCGTCTACGCCGGAACCTCCCTTCGCGACCTGGTCCGAAAGCGCCCCGCCGACCTCTTCGGCCGGGATCGCGGCGACCGGAAGCAGTTCCCGCTGCTGGTCAAGCTGCTGGACGCTCGCGAAAACCTCTCCGTCCAGGTCCACCCCGACGACGCCCTCGGCCGTGAACTGGCCGACGACAACGGCAAGACCGAGGCGTGGGTCGTCCTGGCCGCGGACCCCGGCGCGGCGATTTACGCCGGACTCAAGCGGGGCGTCGATCGCGCGGCGCTGGAGCGGGGGATCGCCACGGGCGCGGTCGAGCCGCTCTTGCACCGGGTCGAGCCCAAGCCGGGCGACTGCTTCTTGATCGAGGCCGGCACGGTCCACGCGCTGGGGGGCGGCGTGCTGGTGGCCGAGGTCCAGCAGATGTCCGACGCGACGTTCCGCGTCTTCGATTGGAACCGGGTCGGCGCCGACGGCGCGCCGCGCGAGTTGCACGTCGAGAAGGCCATGCGCTGCATCGACTTCGAGCGCGGCCCGGTCGATCCGGCGGTCCCCGCGCCTCACGCGCTGACCGACGGCGGGATGCGCGAGTCGCTGGTCAAAAGCAAGTACTTCGAGTTGGAGCGCTGGACGTTCGGCACGCCGACTACGATCGGCGGCGGCGACCGCTTCACGATCCTGATGGTGCTGGACGGCGAGGTCCGCGTCGCCGGCCCGCGGGGCGACCTGCCCTTGCGTCGCGGGGAGACCGTCCTCTTGCCCGCTGCGATCGGCCCGGCGATGATCGTCCCGGTGGGCGAGGCCGTCGTCCTGGCCTGCCGTCAGCCTTGAATCGGCTGGTCGTCACGGATTTCGGAACGGTCGATGAGAAAACGGTCTTCCCCCCTCGCGGGGAAGACAGACCGCGAAGCGGCCGGATGAGGGGGACGGCGCGACGAGAAGCCGTCGGAGAGTCGAAAGCCGGCCCGGACGGCTCGGGATCCCGACGGCTCTCTGATTCGCCCCCCTCATCCGGCCCTTCGGGCCACCTTCCCCCGCGAGGGGGGAAGGCCGTTGGCTCGTCCTCGAAACTCGCGACGTTTCGAGAAAACGTCTTCGGGAAGTCGCATGTCCGAGCAGCCGAAAATCCCCCCCCGCCGCGACCGCGTCGGCCTGAACGATTGGCTTCGCCTGACCCGCGCGGTCCCCTCGGCGTTCGACGTCCGCAAGCTGGTGCTGGCGGCGGTCGGAATCGTGGTGGCGCAACTCGGGTGGTCGGCGATCGAGTCGATCGCGCCGCCGTCTCGGCCGGGGCCCCCGCCGCGGGTGCTGGAATTCCACAGCCTCTACGGTTCGCCGTTCCGGTCGGTGACGGACTTCGCCGAGGCGATCCGTCGGCCGGCGTGGAACCTGACGGCGCCGGCTCGGGCGCTGATCGGCCCGCTGACGGAGGTCTTCGCGGTCGACGGTCGCCGCGACCGCGCGCCGACCGCGTTCTTGCGGCTACTTTGGGCGATCGTCGTTTTTGGAGTGACGGGGACGGCCGTGGCCCGGCTCGCCGTCGTCGAGGCGGCGACCGGCGCGCGGCCGACGACGTGGGACGCGGTCAAGGCCGGCCTTCGGGGTTCGCCAAGCGCGATCGCGGCGACGCTGCTGCCGCTGGCGATCGCCCTCGCGCTGGCGCTGGGTTCGGCGGCGTTCGGGCTGGCGGCCCGGTTGTTTCCCCAACTCCTTCCGACCGTGGCGGTCCCGCTGGTCGTGGTTCCGCTGGTCCTCGGTCTGGCGTCGGCCGTCTTGCTGGTCGCGATGGTCGCGGCGTGGCCGCTCGTTCCGGTCGCCCTCGCGATGGAGTCGGAACGGGCCGTCGAGGTGGTGAGCCGGACGTTCGGGTACGTCCGACGGCGGCCGATGGCGCTCGCGGCGGGCGTGCTGCTGTCGTGGGCGGTGGGGACGCTCGGGCTGGCGGCGTTCGAGGTCTTCCTCTCGGCGTCGATCCATCTGACGGTCTGGGGGATCGGGTTGGCGGCCTATCCCATGTTGCCGGGAGAGTCCGGCGGCCTTGTCGAGGGGCCGGCGCTGGCGATGCTCGGCCTGGCGTGTCCGGCGTGGGTCTTCGCCTTCTTCTGGTGCGCGGCGGCGCGAGTCTATCTGCTGTTGCGTCAGGACGTGGACGACGTGCCGGCCTCGGAGTTGGCGGCCTCGCGGTAAAGCGCGGCGAGCCGGTCGGCCTCGACGTCGGGGTCGAAGCGGGAGCGGACGTCGTCGCGGGCGGTCTCGGCCATCGCGGCGGCGGCCTCGCGGTCGTCGAGCAGGCGGATCACGTCGTCGGCCAGGGCGGCGGCGTCGCCGGGAGGGACCACGAGCCCCGACCGTCCCGGTTGAATCAAGCCGCGAAGCCCGGGGACGTCGGAGACGACGCAGGGGATTCCTCGCGCCATCGCCAGCGCGAGCGAGCGTCCGGCGTCGGCCGCGAGCGTCGGCTGGCAGTAGACGTCCAGGACCGACCAGAACCCGACGCCGACCCGAACGAGGTCGACGACCGTCACCCGTTCCTGGATGCTTGAGGATTGGGCGCGGCGGTGGACGGTCATCGAGTCGCCCCCCCGCGCGGCGATCAGGAACTCGACGTCGCGGCCCCGCGCCAGGACCGACCCCGCGGCCTCCAGGAACGTGGCGAAGCCGGTCTCCGCCAGGGGAGGGTCGGCGACTCCGACGACCGCCGTCGCCGCGCCGCCGGGAGGCCGGGGGAGCGGATCGACCGTCATGGCGGGAGGGACGACCGCGACGAGGTTCGAAGGGACGCCCAGGTCCCCGACCATGAAGTCGCGTAGCTCGGCGCCGGACGCGACCAACGCGCGCAGCCACCGGCGACTGATCCGAAGGCCCTCTTCGGCGGCTCGGAAGTCGTCGACGGTCTGTAAATAGGGGACGCGCCAGGTTTCCGCCAGGGCCAACGCGACGTCGGCGACCTCCGGGCCCAGCGCGTGCAGAACGGCCGGCCGGAGCGAGGCTCGGCCGGCGAGGCGACGAACCGCCCAGGGCCGCAGCCAAGGTCGAGCCAACGCCGGGACGACCGTGACGCGAGGGTCCGCGCCCCCCTCGCCGCGAGGATCGGCCAGGACGATGCGGGGCGCGATCCCCCGGCGCTCCAGGCGGTCCAGGAGCGGGCCGAGCGGCCGGCCGTCGTCGTCGAGTCCGAGCCGACCGGCCAGGATCGCGACGTCCAGGGGCGTCGAGGCGTCGTCTCCGTCCGTCACCGTCCTCCTCTCCCCGCGCGGCTTGTTCTCTTGATCCCCACCGATGATGAGCATGTCCTCCCCCCTTCTCCCCTTGTGGGAGAAGGTGCCCCGAAGGGGCGGATGAGGGGGGCGCGACCGAATGCCGGCGTGGGTTCACCCCTCATCCGGCCTTCGGCCACCTTCTCCCACAAGGGGAGAAGGGATGATTGTTCTTGCTCTCGCTTCGGGTTTTCGACGAAACGCCACGTCCCTCAAGTCCTCGGCGATCCGCCGCGCGGGCGTTGGATTCGCGGGCCGAGGCGATTATAGTGGTGATTCGAACCGCTCCGGACCCGGCGGCCGCGCCCCAGCCCTCGACGAGCCCACGGAATGACCCCACCGCAGACCGAAACCGCGCCCACGGTTCAGGAAGACCTTTACGCCCTGACGAGCAGGCTGCTGGAGAACGTCGGTCGGGTGGTGCTCGGCAAGGCCGAGCCCATCAAGCTCGCCGTGGTCGCCCTGCTCGCCCAGGGACACGTCCTGCTCGAGGACGTGCCGGGCGTCGGCAAGACCTTGTTGGCGCGCGCCCTCGCGGCCAGTATCGACTGTTCGTTCCGCCGAATTCAGTTCACCCCCGATCTCTTGCCGTCGGACGTGCTGGGGTCGAGCGTCTTCCACGCCCCCTCCGGCGAGTTCGTCTTCAAGCCCGGCCCCGTCTTCGCCAACGTCGTCCTGGCCGACGAGATCAACCGCACCACCCCGCGGACCCAAAGCGCCCTCCTGGAAGCCATGTCCGACCGCCAGGTCTCCGTCGAGGGGGTCACCTACCCGCTGGAGCAGCCGTTTCTGGTCCTGGCGACCCAGAACCCCTACGAATTCGAGGGGACCTACGTCCTGCCGGAAAGCCAGCTCGACCGCTTCATGATCCGACTGCGGATGGGCTATCCGATCCGAGCCGAGGAAAAGCGGTTGTTGCACGACCACCGGGTGGGCGAGCCGGTGCGGGACCTCAAGCCCGTGCTGTCCGCGGACGACGTGCTGCGGCTTCAAGACGGGGTGCGGAGGGTCCGGGTGGACGAGTCGATCGCCGATTACATGCTGGACGTGGTCCATCTGACCAGGCGAAGCGAGGACCTTCACGTCGGCGTCAGCACTCGGGGGGCGTTGACGCTTTATCGGGCGGCGCAGAGCCTGGCGATGGTCTCGGGACGGGATTTCGTGGTCCCCGACGACGTCAAGACCCTGGCGACGCCGGTCCTGGCGCATCGGGTGCTGGGCAAGTCGTTCCTCCAGGCCGGCGAGTTCGGGGCCGCGGAGGCGATCATTCGGGACGTCGTCGATCGAGTCAAGACGCCGACGTGATCGCGTCGGTCTGGAAACGGGGGCTGGCTCCGAGGTCTTCCGAGCCGCCCGTCCCCTTTCCAGGCCGTCGTCGCGAGTGGAGAGGGGCTCCGGGGCGGACTCTGGGACGAGCCGGCGCGGCCGGGGGGACGGACGATGAGCGCGGAGGAGAGACCCGGATCGCCGCCGCCGCGGAGGCGCCGGGCCAAGCGGTTGGCCAAGGGGCTGATCCAGGCCCTGGTGCCGACCGAGCGGACGATCGTCACCCGCGAGGGGTTCGCCTACTTCGCCGTGATGCTGGTGTTGTTGGCCGCGGGGATGCTCCAGCGGATCAACCTGATCCTGCTGGTGGCGACGACGGCGGCCGGGCCGTTCGTGGCCTCGTGGTTCGGCAGTCGGGCCATGGTGCGGCGGCTGAGCGTCCTGCGCCGCGGCCCCCGCTACGTCTTCGCCGGCGACCCCCTGACGGTGGACTACGCGCTTGGGAACGACCGCCGCCGCATGGCCGCCCTGGCGTTGTTCCTGGAGGACCAACTCGTCCCCGCCGAGCGCGGGGCGTCCGACGCGGCGACGACCCCTCGGGCGTTCTTCCCCCGGGTGGCCGCCGGCGAGCGGGCGCGGACGCGCTGGCAGGGGGAGGCGCCGCGACGGGGGAAGTATCGGTTTCAGGATCTCGACCTGGGGACCCGCGCGCCGTTCGGGATCGTGGAGCGGCGGGTGACGATCCCGATGCCGGAGACGCTTTACGTCTATCCGCGGATCGGCCGGCTGACCCGCAGGTGGTTTCAACTTCAGCGCCAGACCAGCGAGAACCGGCTGGGGCGCCGCCACGACCGCTCGTCCCAGCAGGAGGAATACCACGGCCTGCGCGACTACCGCTCCGGCGACAGTTCGCGATGGATCCACTGGCGGACCTCGGCGCGGCGGGGCCAGTTGATGGTCAAGGAGTTCGAGCAGCAGAACGAGCAGGACCTGGCGATCCTGATCGACCCGTGGCTCCCGCGCGTCAAGGTCGCGCCGGAGCAGCGCGAGGCGGTGGAGCGGGCGATCTCGTTCGCGGCGACGGTCTGCCTGGAGACCTGCCGCCGCCAGGGCCGCCGGCTGATCCTGGGCTGGACCGGGCCCGCGCCGGGGGTCGTCCAGGGTCCGGCCTCGGTGAAGCTCTTGCACGAGTTGCTGGAGCAGTTGGCCGTGCTCCGTCCGGTCAACGAGGGGGGGTTGGCCGAGCTGATCGACGCCCTGCCGCCGGCGGCGTTGCGCGACGCGCTTTTGATCGTCGTCGGCGCCCGACCGTTGAACCTTTTGGAGGAGGCCGAGCGTTCCTCGCGGCTGAACGCGGCGACCGCCCGCGGCCTGATGGGGCGGGTGTTGGCGTTCGACGCGGCCCAGGGGGAACTGGACGACCTGATCCAGTTCGCCGAGGGGGAGACCCGGGGGCTTTTGTCCCAACGCCTCTCCACCGCCGAGGCCGACCGCTACTCCACCCAGGACGAGCGCCGCCGGGGGATCTTCGCGACCGAGCCCGAGGACGACGGGGTCATCATCGAGGAGACCGTCTCGTCCGACGGGACCCCGGCCTGGCGGGCGCGGAAGGGGGGCGGGTCGTGAACAGCCACCTGGTCTATCGGGCCAGCTTCTATCTGATGATGACGGTCGCCACGACCGCCCTGTGCGCCGACTCGACCGACGACCGCGGCGGCTGGTTGTTGCCGCCGCTGGTCGCCGCCGCCGGACTGGCCGCGTTCTTGACCGTCGACCGCAAGCCCCAGTGGGCGCTGCCGACCGGCGTGGCGACGGTCCTGGCGGTCGGCTCGCTGGGGTTGATGTACGCGGAGTACCGACTGGACGAGACCCAGTTGATCCGCTGCCTGGGGCACTGGCTGGTCTCGCTCCAACTCGTCAAGTACTTCCTCCCCAAGCGGCAACAGGACGATTGGATCCTGTTTTTGGTCGGTCTGATGCAGGCCCTGATCGGGTCGGTGATCAACATGGGCGACCAGGTGGGGATCTGGTTGTTCCTCTGGGCGGTGCTGGCGGTCTGGGTGCTGGCCCAGTTCTTCCTCCAGCGCGAGGCGGCGCGGTTCCTGGCGCCGGACGAGGCGGGTGGGTTGTCGTCGCCCTCGCCGTTGGCCGGGGACCCCTACCGCGGCCTCTTCGACGCGCCTTACTTCTGGGCGACGGCGCGGGTGATGGCGCTTACGCTGGGGCTGGGGTTCTTCGTGTTCCTGCTCCTGCCGCGGCAGCAGGGGACGTCGCGGTCGCGGTACGGGCCGACCAGCACGGAGCACCTCACCGGGTTCGACGAGGAGGTGGAGCTGGGGCAGCTCGGCGAGATCCTGGAGAACGACACTCCGGTGATGACCGTGGAGTTCACCGACGCCCGCAAGGATCCGGTCCGGCCCCCGGCCGAACCCTTGTGGCGGGGGATCACGCTGAACGGTTACGAGAAGGGCCGTTGGCGGCGCCAGAACTACCGCTCGCAGCGAAGCTTCCCCAGCTTCCGCGAGAGGGCCGCGGCGACGCGGGCGTTGCTCCGCCAGGTCGTGAAGCTGGAGGCCAACGACTCGCCCAGCCTCTTCGGCATCCGCCCCTTCCTGGCCGTGGACTCCCCCTCCCGCCGCATGGGCCATGGCCCCGTGCTCAACGCCATCGACGGGACCATCTACCGCGGCGAGGTCCGCGGGCCTTACGATTACGAGGTCGTCTCCGACCTCGACCCGAACTCCCCCCAGGCCGGCGAGGACGCTCCCAGCGACGACCGGATCGAAAACGTCCTTTTGGACCTCCCCGACGAGCTGCGCGCCCCCCTGGAGCGGATCGCCCGGCCGATCGTCTCCCGCCGCGCCGACCCGGGGGCCGAGGGGGTCGAGGCCCGCGCCCGGGCGCTTGAAGCCTACCTGCTGGACCCCGACGTCTTCGCCTACTCGCTGGAGATGCACCGGGTCGACTTCGCGTTGGACCCGGTCGTCGACTTCCTGGTCAACCATCGGGAGGGGCACTGCGAGTATTTCGCCAGCGCCCTGACGTTGCTTCTGCGCTCCGTCGGCATCCCGGCGCGGATGGTCAACGGCTTCAAGGGGGGGGACTGGAACAACTTCACCCAGATCATGACCGTGCGGCAGAAGCACGCCCATTCCTGGGTGGAGGCGTATCTCGGCCGCGACGCCTCCGGCCGTCCCCGTTGGCTCTCGCTGGACCCCACTCCGGGCAACGAGCGCGAGGAGTCGATCGCGCGGATCGGCGGCATCTCCTCGCGCTTCCGCGGCGTCACCGACCTGATCCGATACGTCTGGGTCTTCTACATCCAGGGTTACAACGCCGAGCGCCAGGCCAAGATTTACAGCCCGGTCAAGTGGCTCTTTCTGGAGATCCGCGAGGGCTACGCGATGCTCTGGGATTGGCTCAGCCGGACGTTCGCGACGCTGTTCGACTTCCAGAACCTTCGGGCGTTCATCAGCTTCCGCGGGTTCGCGGTCTCGTTCCTGATCTTGTCGTTGGTCGCGGCGCTGTTTCGAGCGACGGTCTGGCTCGGCCGTCGGTTGCTCGGCTGGTGGCGAGGCCCCGTCGACGAGTCGATGGGCGTCTCCGGCGTCGGCTTCTATCGGCGGCTGGTGCTGCTTCTGGCCCGTCACGACCTGAAACGGGCGCCGGCCGAGACCCAGGGCGAGTTCGCCCGTCGCGCGTTCCGCTTCCTGCGCGGACGCGACGACGGCGACCGCCAGGACGTCGCCGCGCTTCCCGAGAAGGTGGTGGAGGCGTTCTACCAGGTCCGCTTCGGCCGCCGCGAGTTGTCGCCGGAGGCGCTCGCGGAACTCGACGCGAGCCTCGACGCGCTGGAGGCGCGGCTCGCCGAGCCCGCCCCGCGCTGAACCGAACTTCAGCGCGGAGGCGTCCAGAGCAGCGCCCCCGGACGGAGACGCCCGACGAGGCCCCGGTTGGCGTCGCGCAACGTCGCGGCGGCGGCGCGGCTGCCGTAGACCCGCAGGGCGACGTCCTCCAGCGTCTCCCCCTCGCCGATGACGGTCGACTCCGATTCGACCCGCGGGATCGAGACCAGCTCCACCTCCTTCGCCTTCGACGGCCGCGGCGCGGGGGCCTCCGCCGCCGGGGGCGGCTCGGGCGGCGGCGGAAGCGGATGCGGAACCCGTCGCGGCGCGGGCGTGCTGGCGATCCGGATCTCGGCCCGGTCCTCCATTCGAGGTGGAGGGGACGGCTCCGCGACCTTCGGCGCGACGCGGGCCGCCGTCTCGATCGGCGACGGAGGCGATGGGTCCGCGGCGATCGGCTCGGGCGTCGGATCCGGCTTCGGCTTTGGCTCGGGCGCCGCCGCGGCTTTCGCGACCAGCTCAGGCGGCGTCGCGGGCTCCAGCGCGGGCTCGACGGGCACGGGCTCGGATTTCGGCTCGGGCTCCGATTCGGGCTCGGTTTTCGGTTCGGTCTGGGCGACCGGAGGCGGGGACTCCCAGGACTCGGCTGGGAGAGGCGGCTCGACGGCGGCTCGGCCTCCCGACGGCTCGACGGGACGCAGGACGACCGCGAAGAAGCAGACGATGAACACGCTCAGCAGCATGCTGGGAACGACTTGGCGGTTCATGGCGCGTGGCTCGACGGCGGCGGGCGCTAGGGGTCGCATCACTTCGATCCTTATCGACCTCGCGCCGGCCGGACTTGAGCCCGATTCCGATTCCGGCGGTTCGGCATGGAGGCCCGACGAGCGGGCGCGGCGAGAGAAGGGTTGCCGGAAAGAGGGGGTGGGCCTACACTAAAACCCATCACGTCGAGGCGCCGACGGCGGCGGATGGCGAGCCGATTCCCGTAGGCTGGGTCGCGACCCAGCCCGAAGAGGCCGAGGCTGGCGCGGGCTGGGTCGCGACCCAGCCTACCCCGGTCCCCATCGAGTCGAGGCGGCGGCGGATGGGGAGCGAGGCATGGCCTTTCAGTTCGCGGTCCTCGGCAGCGGCTCGAAGGGGAACGCCGCGTTGTTCCGCCACGGCGGGGCCGGGATCCTGATCGACGCCGGACTGGGCGTCCGATCGCTTTCGGAACGGCTGGCGGGCGTCGGCGCCGACTGGTCGCGCCTGGCGGCCGTCGTCCTGACTCATACCCACGCCGACCACGTCGACACCGGCGCGTTTCGCCGGATGGCGCGCGAGGGGGTGCCGCTCTACTGCCACGAGGCCCATCATCGGGCGCTCGCGGCCGATCCGGGGTTCGCGGCGCTGGACGCCGCCGGCCTGGTTCGCCGGTACGAGGACCGGCCGTTCCTGGCGCCCGGCGGCTTCCGGATCGAGCCGGTCGCCGCCTGGCACGACGGCGGCCCGACGTTCGGGTTTCGGCTGGAGGCCGGCGCGGGGGGAAAGCGTCGCGGGGCCTCCGTGGGCTATCTGGCCGACACCGGCGTCTGGGACGACGCGGCGGTCGAGGCCCTGGCCGACGTCGAGGTGTTAGCCGTCGAGTTCAACCACGACGTCGCCATGCAGAGGAACTCCGGCCGCCACCCGTCGTTGATCGCCCGCAACCTGGGCGACCGCGGCCACCTGTCCAACCGCCAGGGGGCCGACCTGGTCGCGGCGGTCCTGGAACGATCGCGGCCCGACCGCGCGCGCCATCTGGTCCTGCTGCACCTAAGCGCCCAGTGCAACCGCCCCGAGATCGCGCTGCGGGAGGCGGGCGAGGCCGTCCGGCAAAGCGGTCGACAGGTGCTGATCCACGCGGCGCGGCAGTCCTCGCCGCATCCGGACCTGACGTTCGGGCCGTCGCGGTCGACCTTATGGAAGCCCCAAGCGGGCGCGGGCCGAAGGCCACGCCGGACGAAGCCGCGGCTGGTCCACGCGGAGTCTTGCGGGTTCCTGCCCGGGTTCGTTCTGGAAGGTTCGTGACCCTCGCCGAGACGCGGCCGGAGCGCGGTTGTGAGCGATTACCTCCTCAGCGACGTCCATCTTCGCGAAGACCGTCCGGAGCGCGGGCGCCGGCTGCTGCGGTTCCTCGGCCGGCTCGACCCCGCGGCCGACTCCCTGCTGATCGCCGGCGACCTGTGCGACTTCTGGATGGGCTCGCGGACGCCCCCCGACCGGCTGGCCCGCGATCCGGCGCTGGCCGCCCTCGCCGGCTTTCGCGCGGAGGGCGGGACGCTTTCGATCCTCGCGGGCAATCATGACGTCTGGTTGATGGATTTCTACGGGGACGCCCTGGGCGCGGGGGTCGTCGCCGAGCCGTTGGACGTGGAGAGCCACGGCGTCCGGCTGCACGTCGTCCACGGCCACCTGTTGGGCGCGCGGAGGCGTTGGAAGGCGCTCATGGAGTCGCGCGGGTTCTTCCGCGGCTTCGGGGCGTTGCCGGAAATGGTCGCCCGGCCGATGGACGTCGCGCTTCAGGCGAAGAACCGCCGCGGGCTGCCGGAGGACGAGCGCCGCCACCTGGCGGTCTACCGGGCCTACGCCGACGCCCTGCCCGACTCGGTGGACGTGGCGGTCTTCGGCCACGTCCACCGCGCCGTCGATCAGCCGGGCCGTCCCCGGCTGATCGTCCTGGGGGGCTGGCAGGACCGCCTCGGCTTCCTGAAGGTCGACCGTTCCGGGGCCACCCTCCATGTCGAGGGGGACGAGGCCGGCGAGGCGTCCGCCCTCCCGATCGACGAACCGAGCCGGGCTTCGTCGTGAGCCGGGGCCGACCGCCCCGTCGGTCGAAAGCGTCGCGTCGGCGCGAGGCTCGCCTCGGGCCTCGTCAGGCCGGCGGTGCGGGCCGCCTCGTCCCTCGTCGCAACGACCAATACTCTTTGAGGCGGTCGGCCGCGTCGGCGCGGGTCGACTTCATCACGGCTTCCAGGTCGGCGCGGAAGGCCGCGAGTTCCTCGGGGCTCGGCTTGCGGCGGGTGAATTCCGACGCTCCGCGGAGTAGTCGACGATACGCCGCGCGGGTCGGCTCGCGGTCGAGCGCCGGGGCCAGCGACGTCATCGCCGGGACCAGCGCCCTCGGGTCGCCAGCGCCTCGGCTCGCCCACGCCTTGACCGCCAACAGGGTCCGATAGGCGGCCCGGTCGGCGTCGACCCGCCGCGCGAGCGCCGCGAGTTCGCGCGCGCCGGCCTCGCGATGGTCCGCCAACGCCTGCGCGGCGATTCCCGCGACGATCACCAGGAGCCACGCCGAGCCCAGAGCCCAGGCCCGCGGCCCGCCGGCGCCGGCGAGCAGCCGACGATGCGCCAGCCCGATCGGCAGGCCGACGACCGCCCCGCCGGCGTGGCCCCAGTTGTCGATGTAACGCGGGAACATAAGCCCAAGCGCCCCGGTGATCGCCAGCGCCTTGAGCATTTGCCAGGTCAGTTCGCGGTCCCCCTCCCGCCGCGACGCCCACCCCGCCGTCGCGCACACGCCGATCAGACCCATGATGACCACCGAGCCTCCGCCGGAGTGGACGTTCGGGCTGGAGCCCATCGCCGTCCGCGCCAGGGCCGACAACCCGTTGCCGCCGACGCCGGTGATCCCGTAGATCGTCACCAGCGCCCACGACCCGTACCACGATTCCAGGAGCGTCCCCAGCAGGTAGAACGCGAACAGGTTCATCCCTATGTGGACGCCGCTGTAATGAACGAAATTGCAAGTGATCAGCCGCCAGTATTCCCCGGCGGCCAGGTCGGCGAGCGTCAGGTCGCCGAAGCGCCGGCCGTCGCCGATCCCGGCGACCAGGACTTGCCAGAGCGAAGGCGCGGGAAGTTCGCGCATGCGAAGCGCGACCATCGCGGCGAAGACCAGGAGCCAGCTCGCGCTGAAGAGGACCGTGGCGGGGAAGTCGCGGATTTCCTTGGCGATGGCGCGGAGGTTCATTCGGGGCTCGCTGCGGCGCGGTTCGGCGAGAGGAACGGTCTTCCCCCCTCGCGGGGGAAGACGGACCGCGAAGCGGCCGGATGAGGGGGAGGGCGCGCGGGGGGCTTCGTCGTTCGGAGCGCGGCCCAAGACGTCGGCTTGGGGAGGGTCGCTCCGAATTCCAGCGTCCCGTGTGCTCGCCCACCCCTCATCCGGCCCTTCGGGCCACCTTCTCCCTCAAGGGGAGAAGGGGGTTCGTCGTCGCATTCTACCCGCGCGGACGCCGAGACGTCAGAAGCGCGCCGCCAGCCGCGCGCGGAGTTCCTCCCAGGCGTCTTCACCGAGCGCCGGAGTCAGGCCGGCGGTGGCGATCGGCGCGTCGAGCCAGACCCACGTCTTGCAGCCGAGTTGTTCCGGCGTGGGAACGATTTCGACCGCCTCGGGGCGGGACCAGACGCGGACGCCGAGCGCCCACAGGCCGGGACGGCGGTAGTGGAACCGCTTGCGAACGGTCTCCGCGGTCCAGACGTGGAACGGCTCCAGCGCGTCCAGGTCGTCCTCGCGCTCGACGCGGCGGATCGAGTCGACGACGGCGAGTGACCGAATGGGGACGACCGCCGGGTCGGCCGGCGGCGGGGACGTTGGGACGGGGACGCGCAGGCCCTGCTCGGCCTCGTGCAGCCTGGTGGGGTAGAGCCAGAAGACGCGGTGCTCGGGCCGGAACGCGCCGCCGTCCTCGGCGATCCCGCCTTTTCGAAGGATTAACGTCTGCTCGCCCGACGCCAGCGCCGCGACGACGCCCGCCCACTCCTTGAAGCCGACGTCGCATTCCGGGGGAAGGTCGGTCACGGCTCGTCCTCGTCCTTGGTCGCGCGGGTCATCAGGTCGACCACCGCCGCGCGGGGGGGTTTGTCCTGGAAGAGGACCTGGTGGAGTTCGGCGGTGATGGGCATCTCGACGTTCAGTTTCTCGGCCAGGGCGTGGACGCTTTTGATGGTGGGGACGCCCTCGGAGACGTTGGGCATGCCGGCCAGGACGTTCGCCAGGGTCTCGCCGCGGCCGACGCGGCGGCCGACCTCGCGGTTGCGGCCGAACGGGCTGAAGCAGGTGGTGACGACGTCCCCCACTCCCGCCAGACCGTAAAACGTCTCGTGCCGGCCGCCGAGCCTCACGCCCATGCGGGCGATCTCCACCAGGCCGCGGGTCAGAAGCGCGGACTTGGCGTTGTCGCCGATCTCCAGGCCGTCGCAGATCCCCGCGGCGATCCCCAGGATGTTCTTCAGGGCTCCGGCGACTTCCGCGCCCACGGCGTCGGCGCTGCTGTAGACGCGGAAGGTCGGCTGGCTGAAGGCGACCCGCGCCGACTCGCGGAAGGCGGGCGAGGCCCCGGCGACCACCAGCGAGGCCGGCAGCCCTCGGGCCAACTCCTCGGCGTGGCTGGGGCCGGTGAGGACGGCCGTCTCCCGCGGACCCAGCGCCTCGGCGACGATCTGGGTCGGCCGGGCGAACGTGCCGATCTCGATCCCCTTGACGACGCTCACCGCCGGGACGTCGGCCGGGGCGGCCGCGGCCAGGGGCGCGAGGGTCGCGCGGAGGAACGACGTCGGGATCGCGACGATCAGCACGTCGGCGGCGTCCATGGCCTCGGCCGGATCGGCGGTGATCCGGATCGAATCGGGGATCGCGACGCCCGGCAGGTGGCGCTCGTTGCGGCGGTCCTCGGCCATCACGCGGGCGCGGGCTGGATCGCGCGCCCAGAGGCGGACGTCGATCCCGCCGCGGTCCAGGACCATCGCCATGGCGGTCCCCATGCCGCCGCCGCCCAGCACCGTCGCGCGCTTCACGTCAGGAGCCTCCCTCGTAGGCGCGGTCGAGCAGGTCGACGGGGTGAACGACCTCGACGTTCAGCCCGGCCTCGCGGATATGTCGACCGATCTGAAGCGTGCAGCCGATGTTGCCGCTGGCGACGACGGCCGCGCCGGTGGCCTCGACGTTCCCCGCCTTGCGGCGGCCCAGGCGGTGGGCCGCCTCGGGCTCGGTGAGGTTGTACGTCCCCGCCGCGCCGCAGCAGAGTTCGCTCTCGGCCAGCGGGACCAGTTCCAGCCCCGGAATCATCTCCAGGAGGCGTCGCGGCTGGTCGTAAACCTGCTGGCCGTGGCGGAGGTGGCAGGCGTCGTGGTAGGTCACCTTAAGCGGCAGGGGGTTGTCCGGCGGGATCGGCCCCAGTTCCATCAGGAACTCGGAGACGTCCTTGACCTTCGCCACGAATCGCGCCGCGCGTTCGCGCTCCTCGGGCGGCAGGACGTGGTCGTAGCTCTTGAACATCGCGCCGCAGCCGGCGGCGTTGACGACGATCGCGTCCAAATTCTCGAAGTCGAACGCCTCCATGTTCTGGCGGGCCATCGCCAGGGCGGGGGCTTCGGCGCCGGAGTGGTAATGGATCGCGCCGCAGCAGGTCTGGGCGCGAGGGACGACGACCTCGCAGCCGTTGCGACGGAGCACCCGAGCGGTGGCCGAGTTGGTCTGGGGCGTCATGACGTCGGTGACGCAGCCGAGCAAGATCCCCACGCGGGCGCGCCTGGGGCCGATCGCCGGCAGGACTTCCGGCAGGTTCGAGGCCGGTTGCAGGGTCGGGACCGTCGCCTCCATGTTGCGGAGCGTCGATGGCAGGAGCTTGAAGAGCCCGCTCTTGCGCAGCGGGTTCATCAGGCCGATCTTCTGGAGGAGCCGAACCGGCAGGAGCGACGCCCGAACGCGGTTCGAGTACGGGAGCAGGTGGTGCAGGACGACTTTTTGGAGCGTGCCGAACCCCTTGCCCGGCGGCGTCTTGCGGATCAGTTCGATCTTGAACGGCTCGACCAGCCGGGCGTACTTGACGCCGGAGGGGCAGGCGGTCTCGCAGGCGCGGCAGTCCAGGCAGAACTCCAGGTGTTTCCGGATCTCGGGACCGACGGCGAGGCGGCCGTCGGCGACGGATTTCATCAGGTAGATCCGGCCGCGGGGGCTGTCGTTCTCGTCACCGGTCAGGACGTAGGTGGGACAGGTCGGCAAACAGAAGCCGCAGTGGATGCACTCCTGGTAGAAGCGATAAGGGATCTGTTCGGCGAGCCACGCCAGGTCGACGGGGGTCGTCTCTCCGGTGGTCTCGACCGTCCGCGCGTCCGTCTCAACCGTCGCCATGGTTCAGCCCTCCCCCCGATGTGTCGAGGACGCTTCGGATCCAGATCCCAAACGCCCTTCCCCCCTCGCGGGGGAAGGTGGCCCGAAGGGCCGGATGAGGGGGACGACGAGCAAGACCACCGTGTGAATCCCAAGTCGTTCGGGATGGCTTGCGGACTCCGACGGTCTTCTGGCGCGCCGTCCCCCTCATCTGACCGCTGCGCGGTCTGTCTTCCCCCGCAAGGGGGGAAGATCGTTTTCGGCTCGCTTCGTCGTCATTTTCGCAAAGCCTCCTCGCCAGCGAATCGACCGGGGTTCATCAGTCCGTCGGGGTCGAGCGCCTGTTTGACCTTCCTTCCGAACGCCCAGTCGCCGCGGGGCTCGCCCCAGACGCGGAGGCGGGGCTTCCAGGCGGTCGGGCAGTACGCGACGACGAGGTTGCCGCCGTCGCGGACGGCGACGGCCCGCGCGGATTCGACGGCCTCGACCGCCTGGTCCTCGGTCCATCCCTCGAGCGCGTTCAGCCAGACGACGCCGTCGCCCGCGTGGGCCTTGGCCGCCCAGCGCTCCGGGTCCAGCCCGGCCAGGAACGCCGCGACCCGCGACGGCCGGAGGCTGGCGGAACAGACCAGGGGAGCGGGCCCGGTCTGGAAATCCAGGAGCCCCGCCCAGAGCGGCTCGACCTCGTCCTCGTCGCGGACGACCTCGAAGTCCGCGCCGGTCTCGCGGCGGAACTCGTCCACCTGCCAGGCGACCGAATCGGGATCGCCTTCGATGCCGACGACCAGGGTCCACAATCTCGTCTTGAGCCCCGGAAGTCCGACGATATGCGTCGCCGCCGACGGGTTGAGCAGCTCGACGGCCGTCGGTCGGACGGACGAGGCGTTGAGCGCCGCGACGTGGGCGTCGAGCGGTTCGACCGTCGGGGCGGTCAGCCAGATCAGCGCGGAGGCCGTGGGCTTGGGGCGGACCTTGAGCGTGGCCTGGGTGATGACGCCGAGCGTCCCCAGCGAGCCGGTCAGGAGCTTGGGGAAATCGTAGCCGGCGACGTTCTTGACGACCCGGCCGCCGCCGTCGACCTCCACGCCCGCGGCGGTCATGAACGAAACGCCGATGATCGAGTCCCGCGGCCTTCCCAGGCCGTATCGTCGCGGCCCGCAAACCGCCGTCGCCAGCGCGCCGCCGATCGTCGCCCGGTCGGGCTCGGGGACTTCGAATAAAAGTCGCTGGCGATGCTCGTCGAGGAGCGCTTGCAGGGCCGCGACGGTCATCCCGGCCTGGACGGTGACGGTCATGTCGGCGTGGGGGTAGTCGACGACGTCCGCGAGCGCCGTCAGGTCGACCGCCGCGCCGGGGCGCCCCGGCGGCAGGCCGTAGTCCAGGGCGAGCCGGCCTCCCTGGGGGTAGATCGCGCCGCCCAGGGCGGCTTCGGCCTTCACGACGTCGGCAAGCTCGGCGACGGTTTTGGGGCGGAACGCGGCGGAGGCGCATCGGCCGTCGCCCAGGGGGCCCAGGCCGGGGGCGTCGGGCCAGGCGGAGCGGTCGTCGGAGATCATGACCCGGCCTCCGTCGCCGCGGGGGGCGCGGGGCTGAGGATTCGTTCGACCATCCCCTGCACGGCGCGGATCGCGGCGACGGTGGGCTCGTCGAAGGCGTCGGGATAGACCTCGGTTAAAAGCACCTGCGGTTCCAGGGCCAGGCGGTAGAGGGTGTAGGCCAGGCGACGTTCCAGTCCCGGAGCGTCGCGATTCTCCTCGTCGAGGGTACGCAGGGCGTCCAGAAGTTCGGCGGCGGCGGCCTCGGGGACGGATTCGCCGCGACGGAGGAGCGGGAGGAACGCCGAGGGGTCCCCGCCCTCGGGGCCCAGGTGTTTCCAGGCGACGTCCAAGGCGGGGGCCTCCGGGGAGGGCGTTCGGGCGACGACGGGTTCGGGGCGGGGGCCGGTCTCAAGACGGATCGTCGAGGGCGGGGCGGGCTCGGTCACGGTCGGGGCCGCGCCGTCCCAGTCCTCCATCGCCGGCAGGCGGACCAGCGGCACGACCACGTCGCCGGGATCGTCGCCGGAGCGGCGCTCGATGCGGCGCTCTTGCCATTCGGCCAGGTAACCGGGGTCGCCGGCGATCGCCGCCAGGCCCTTCAGCGGGCCTCGCCTGGCCTCGACGTCGGCCACCTGGCGACGGGCGCGCTCTTCTTCCAGGGACCTCGCCAGCAAAAGCGCGCAGTATTCCTGGGCCGTGGGGATCTCGTACCGTTCGGCCAGTTCTTGCGCCAGGTCCAGCAGACTGCCGGGGAGGTAGAGCGTCAGGCGCTGGACCTCGTCCTCGTAGCCGGGGAGCTTGTGCTCGCCGGAGCGGAAGACGGGGGGAAGTCGTCGCCATCGCGAGTATTTGTTGCGCTCGCCCAAGTCGGGTGCCCTCGAACGTCCGGCGCGACGTCGAGTCGTCGCGCTTCCCCTAATGATACCGCCTTCCCGCCCGCGTGCGAACCGATTGGCTCACGCCGGCGCGTGACGGCCCGGCGCGACCTGTTCAACGCAATGGCCGCCCATGGGGATCTTCTTGTGCGGGCTGCAAAGGCCGCCGGGGTTGAGGGCTTCGTGCAAGGCGGCCATCGCGGCCAGGTCGTCGGGGGAGAAGAGCAGGGGCATCATGGCGATCTTCTCCGCGCCGATGCCGTGCTCGCCGCTGACGCTCCCTCCCAGGCGGATGCATTCCGCGAGGATGTCGCGGCTGGCCTCCAGGGCGCGTTTCACCTGGTCGGCGTCCTTCTCGTCGAACAGGATGATCGGGTGGATGTTGCCGTCGCCGGCGTGGAAGACGTTGGCGATGCGCAGCCCGTAGCGTTTCGACGCCTCTCCCATGTAGCGGAGGATCTGGGGAAGCGCGGTGCGGGGGACGACGCCGTCCTGGGTGCAGAACGTGGGGCTGACCCGGCCGATCGCGCCGAAGGCCGATTTGCGGGACTTCCAGATCGACTTGTACTCCGGCTCCTTGCGGGTCCGCCAGGCGATGTTCCGGTCGATCCGGCCGTCGCGGGCCTGGACGATTTCGGTGATGGCTCGGGCCTCGCGGTCGAGCGCCGCCTCGATCCCGTCGATCTCGATGATGAGGACGGCCTCGGCGTCGAGCGGGAAGCCGAAGTGGTAGGCCTCCTCGACCGCGCGGATCATGAGGTTGTCGATCATCTCGACGGCGGCGGGGACGATCCCGGCGGCGACGATGTCGGAGACGGCCGAGACCGAGTCGTCGATCGTCTGGAAGACGGCCAGTAGGGTCCGCCCGGCCTCGGGGTTGCGGCTCAGGCCGACGACGATCTTGGTGACGACGCCGAAGGTCCCCTCGTGGCCGACCAGGAGGCCCGCGAGGTCGTAGCCCGGCTGGTCGGCGACCAATCCGCCGATCCAGACGACCTCTCCCTCGGTGGTGACCAACTCCACGCCGCGGACGTGGTTGGTGGTCACGCCGTACTTGAGCGTATGCGGCCCGCCGGCGTTGGTCGCGACGTTGCCGCCGATGGTGCAGGCGACCTGGCTGGACGGGTCGGGCGCGTAGTGCAGCCCGGTGCCGGCCAGGGCCTCCGTGAGCCACACGTTGATCAGCCCCGGCTCGACGACGGCGTAACGGTCGCGGACGTCGATCTCCAGAACCCGGTTCATCCGGGTCAGGTTGATCATCACCCCGCCCTCGGGCAACAGCGTCCCGGCCGCCAAACTGGTCCCCGCGCCTCGGGGCACGAACGGCACGCCGCGACGGTTGCAAAGCTTGACCACCGCCGCCACCTGCTCCGTGGACGTCGGAAAGGCCACCACGTCGGGCATCGCCTTGTCGATGACGTAGCCGTCGCACTCGAAGACGACCCGCTCGTCGTGGCGGTGGATGACCCCTTCCTCCCCCAGCAGTTCGGTCAGTTCGGCTATGAGGGAGGCGTCGGCGGCGGTGGTGGGCATGGCTTCGCATTCCATGAGGATCGGACGGAGACGAACCATCCCCGCTCCCGCCTGGAGAGGGGACGATCCGCGGGGATCGCGATTCCATCCTAACGCGCGAGCACCGTTTTCGGGCG
The DNA here is from genome assembly GCA_937907525.1 of uncultured Planctomycetales bacterium. GTDB lineage: Bacteria > Planctomycetota > Planctomycetia > Isosphaerales > Isosphaeraceae > Paludisphaera. The sequence continues at coordinate 27,969 of CALCIB010000362.1, read as the reverse complement.
ATCGGCGCGGGTCGCCATGAGCGAGCGCGTTTCAAGGCGCCGACCAGTCTTCGAGCCGAAGTCCCGGGACGTTGACGAAGTGGGCGGTGTTGCGAGTGACGAGCGTCGCGTCCCTGGCGACGGCCGTCGCCGCGATCAACAGGTCCATGTTGTCGACCCCGACGCCTCGCCGTCTCAACTCGACGCGCAATCGTCCGAATTCCAGGGCGCAAGCCCTGTCGAACTCGATGATTTGGACCTCGTTCGCCAGCAGGTCGTCGATGGCGGCCCGGAGCGGGTCGCCCGCGGATCGGCCGAAGGCCCAGACGTAAAGTTCCGCGAGCGAAACGCTGGACGTATAAAGCCGGCCCGTATACTGAACGAAGCGATGGGCCAACCCCGCCGGTCGCTTGAGATGGTCGGAGAGGACGTTCGTGTCCAGGAGGAAAATCACTCCGGGACCTCGCGGGTCGAGGGCCGGTGGCGGTCCCGCTCGATCTCTTCCAGGAGGCGGTCGTCCTCCTCGCTCCAGTATTCCGCCATCGCCCCCGCCGCCGATCGACGTCGGCCGGGCGCCGGCTCGACCTCGGCCTTCACGACGACCTGGACGGGACGACCTTCCTCGATCCCCGCGTCCTCGTCCAACTCGATCGTCCGACCCCGGATGACGCCTCGCAAGATCTTGACCATCGCCGCGTTCCTCCCCGGTTCGGACCTGGGTCGCGACTCCATTCTAACGTAAGGTCCAGCCTTCCATCACCCCCGCGCCGCCTTGCCCGATCCGCCGCGATCGGATAGCCTCCGCGCCCGACCATCAGCGGACACGACGATCGAGGGGGGCGGGCATGGACGCCGGCATCCGAGAGCGCGCGGCCGACGCGGGGGGCCCGAGCCTCGCGAACGACTCTTCCGACGCCGTTCCGCAGGCGCTGGCCGGCTTGCGGATCGCGCTCGTTCACGACTGGCTCACCGGCATGCGCGGGGGCGAGAAGTGTCTTGAAGTGCTTTGCCGCGCGTTTCCGACGGCCAAGCTGTACACGCTGATCCACCGCGAGGGCTCCACCAGCGACGCCATCGAGGCGATGGCGATCCGGACGTCGCCGCTTCAGAAGGTCCCGGGCGTCTCCCGGCATTATCGCAAGTTGTTGCCGCTGATGCCGGCCGCGGCGGCGACCTGGCGGATCAAGGACGTCGACCTGGTCGTCAGCCTGAGCCACTGCGTCGCCAAGTCGGCGCGCGTGCCGGTGGGCGTCCCGCACGTCTGCTACTGCTTCACGCCGATGCGCTACGCCTGGCAAGGCCGCGACGCCTACCTCGAAAGCTGGGCCGACCGCCCCATCCGCCGCGCCCTGGCGCGAGGGCTTTTGGACCGGCTCCGCGACTGGGACCGCGCGACGGCCTCGCGGGTTTCGCGGTTCGTCGCCATCTCGGAGACGATTCGAGGGCGGATCGCCGAGTGCTACGGCCGCGATAGCGCCGTCATCGAGCCTCCCGTCGACACCGACTTTTACCGGCCCGATCCGGCCGCGACGCGCGAGGACTTCTATCTCGTCGTCTCGGCGTTGGTGCCGTACAAGCGGGTCGATCAGGCGGTGACGGCGTGTCGGCTGACGGGGAGGCGGTTGGTCGTCATCGGCGCGGGGCCGGATCGCGAGCGGTTGGAGGCCCAGGCCGGCCCCGAGACGACGTTCCTCGGCTGGCGGTCGGACGAGGAGATCCGCGACCACTACCGGCGCTGCCGCGCGCTTCTGTTCCCAGGCGAGGAGGATTTCGGCATCGTCCCGGTGGAGGCCCTGGCCTGCGGCGCGCCGGTGATCGCGCTGAATCGCGGCGGCGCCGCCGAGACCGTCGGCCCCGCCGGCGGCCGACTCTACGCCGAGCCCACCGCCGACGCCCTCGCCGCGGCCCTCGACGCCTGGGAGGCCGACCGCCGTCCCCACGACCCCGCGCTCGCCCGCGCCCGCGCCGAGTCCTACTCCCTCCCCGTCTTCCGCCGCCGCCTGCTCGACCTTCTAGCCGAGACCATCGCGCCGAAAGACCGCCACCCCGGCGTCCCCCGCCCGCACATCGTCGCGTCGCCCGCTCCGACGCGGCTGGGTCCCCTCGGGTAGCGCGTAGCTCTCGAATCCAGAGATCTCCTTGTGGTGCAGGCGTCTCGCCTGCCTCAGACGGCCTTGGGAAGCAGGCGGGACGCCTGCACCACAAAAGAAGGCCGACCGCCCCGGCGAGCGAATCTCCAGGATCAAGAGCTACGACCCCTAGGATAAAGGCGAGGTTGGATCAAGGTCGGGATCGGTTAGAATGATCGTGGGTCCACTCTCCGATTTCCCCATAATGGAGACCGCGCGGATGTCCACGATCAGTCTGGAGGAGGCCCAGGCCCGTCTGGCGGAGCTGGTCCGCCAAATCACCCCCGGCGAGGGGGTGACGATCATGGTGAACGACCGCCCGGTGGCGCGATTGGTGGTGCCTTTCGTCACGCCCAGGCGCGAACCACGCCCCCGTCCGCCAGCGACCGGCGTGCCGAGGGCCGGAAGCTGCGCGGGGCTTTTCGTCGTCCCTGACGATCTCAAGGGACCGCTGGAGGAACTCCGGGAATACATGGAGTGAACCTCCTGCTCGACACTTGCGCGATGCTCTAATTCTTTTCGTTCTGAGAGATGGGCTGGCGGTACAGGCTCGACCTATTAACGAGGACAACGGTCATGACGTTAGTTCCGGCTGCGCTGAAAACGGCGGTCACGAAAGGGGCGGCCAAGGTAGTCAATACCGTGGCTCCAATCTTTGGATATATCACTAAGCCCAAATACGAAGATCGGATGAATAGGGTGAAGGCGAGGGCTGCGGTGCATAAGCTGGCTGCCAAGTTTGAAATGGAGGAGATGGAGGCTAACCAAGTCGTTGTTAGAGCGGAAAGAGAACAGCGAATCAACGAGAGGCTTAGGCAGTTGGAGGAAAGGCGTCAAGATAATCTGGATGCCATTGCTGCCAAGGCTGTGGAAGCGGCTACGGAGGAACCGAGCAAGCAACCCGTTGACGAAGACTGGATGTACAAGTTTATGGAATCCTGCCAGGACGTCGGCGATGCGGAGATGCAATCCCTATGGGCTCGGATTCTAGCAGGCGAGGTGGTTGCGCCTGGGAAGTATTCGGCTAGAACGCTGAACTGCGTCCGCACAATGAGCAAGAAAGACGCTGATATATTCACGCGGTTTTGTTCATGCCTTTGGACATACTATTTTGGATTCACGTCGGAAGCATCCCCCTTTATTTTTGATCCTAATATTTACAGGGAAACCAGCGGTGTTGACCTGGAATTCAATAATCTAATGCACATGGAGTCTCTGGGGTTGATTCGATTTCACATTGCCGGGTTAAATACAAACATAAGTTTTATTTCCGATCGCTCCAATATCGGTGTTACGATTGATTATTTTGGGGAACGCACCATCTTGCATAAGATTTTAGCTACGCCATCGAAGGTATTTGCGTTTGAGCAAGGTCAAATCACACTGACTGAGATAGGCAAGCAGTTGGCACCTATCTCCGGGGCCAAGGCCAACGAGGCCGTTCGCCAGTCGGTGCTTCAGCAGTTCAGGGACCGTGGTTGGACTCTGAATCTTGAGCATTTGCGGGAATCCGCCGACACTGGCGACACCCCTTGATGATTGCTTATTCGGTCGCAAGGTCCGTGGTGTCAGACGTCATGCTGGGGAAGTCGGCATCAATCCGAATTTCGCTCGCAGGGAAAGTCAGCGTCGATCCTGATTTCACTCGTGATACAAAGGCGTCCCCTGGCAAGACCGCGCCGGGTTCACCCCGCGACGATTCGGGGGTGCGACGCGGACACCGGGCGGGAGCCCACGCTCCCTCCGAAGCGCGACGACCCTCACCCGGCCCTTCGGGCCACCCTCTCCCAGGTGGGAGAGGGGACGCGATTTTGACTCAACGGCCGGTCGCCTGGTCGGGGGCGGCGACGCGGGGGACGGACTCGAAGAGGGCGAGCATGTCGGCGATCTCCTGGTAGGAGAGCGGGTCGAGCAGGCCCTCGGGCATCACGGAGACGGCGGACGCTTTTTGCTCGGCGATCTCGTCCTTGGGGATCGAGACCTTGGAGCCGTCGGAGAGCAAGAGGACCAGCGTCGGGCCGTCGGCGACGACGGGCATGCCGCCGACGACCCGACCGTCGTCGGTCGCCACGATGATCGGCTTGTACTGGTCGGAGATCACCTTCGACGGCGCGACGATCGACTCCAGGATGTCCACCGGCTGGAACCGGCTGTTGACCGTCGTGAGATCCGGGCCCAGGCCCTGGCCCTGGTCGCCGAACTTGTGGCAGTCGAGGCAGCGGATCTTGGCCAGCACGGTCTTGCCGCGGTCGGCGGAGGCGGTCTTCATCACGTCGGCTTGAAGCACGTTCTTGACCAGGTCGGCCAGGTCGCGCGCGACGGGCGCGGCGGCGGTCTCGGTCGTCGCGGGGCCGTTCGGGAACTTCTCGCGGTAAGCGCGATCCCAGAAGGCGATCTCGGTATCGAAGGACGCCGAATCCCCCTTCGACGGCCGACCGATCCAGCGGCGGGCGATCTGGCGGATCGCCATTTGCAGCGCGGGGTCGCCGCGACGCGCCAGACGGATCAGGGCGGCGGGCGCCTCGGGACCGTCGGGGACCGCGTCGACCCGCGCGACGGCGTGGAGCGCCAGCCGTAGCGTGTTCGCGTCGCGGGAGTCCAGGGCCGAGGCGAGGATGGGCAGGTCCTCCTTGGAGGGCCGCTCGGCGAGGGCCCGGATCAGGCGGTCGCGGCTGGAGGGGTCGGCCTCCAGGAGCGCGCGGAGCGCGACGCGGGCCTCCGCGCCGGGGCTTCGGCCCAGCTTCTCCAGGATCGTCGCCTTCAGGTCGTCGGCGTGCGGCCCGGCGACCTTGGCGGCCGTCAGCCGCCCGTACAGGCCCGCCAGTTCGGCGACGGCCGCGGGATCCTTCTCGTTCAGTTCGCGCGCCAGCACGCGGGTGGGGAACGGGTGTTTCTCGCCCTGGGCGAGCAGGTCGGCGCGTTCCTGGTCGGTCAGGACGGGGAGCCATTCGCGGATCATCGCGTCCAGGTAGCCGAGGTAGCTGAAGCCGCCATCCCAGAGGCAGGCGCGGTCGAACCAGGCCCAGTACCGCGATTTGGCCTCGGGCGTCCAGCCCGCCTTGATCGCGCGCAGGCAGTGGGCGTCGAGGATCTGAGCGGCGGTGTCGGCGACGGCGTCCTGATGGTCCAGAAGCGCGGCGACGGCCTCGGGCTCGTCGAGGAACGCCAGCAGCCGGCCGACCTCGCGGTTCAGGGGCGTGTCGGTATCGCGCGAGTACATCGCCAGGAGCCGGGCGCGGAAGTCGGCGGAGACCGGCGCCTCGGCCTTGCGCGGGCCGAGCAGGTACGTCAGCCCGATCAACCGCGTCAGGTCGAGTTGCAAGGCGGGGTCGAGCGTCTCGCGGAGCATGACTAGTTGGCGGTCGAACAGGTCGTCCTGCGCCTTCTGGTCGAGAGTCGAGGCGCGGACCAGCGCGAGCATCGCGTCGAGCTTGGCGCGAGGGCTCCCGACGGCCAGCAGGGCGTCGCGGAACCGCGCGGGCCCGGCGTGCTCGATGGCGGTTCGGGCCGATGAGCGGAGGAAGCGGTCGGGCTCGGCCAGCAGGGGGAGCAGGGCGGGGACGGGGATCGTCTCGGCCGGCTGCTGCATCAGGGACTCGCACGCCCGGCGGCGGACGAACGGATCCTTGTCATCCAGGGCGGTCGCGAGCGCGGCGCGGGAGGCGTCGGTCGCGTGGAACGCCAACAGCGAGATGGCCCGGCCGCGGACGTCGGCGTCGGGGTCGGCGGCGAGCGCGACCAGAAGCGCCTCGGACGGCTCGGGGCCGTGGGTCGAGAGGACGTCGAGCGCCCGGACCCGGCGCGCGGCGGTGGTCCGGCCGGAGGCGTCGCGGGCGGCCTCCTCAAGCTTGCCGGCCCAGGCGTCGGCGTTGGCGGCCTTGAGCGTTTCCACATGCTTGCGGGCGAAGCTGGAGAGCGGCGAATCGACGTCGAGCGCCTCGGCGAGCCAGTCGGCGGGCGCGGGTTTGGCCTGGGGCGGGGCGGTCGGCTTGAGGCGGAAGAGGCCCCCCTGGGTGCCGCGGCCGCCGGTGGTGAAGTAGACGCAGCCGTCGGGGCCGACCTCGACGTAGGTGCAGTTGAGCGGTTGGCCGCTGACGATCTCCTTGGCCTGGCCGACGTAGGTCGAGCCCTCGGGCTTGAGCGTCACGGCCAGGATCCGGCCTTGCGACCAGTCGCAGATGAGGAACGCGCCGCGGTACTCCTCGGGGAGCAGCGACGCCTGATAGAAGGTCACGCCGGTCGGGCTGCCGCGGCCGAGATCCAGGGCGGCGGGAAGGCTGTCGAAGTAGTACGGCGGCCACTTGGCCGCGCCGTTGCGCCAGCCGAACTCGGCGCCGATCGCGCCGTGGTTGACGCGGACGGGACGATACCAGGGGAGGCCCTGGTCCCATTCCATGTCGCTGTCGAAGGTGAACAGTTCGCCCTTGGCGTCGAAGGCGAAGTCGTACTCGTTGCGGAAGCCGGCGACGACCCGCCTCCAGGTCTTGCCCATGTCGTCGCTGCGGAGGATCTCGCCCCCAGGCGCCATGATGCCGGCGGCGTGGCCGCGGGCGTCGTTCATGTGGGGCAGAAGCTCGCCCTCGTAGGCGACGTTCACCGGGCTTGCCGGGTCGATCGGCGGCTTCAGGTGCGAGTGGTTGCCGTTGTTGTAGTAGAGCCGGCCGTCGGGACCGATCTGGACCGCGTGCGGGCCGTGCTCGCCCATGCCGCCTTTGACGCCGCGGATCGATTCGGCCTTCTCGAAGACGCCGTCCCCGTCCTCGTCGGTCAGGACGTGGAGGCCGTCTTCCTGGGGCCCGTGGCCGACGACGTACAGAACGTCCTTGTGGAAATGGAGCCCCTGGCAGTTGGTGACGACCGAGGCGATCACGACGGCCTTTTCATACTTGCCGTCCCCGTCCTCATCGATCAGTCTGGCGATCGGCCCGCGCTCGATGGAGACGCAGGGGGCGCCGTCGGGGTCGAACGCGAAGGCGACGACCGAGCCGGTCACCGCGTGGGGCGCGGCGGTCTCCACGACGAGGCCCTCGGCGGTTTTGAAGCGGTCGGCGGCGTCGCCCAGGCCCAGGGCGAGCCGTCCCCAGGGCTCGACGCCGAACTCGCCGAAGTCGGCCGCGGCCTTCCATCCCGAGTCGTCGAAGTCGAGCGTCTTCCAGGCGTCCCCCTTGGGGGCCTCGACGGTCGCCCTCCACGACGGGTTGGTGTGGACCGGCGCTCCTTGTCCCAGGGGGAGAGCGCCGCCGGAGACCAGGAAGCCGGCCAGCCCCGGACCCTCGTTGGACGCCCAGGCGGAAAGGACGTGGCGGCCGGTCTCGACCTTCACGTCGACCTTGGTCGGGAATCGCCAGTCGGCCCCGGCGGCGATCTTCTCGCCGTCCAGGAATAGTTCAAAGGCGTTGTCGGCGGCGGCGAGCAGGGCCAGCCGCGTCGGCTCCTTGAAGAAGACCTCCTTGCGGAAGTAGCTGGTTTCCGCCGGGACGTTCCGCCCCTCGGTCCCCGCCCGCCAGATCCAGTGCGGCGCCGCGGCGTCCTGGCCCCAGGCGGCGGCCGAGGCCGTCATCCATGCCGCGCACGCGGCCAGCGCCAGCAACCCGCCGCGACGATCGTCTCTCCGCTCCATGCGTTTCTCCTGCTCGGGAATCTCGATTCAAGGGGCCGGGCGACGGATATGGATTACGACCTGGGGGGGCGCGACGCCTTCTCGACCAGGCCGCTGACGCCCGAGCGGCGCTGCAACTCCGCCTCCACGGCGTCCCACGACAGGTCGCGCAGGCCGAGCATCACCGCGGCGTGGAAGACCAGGTCGGCGACCTCCTTGACGAGATGCTCGCGACCGGCGTCCCCCGGCTCGTCGCCGGCCTCGACGACCTCCGCGGCCTCCTCGACGATCTTCGCCCCGATCGCCGCGACGCCGCCGTCCATCAACTTTCGGACGTAGGACGGCTTGCCCGCCGCGTCCGCCTTGCGCTCGGCGATCACCGCCATCAATTCCGCCATCGCCGACGATCCCGCCATGTCTCGCCCCGCACGCGCGATTCGAATCGTAAACCGGGCGCCGCGCGCCCGTCGCATCAAGGGGCCAGGATACCAGCGCCTCGCGGCGATCGACAGAACTTCCAGGACGGCGAGGCGGGGATCGGACGCCCGCGGGTCTCAATTCGACCGCCGCAGCCAGTGGATGAAGTCGGTCGCGGCCGGCTCGCCGCCGGCGGCGCGGACGAGGGAGGCGATCTGGCCGCGGTGGTAGTGGGAATGACCGTAAAGCTGAACCAGCAGATCCTCGGCGACCTCGCGCCCGGCGGAGCCGTCGGAGAGACGGTACTCGACGACCCTCGCCAACTCGTCGTCGTCGAGCTTATCGAGATACTCGGTCCAGAGCGCCGCGGCCTCGGTCCAGTCCTTGGCGACGTCCTCGATCCGAGCGTCGCGGGGAAACACGGGGACGGCCGGGCCGCCGACGATCCGCGCCAGCCAGTTCCTTCGCGCCGCGACGACGTGGGCCAGCAGGTCGACGGCCTTGCGATACTCCGGGCTCGAACGGCGGTCCTCGGGGATCGTCGCCAGCGAATCCAGCACGCGATCGTGGGCGTCGCGCTCGTATTCGAACCAACGTCGGAACCGAGCGGGAAGGTCGGCGGCCATGGGTCGGCATCTCCGATTGAGAGGACGTGTCCGGCCCGCGCCCTGGTATCATGGGCGACCGAACCGAGCGGGGGAGCGAGGACCGATCATGCCCGAGAGCGTCCCGAACATCCAGGCGAACGACGAACCCATGGAGGAGCGCCGGCGCTGGACGTGGAAACCCACGCTCCTGGTCTTCCTCGCCGCGACGGCCGTCCTGGCGCCGACGGCGGGGGACTTCGGCGTGACCTGGGACGAGCCGGCCTACCGCTATAGCCAGGTGATTTCGGCCCAGTGGTGGCGACAGTGGGCGGCGGTTCGGTCGTGGGGCGACGCGAAGGCCCAGCTTGATCCGGACGCCCTGCTTTACTACTGGCCCTACGCCCGCTATGGCGTCAACTTTCACCCGCCCCTGGCCGGTCAGGTCAGCCTGGCGGGCCGCGCGGTCTTCGGCGCCTGGATGAAGGATTTCCCGTCGCGGCGCATGGCGTCGGTCCTCGAATTCGCCGCGGCGATCGCGATCGGCTGCCACTTCCTCGCCCGTCGTTACGGAGCCGCGACGGGCCTGGTCATGGCCGGCTCGCTCCTCCTGACGCCCCGCGTCCACGGCCAGGCGCACCTGCTGGACACCGACATCCCTGGAATGTTTCTCTGGGCGATGACGGCCCTCGTCTTCTGGAACGGCCTGCGCGATCCCGACGGCCGAGGCTGGCGCGTACTGGTGGGAGTGTTCCTGGGGCTGGCGTTCCTGGAGAAGATGGCGGCGGTCGTCGTGCTGTTGCCGCTCATGGCCTGGCTGCTCGCGACCCGACTTCCTCGGGCGTTCACCCGCCAGGCCGGCCGCGCCGCTTGGATTGACGCGGCGGTCACGCTGATTCCGATGCTGCTTCCGCTGGGGCTGGCGTTCGTCGAGATCCAACTGCTTCAGCGTCGGCTGCCGCCTCCGGCGCAGGCCGATCTTTTCTTCCAGATGGGGACTCGTCCGGAAGCCTCGCTCCCAGGCGCGATCCTGGCGGTCCCGGCGGTCGTCTGGGGGCTGCGGCGGCTGCTGGCTCGGCGACGGCCGTCGAGTCGGATCTGGGGCGTCTCGCGACCCGGATTGGAGACGTTCGCGGCGATCCTGGCGTTCGCCCCGCTCGTCGGGTGGCTCGGCAATCCCGCCTGGTGGCGCGAGACGATGGTTCGGATGACCCATTACTACACCCTGAGCAACGACCGCCAGGGCGCCTTGCCGGACATCCTGATCCTCTACGCCGGGCAGGCTTACAAGTACAGCCTCCCGTGGCGCAACGGCTGGGTGCTGGCGGCGATCACCGTCCCTCCCACGATCCTCGCGGCCGGTCTGGCGGGCGTGATCTGGGGGCTGCGTCGGGTCCGGTCGGATCGGCTGCCGCTTTACTTCCTGATGCACATGGTCACGCTCCCCGCGCTTCGGATGCTCCCGACGCCGGCCCATGACGGCGTCCGGCTGATGATGCCGAGTTTCTTCTTCCTCGCCTGCTTCGCCGGCTGGGGCGCCGTCTGGATCGGCCGCGGCGTCGCGAGGCGGGTCCGGTGGGGCGGGGGGCTGACTTACGCGGCCGTCCTGGCGCCGGCCCTGTACGCGCTGGTGGCGATCCATCCTTACGAGTTGTCGTACTACAACGTCCTGGTCGGCGGGACTCCCGGCGCGTGGCGGCGCGGGTTCGAGTTGACCTACTGGTACGACGCCTTCACGCCGCGGGTGCTCGACGACATGAACCGGCTCCTGCCGCCGAACGCCGAGATCGACCACCTCAACCCCAGGACCGAGACCTCAATGCAGGTCTTTTTCGACCAGCAATCCCTGGGACATCTTCGGCCCGACATTCGGCTCGGTCGCCGAAGCGCCGAGAGGTTCCCTTACGTCGTGCTTTTGACGCAGGATTCCAAGGCCACGGGGTTCACGAGGCTGCTGTTCGCGATGAGGCCGTGGTACGCCTCGACGCCGTCGCAACTGGGAGGCTTGCGAGTGGCGACGGTGGCCGATCCGATCGCGGTCTCCCGCGCCTGGGCCCTCAGCCTGCTCGCCGACGCTCCCGGCGGGCCTCGAAGCGACGAGGCGAGGGCCCCGGAGTGGGTCCGACGGTCGCTGCCGATCCTGGGCCGCTTCTGGGGCGAGGGCCTGCAACTCGACGCCCCGCTGGACTTCAACCGCGACGTCCTCGACTGGGCCCGAACCGACCCCGAGGGCCTCAAGGCCGCCGCGCGTCGGCTCGCGACGTTGGGACTCGAAGACGACGATCCCGCCGCCGTCCGTCTCGGCCGCCTGCTGGTCCCCGTCGTCGACGGCCGCGCCGACCCGATCCGCGCGGACCTGCTGGCGCAACTGATCGAGGCCCGTCCCAAGGCGCTCGAGGAGGCCGTCGCGATCCTGACCGACCGCCCCGACGCCGTCGTCGCGGTCCTGACCCGCTACGGTTACACCGACCCGGCGACCGTCGGCGGCTTCCTCGACCGCGACCTCCCCGAGCCTCGCCCCTGAGACGTCTTCGTCCCGCGTCGCGACCCGGCGGTCACGACCGGCGCGCGCGTCGCCGGGCGAGCGATCCGGCCGCCAGCGTCGCTCCGAGCCCCGTGAGGGCCAGAACCAGGCCGGTCGGCTCGGGCACGGCCGTGATCGTCACGGTCCCCCGGGTGCTCGTGAAGTCGATGGGGTTGTAGGGGCTGTTGGCGTTGCTGCCGAAGAAGAAGGTGTTCCCGTTCGCCAGGGAGATCGTGAACGAGTCTCCCGCGACCGGGGGCAGGCCCGTCGCGGTCGTGAACCGCAGACGCGCCAGGAGCCGCGGAGTGGTCGAGAGCAACTCGTCGCTGAAATCATCGGTGGAGTCCCCGCCGACGAAGTCGTCGTTCGGAACGTCGAACGTGCCGACCGCGCCCACCGGGAACGGCGTCTCCTTGGCCGCGCTGTTGCCGAAGAAGACGTAGTTGGAATCCGTCAGTTGGGGATCGGGCTGAGGGTCGACGAACTCCAGCCGCGTCGCGCCGGCCGTCGTGACGAGGAACTCGAACCCGAACGAGTTCAGTGAATCGTTGGAATCGCTGGCGATCATGACGTTCACGAAGCCGGAGCCTCCCGGCGCGATCTGGGCGTCGCCGATCGTGACGACGATGTCGGCCCTGGCCGGGGCGCTCCAGAGCAAACCGAGGGACAGGAGGCCGAGGACGGTTCGATTGCGCATTTCGACGATGCTCATCAAAGACGCTCCAAGTCGGGACCGTCCCGCCGCTGGGAATGGCGGGACGGTCGTTGTCGAAGGGACCGCGACCGAGGGAGGACTCCATCGGCCTCAATCGTCCAATTTCAGTCCGCCGTCAATGTACCGATTGCGTGCCCGCGTGGCCAGGGCGCGATCCAGCGCGTTGACCACGCCGTCGCCGTTGACGTCCTCCTCCAGGCCGTCGCCGGTATGGCCGAAGGCCGCGGTGATGGTCGCCAGGTCGAGGTTGTCGACGATGCGGTCGACCTGGGCGTTGACGTTGCCCAGAAGCCGGTGGAAGTGCTTCTGGGTCTCGTGGGAGCCGTCGCCGTCCAGGTCGAGCTGGACTTCGTAGTAGCCGTCGCCGACGGACGAGTTGCGATCGCCTCCGATCCCCTCGGCGCCGAAGTCGAAGGCGACGGTTCGGCCGACGACCTGGAGGCGGCCGTTGATCGGGACGACTTGTCCCGAGCCCGAGCCGTCCAGCTCGTACCGGACCAGCCGGATCCGGTCGTTGCCGGCGTCGTCGTCGTCGAGGCTGGCCAGCAGGTCGACGAGGCCGTCGGCCCGGTTGAACAGCAGATCGAGGTGGCGGACGTAGGACCGCTGGCTCATCCCCTTCTGCACGTCGATCGCGTCCACGCTCAGGGCGGGGGGCGGCGTGAAGACGACGCTCGCGAGCGCGACGTCGGGGTCGCTCGGGGACTGCTCGACGTTGCCGCCGCCGTCCGCGCCGACGCTGTGGAAGCGGTAGTCGTGCGGCAGGCCGTCGACCCTGGCCGCGTAGGAGAACGTGGCGGACTGGACGCCGGAGCCGTCCGCCGTCCCGGCATGAAGGCGGCCGACCGACTCGACGGGGCCGTCGTCGACCTGGACGAAGAGTTCGAAGCCGGCCAGCCCCGAGCCCCCCTGGTCGGATCCGGTCACGATGATCGCGAAGGTCGGGGAGTTCGCGTCGACGGTCGCGACCTGGGATTCCGGCGGGGTCAGGTCGGGGACGTAGGTGCTGGCCTCGATCACCGCGGCCTTGGTCTCGACGTTGCCGGCGGCGTCGCGGGCCACGCTGTAGAAGGCGTAGCTGTGGTCGCTTCGGCCCTGGAACGTGGCCGTCGGGTTGGCGGCCGGCACGGTCGTCCAGAAGACGAAGGGGGCGCCGTCCACCGAGACGAAGAGGTCGTGGGAGACGATCCCCGCGCCGGCCACGCCGGGGGCGAGGTCCGGGTCGGAGCCGGTCGCGCCGACGTCGAAGCTCAGCGACGGCTGCCGTCGGGCCAGGGGGACGACCTTGCTGGTCGGCGCCTGGGCGTCCATGAGCCAGGAGGCGGCGGCCGCGCCGACGCCGGGGTTGCCGGCCGGGTCGCGGACGCCGGCGGCGGCGATCGACAGCGAGTACGAGCCGGCGGCGCCGGTCGATCCGGCCAGGCCGCGGACGCGGAAGACGGAGTCGGAGACCCGCTCGAACGTCACGGACCCGGCGATCGGGACGACGACGCCGTCGCGCGTCAGGGTCAGGTCGGAGGCGTCGAGGCTGGCCGGGTCGATCGCCTCGGAGAAGGCGAGCGTCGCCTCGTCGACCGCGGTCTTCCGCGGGCCCGCCGCGACGCCCGCGACGGTCGCGGTCGGCGCGGTTCGGTCGACCGTCACGTCGAGGAAGCTCGGGGTCGAGGTCGCGCCGGAGGAGTCGACGGTCGTGGCCCGCAAGCGGTGGTGGCCTTCGGCGAGGCTCAGGACCTTGGTGAAGGTCGCGCCCGCGACGGTCGCCGCGCCCAGGTCCAGGCCGGTCGTCTCGTCGAAGAGGAGAACGGTCAGGCCGGCCCGGTCGAGCGTTCCGGAGAGCGTGATCGCGTCGGCGTTGGTGAGGCCGTCGGACGGGCTCGCGCCGGTGTCCGGCGCGATCGCCAGGTCGCCAGGGCTGGCGGGCGGGGCGACTTCCTCGCGGTGTGCGCCGAAGTCCAGCGAGTCGGTGACCTGGCCGGAGGAGACGGTCACCCGGCGGGCGCCGGCGGGTGGGTCGCCGAGTTCGAGGCCGAAGCCGCCCTGGCCGTAGATCTGCCGCGCCAGGGCGGCGGCGACGGGGGTGATCGCGGTCTTCTCGCCGCCGTAGACGCTGTTCATCAGGTCGCCGCTCGCCAGGCCGTCGGTGTGCGGCAGCCCCAGCGCGTGGCCGAGCTCGTGGAGGAAGAGGGTGAAGCCGTCGTAGGTCCCCCTGACGTCGCCGTCGCCGTACACGTCCTCCCAGTTCTCCGCGACGTCCAGCCAGACCACGGCGTTGGTGACGAACCCCTGGGCGTCGGTGACGCCGCCCCCGAGGGCGAGGATGCCGGCGCGACCGCTGACGTAGCCGACCGCGGCCAGGTCGCCGACGCCGACGACCAGGACGTCCGTCCGCGGCGCGTCCGCGTTTCGGACGAACCGGACGCGCCCGCCGGTCGCCTCGGTCCACATCGCCATGGCCTTCTCGGCGAGGGCCTCCTGACGCTCGGTGATGGCGTTGACGAACCCGCCGATCGCGCGGAAGTCGTAGAAGACGTCGACGACGTCCGGCGTGGAGGGGTCCTGGTCGCGGAGGCGGCCGGAGGGGAGCGCGGACGGGCCGTTGGGCTGGGTCAAGGAGGTCGGCAGTTCCTTCCCCGCGCAGCCGCAGCCGGTGCCGTAGAAGGTCGTGCTGCCCGAGAGGGCTTGCGAGGCCCCGAGGCCGCCGACGGGCGCGACCGCCGCGACGTCGGCCGGGAAGGTCAGCCGCCAGCCGTCGCGCGTCTCCACGGCGACGGTGTGGGAGCCTGGCCGCGCGGCGATGGCGTAGGCGCCGGCGGCGTCGGTCGCGGCGAACGGCTCGCCGTCGTCGTACCGGCCGTCGTGGTCGAGGTCCAGGAAGACCCGCCAGCCCTCCAGGCCGCCCTCGTCCGCTTGACGGGCGCCGTCGCCGTCGAGGTCGTTGAACAGGACGCCCTGGATGGTGGCGAGTCGGAACGCCCCGAAGTCCGCCCGGCGGGCCTCGCCGGCGGCGATGGTGACGACCTCGGACGTCGGATCGCCGTCGGCGCCGTGACGCCAGCCGTCTTGAAGCGCGAAGGCCACCGTGTAGACGCCCGGGGCGACCGTGAAGGCGTAGCCGCCGTCGGCGTCGGTGGTCTGGACCGGGTCGGTCCCGTCGTCGAAGACGCCGTCGCCGTCGACGTCCAGATAGACCCGCCAGCCGGCCAGGCCCGGCTCCGAAGCGCCGCGGACGCCGTCGCCGTCGAGGTCGTGGAAGACGGTCCCCAGGACGGTGTTGACGACCAGCCGCGCGGTGGTGGTCGCGTCGGGGACGGAGGGGGCGTCCTCGAGGTTGCCGGCCCGGTCGCGCGCCCTGCTGTAGAAGGCGTACTCGCGGCCCGGCTCGGCGTCGTGGAAATCGGCCGTCTGGGTGGTGGCGGCCTTCCAGATCGTGAACGCGCCGCCGTCGACCGAGACGTAGACGTCGAAGTTCAGCACGCCGCTGCCGCCGGCCTCGTCCTGGCCCGTCCAGGAGACGAGGATCGGCGCGTCCGAGACGGCCGGCAGCGGGTTGACGGCGCTTGAGGGCGGGGTCGCGTCCGGAGTCGCCAGGGTGTTGGTCCACGTTCCGGACGCCGAGCCGGTCCCCGAGTTGCCCGCCAGGTCCTGGACGCCCGCGGCCAGGACGCTCAGCGCGTAGTCGCCGCCGAAGCCGGTGAACGCCTCCAGGCCGGTCACGCGGAAGGTGGTCCCCTCCACGAAGACGACGCTCACGGAGTCGTCCAGGGCGACGGGGACGCCGTCGCGGGTCAGACTCAGGTCTCGCCACGTGAACGAGGACGGGGCGATCGGCTCCGAGAACGCGACGTCCACGGTCGACACGGCGGTGTCGCGCGGGTTGGGTTGAACGCCCACCATGTCGATCACGGTCGGCGGCGTGAGATCGACCAGCCAGTCGATCGCGGCCGAGCCGGAGCCGGGCGTTCCGTCGTCCAGGCCTCGGAGCCCCGCGGCGCTGATCGTCAGGACGTAGACCCCCTCGGCCGCCGTGACGTTCTCCAACCCTCGGACGCGGTAGGTCGAGCCGGCGACCAGCTCGATCGCGAGCGGGTCGGTCAGCGCCACCGGCGCGCCGTCGCGCAGGAGCGTGATGTCGCCGGCGTCGAAGCTGGCCGCGTCGATCGGCTTGGAGAAGACGACCAGCACGCCCTGGGTCAACGCGGAGCGCCTCGGGTTGGGGACGATGCCGGGCACGTCGAGGACGGTCAGCGCGACGATCGCGCGGTTCTCCCAGTCGACCGACCGGGAGTCGATCCCGGCGTTGCCCGCCAGGTCCGTCACGCCGTCGGCCCGCGCGGTCAGGCGGTAGACGCCCGGCGTCGCGGTGAGGGCGCCGAGGCCGGCGATGCGGAAGGTCGTCGACGAGCCGGCGACCGGGGAGACGGTCACGGCGTCGGTCAGGGTCACCGGGACGCCGTCGCGGGTCAGGGTCAGGTCGTCGCGGCCGACGGTGGCCGGGTCCACCGCCTCGGAGAACTCGACGTTCAGGCTCGCGACCGGGGTGGAGCGGACGTCGGGCGCGACCGCGTCCAGGCGGCTGACCGTCGGCGCCGCCAGGTCCACAAACACGTCGAGGACGCCGTCGACGGCGTTGACGTTGCCGGCCCGGTCGACGGCGTGGGCGACCAGCGAGTGGCGGCCGGCGGTCAGCGTCAGCGCCGCCGCGAACCGGCCGTCGACGGGCGCGACGCTTCCCAGATCGTCCCCCGTGGCGGCGTCGGACAGCCGGACCTCGACGACGTCCGGGTCGACGTCGCCCTGGAAGCTCAGCTCGGTGGCGTTGGTCCGGCCGTCGCTGGCCGAGACGCCCCGGTCGGGGACGACGCGAAGGTTCGCGGGCGTCGCCGGCCGGGTCGTGTCCATCAGCCAGGTCTCGGCGACGACGCCCGTTCCGGCGTTGCCCGCCGGGTCGGTGATCCCGGCGCCGGAGACCGTCAGCGTGTACGTCCCCTCCTGGCCGACCACCCAGTTGAAGTTGCCGATCCGGTAGACCGTGTCGGAGATCCGCGTCACGGTGACGTCGGCGGTGATCAGGTTCGGGCCGCCGTCGCGGGTCAGTTCGACGTCGTGGTAATCGAACGCGCTCGGGTCGATCGCCTCGGAGAAGGTGACGTCCAGCCCTTGCACGACGATGTTACGCGGGTTGGTGCCCAGGCGCTCGATCGCCACGACCCGCGGCGCGGTGACGTCCACGACCCACCGCTCGGTCTTCGAGCCGACGCCCGCCGCGCCCGCGGCGCTGGTCACGCCGCCGGCCTTGACGGTCAATTCGTAGACGCCCTCGGCGGCGGTCAGGCCGGTCAGGCCGGCCAGGTCGAACGTTTCGCCGTCGGCCCGCGCCGTCACGGTCGTCCCGCCCAGGTCCAGGGCCTCGCCGTCGCGGGTCAGGGTCAGGTCGTCGGTCGTGAACGAGGCCGGGTCGATCGGGACCGTGAAGGCGACCGCGATCGAATCGATCGGCGCGTGGCGGGGGTCGGGGGCGACCGGGCCGACCGTCGCGACCACCGGGGAGAGGTCGCTCATGGCCCAGGAGGTCGACAGCGCGTTGGTCGCGGCGTTGCCGCCGTAGTCCTCGACTCCCGCGCCGACGACCGTCAACACGTAGTTCCCCTCGGCGGCGGTCAGCCCGGCCAGGCCGCTTATGCGGTAAGTCGCGGTCGCGCCGGCGACGGGCGCGATCGTAACCGACGAGGTGATCAGGTTCGGGCCGCCGTTGAGGGTCAGCGTCAGGTCGCGGTGGTCGAGGGTGTTCAGGTCGATCGGCTCGGAGAAGGTCACGTCGACCGTCGACACCGGGGACGACCGCGGGTCGGGCGTCACGCCGGCCACGCTTTCGACGGTCGGCGGGACCGCGTCGTCCACCTTGTAGAACAGGGTGTACGTCATGCCGGCGGCGTCGTGGTCGAGGATGTGCAGCACGTCCTCGTGGCGGAAGCCGCCGCTGACGAACGTGGTGTGCGTCTGCCAGACGTTGTCGCCGACGCGGAGCACCTTGCCGTCGGAGCGGACCACGCGGTCCAGCCGCATGCCTCCGCCCGGATCGGCCAGCGTCCCGTAGGCGAAGCCGTCGCCGAAGTCGCCGCTCAGGACCACCTGGCGGGCGCTCGGGGAGGCGGCGTGATTCACGGTCAGGTTGGCGGCCGGGCTGACCGTCGCGATCGTCCCGTTGGAGAGGTACAGCGTCTCGGGGAAGACGTCGCCGTCGGGGACGTCGTTGACCAGGAAGTCCATCAGGTCGTCGTCGCCCGGCCGGTCGGCGCGGACGACGTGGACCAGTTCGTGGATGCTCACGCGGTCGATCAGGGAGAGCCGCTCGTCTCCCAGGGCGTCGACGTGCTCGAAGCTGGCCTGGTAGTCGATGAAGTGGCCCTGGAGGCTCGACGTCATGACGAACTGGGCGACCTGGGCGCCGCCGGGGTCGATGCGGCCCAGGTCGATCGTCAGCGACGGCGCGACGGCCTGGTCGCCGACCCGCGCGCCGACGATCTTGAAGTCGATCAACAGGCCCTTCTCGTTCTCGACGATCCGGGGCTGGGCCGTGGTGATGGTGAAGTCCTTGGCGGCGCCCTTGCCGACGTTCTGGACCAGCAGGCCCAGCGAGAACGCCTCCGACGGCTCGACCGCCTCGGTGAACGGGTCGTCGCCCACGACGTCGCGCTGGAGGAAGTAGTCGAGGGTCAGGATCGGGTCGGGGTAGACCGTGATGCTGGCCGGCAGCAGGGGCGAGACCACCTCGTTGCCGGTGTCGGGGTCGATGTAGCGGAGCACGCCGCCGATCCGGTAGACGGTCGGGCCGTCCGGGGCCGCGTCGCGGTTGGGGATGATGGTGTACTTGGCCGAGCCGGCGCCGCCGGCGATCAGCGAGCCGGTCCCGTCGACGGCCGTCAGGCCCGCGAGCTGCGGCCCTCGAATGGCGAACTTGTCGGTCGCGTCGTGGCCGTCGGCGTCGCGGACGTCGAGTTCGACGCGCACCCCCTCCAGGCTGCCGCTCTGGTTGCCGTTGTCGATCTCCAGCGTCCCCAGGAACGCCGAGCGGGTGACGACCGCCTCCTGGTCGATCTTGATCCGGACCGTGGCGCACGTCCCCTCGTCGGTCTCCAGGACCGCGCGGATGCGGTCCTTGGAATCCTGCACGGCGTGGAGGACGTCCTCGAACCCCTCGGCGGCGGTGAGTTCGAGCGCGTCGTTGGCGGCCTGGAACTTGTCGTTGATCGTGTCGAGGGCGATGAAGTCTGGGTTCCGTCCCTCCGGGACCTGGGTGCTTAGGAAGATCCCCTCCCGCCAGTAGTCGACGCTGCGGTTCCAGCGGTCGACGAAGGCGTGCGCCATGCTCGTCGTGACCTGGTCGGGCAGCGGGTTGTTGAGCAGTCGCGCCCGCTCGGCGTCGGAGACCCGGACGCCGTCTTCCGACGTGACGGCCGCCGCCTCCAGGAACGCCCCCAACCAATCCGACAGCACGTCCGACTCCATCGTCGCCACCCAGCCCACGTCGTTTCCGAACGGGACGGCGAAGGCGTCGATGATGCTCTTGATGCGATCCGCGCGTTCGTTCAACTCGGCGATCAGGCCGCGAAGCTGCGTGTCCTGCGCCGCGGAGAGTTCCGCGCTAAGGAAGTCGGGTCCGCCTCCGCCGCCTCCGCCGCCCGGACCGGGGCCGGGGCCGAAGCCGATGCACGAGCCGATCCCCTTGACGCAGCCGAGGATGGAGAGCAACTGCCCGAGAAAGGGGACGTTCTTGCCGAGCGCCTTCATGCAGTCCAGGATGGCGCCGGCGGCGTCGGCGGCCGAATCGCTCCCCAGGCCGCCGCTCGTCGCCTCGCTGACGGCGGTCTCGCCGGCCGAGGCGATCGAGACGACGCACTTGGGCACGTCGCTCAGCGGAATGAAGTTGATCGCGCACTTGAAGATCGCCTTGAGGATGCCGTCCTTGCAGTTGTCGCAGAGCTTGGTCTCCGGCGGCGGGGTGATGGTGCCGCCGCCGGGCCCGCCGGGCCCGCCGTAGCCGCCGGGGCCGTAGCCGCCGTAGCCGCCGATGAACGAGCTCAGCGCGTCGAGGATCGCTTGCGCGGCGCACGTGTTGAGGCCGACCTCGATCGACGTGACGGCGGTGTTGAACACCGGGCCGCCGCAGATGTAGAAGTAGATGGTCCCGATCGGGACGATGCACGGGTCGCCCCCGGCCGCCTCCAGCCCCTCGACCTCCGGCAGCCGTTCGACGGTCACCGGCACGGTGATGGAGCTTCTGGCCGGCAGCGTGCCGAGGTCGACGCTCAGGGCCGTCAGGCGGAAGCCCGACAGCGAGGGGAGTTGCAGCTTGACCCCTTCCGCGGCGATCAGGCCGTGGTTGGTGATCGTCACGTCGATCTGCGCGCTTTGGCCGGGCGCCAGCTCCGGCAGCCGCGGCGGCGCCTCGATCGTCACCACCGGCGCCGGCACGTTGGTCTCGAACGTCGATTCGAGCGTGATCTTGTAGTGGTCCTGGATCTCCGTCGGCACCACGTTCCAGGTGTAGGTGACGAGCTGGCGCTGGACGAACACCGTCGACTCGTTGACGATGCCGGGAGTGATCCGGATCGTGTTGCGGTAGACGCCGTGCTTGTCGGCCTCGACCTCCAGCAGATAGCTCCCCTCGCGCAGTCCGGTCAGCGTGACCGTCCCGGAGGTGTCGGTGGTCGTCTCGGCCACGATGATGGAGTTGTCGAAGGCGTCGCGGACGCGGACGTGGGCGCCGGCCACCTTGGGCTCGCCCTCGACCTGGTAGGTGAAGTCGTCGGTCACCACCACCCGCAGATCGCCCACGGCCGTCGACACGGCGCGGAAGCGGAAGTCGACGTTCGTGAAGAAATTATTCGAATCGACGACGACCAGGTTGCCGGTGTAGACGTTCAAGGGCAGGTTCGCGGCCGGGGTCAAGGCCAGCGTGACGACGGTCGACTCCCCCGGCGCCAGCGGCGGCAGCGCGCCGACGCTCGCCAGCTTCAGCCAGGCGAAGTCCGCGGGGAGCCGGACCTCCATCGGCCCGGTCGGCGCCCCGCCGGTGTTGGTCAACTGGAACGAGACGAACGTCTGGGCGCCGCGCACCATCCCCGTTTCCAGGTATCCGGGGTTGGCCGCGAGCGTCGGCGTCAGCGGAACGACGTCGAGGACGCCGCGGATCTGGAGCGTCGCTCCCTCCGCGGTCTGGACCTGGATGATGATCTGGCCCCGCCGCAACGAGGCGTCGCGGGCCGTCAGCGCGTACTTGAGCTTGATCGAGCCGCCGCCGGGCAGGACCTCGGGCGCTTCCAGGGTCGCGTCCACGGTGCTCATCCCCGACAGACTGGCGCTCAGGCCGGTCAGGGGCGCGTCGCCGAGGTTCTGAAGCGTGATCTCGCCGCGGAGCGCCACGCCGGGAGTCAGTCGCAGGGAGAGCTGGTCCGGAATCGGCTGCATGCCGATGAGCGTGAAGGCGTCCTGCGGCGCCGGGTCCGCGGCCATGCCCGGGTGGTCGGCGCTGATCGCGTAGCGGCCGGCCTCGAAGGGGAGCGGGGTGAACGTGGCCGTGAAGTTGCCGTCGGCGTCGCTGACGGCGTTGATGATCCGCCGCGTGCCCTGGACGACCACGCGGATCGAGACCGGCCGACCCGCGACCGAGACCCCCTCGGCCGCCGCGACCACGCGGCCGCGGAGCGGGACCGGGGTCCCGTTGGGCGCCGTCTCCACGTCGGTCTCGACCGTCGCCCGGTAGGCGGGCGCGACCGTCACCGTCACCGAGGAGCCGACGTTGTTCGCCTCCTCCCCCTCGTTGACGAAGTTCGCCGCGTCGGTCGCCACGTAGACCCGGTAGGTCCCGGGGGTCGACGGCAGGTTGTAGCGCCGGGTCACCTCGTAGAACTCGCCGACCTTCAGCGGGCCGGATTGCGAGACCGAGCCGAGCAGTTCGTCGTCGCTCGGGAACGAGTCGGCCGACAGGTAGACCTTGTCGGTCCACGACCCCAGCGCCGAGGAGAGGCCGTCGTTGCGGACTCGCCAGGTCACGTCGATGGCGTCGCCGGTCAGGCCCGACGTCTTGCCGACCGTGACGGTCGGCACCCGGAGGTCGGGCAGGTTGACGTCGGTGACCAGGACCGTGGCGATCCCGTCGCCGTGGCCGGCCGCCCTCGCGGTGATCGTCACCGCCTTGTTGCCGTCGAGCACGCCGTCGTCGACGCCGCGGATGACGAACGGGTCGGACGCGACCCGCCCGGCCGGGATCGTCACGAAGGCCGGCGCGGTCGCCTCGCCGACGTCGCCGCTTTGAATCGCCACGACCAGGTCGGCGTCCGGGGGCGTGTTGCGGGTGACCGTGGCCGTCCCGGTCCCGCGCTCCGAGATCACGCTCTTGTCGAGATCGATCCGCAGCGAGGGACCGTCGGCGTCGGCGACCTCGATCGTCGCCGCCGTCGTCCCCAGGTCGAGGACCACGCCCGAGTCGGTCACGACCCGCGCCACGATCGTGACGGTCTGAAGGCCGTCGACGATCCCGTCGGCGACGGCGTGGATCGGGAACGTGCCGCTGGTCTGGTTGGGCGCGATCACCATGGCGGCCGGGACCAGGATCTCGGAGGAGTCCAGGCTCGCGAGGGCCACCGTCAACTGGTACGGGCCGGCGACGCTCCGGGTGATCGTGCCGATGGCGGCCGGCGCGGGCGCCCCCTCGGAGATCCGCGCCGTGGAGAGCTTGATCGTCAGTTGCGGGACGTCGTCGTCGGTCACGTCGACCGCGTCGGCGCCGGCGACGAATCCGGTCGCCGTCGCCCGGAAGGTCACGTGGCGGGTGCCGTCGATGACGTTGTTGTCGACCGCCATGACGTTGAAGACGACCGATTCCCGGCCCGCCGGGATCGTCACCTGGAGCGGGGCCCCGGCCTTGGTGGGGGTGTCGCTTTGAAGCGTCACCACCAGCGGGTTCGTCGTCGGCGTGTTGCGGCGGATCGTCGCCGTGGTCGCGGGGTTGGTCGCGTTCTCGGCGAAGACGCGGTCGGCGATGGTCAAGGTCAACGTCGGCTTGTCGTCGTCGAGCACCCGCAGCCCGGCCGTCCCCGGCTCGTAACCGGCCGCGGAGGCGGTCAGCGTCGCGTCCAGATCGCCGTCGACCCGCCCGTTGTCGATCGTCGCGACGGCGAACGAGGCCGACGTCCTCCCGGCGGGGATGACGACCGTCGCCGGCGCCCCCAGGCGGCCGGGGGCGCTCCAGGCCAGCGTCACGGTCAGGTCGCCGGTCGCGTCGCCGTTGCGCGTCACCGTCCCCCGGACGGCGCCGGCGGCCGACGCCTCGGAGACCTCGGCGCGGTCCAGGGTCAGCGTCAAGGCCGTCGGCAAATGGATCGACGATTCGGCCACCGCGTCATTGTTCGTCTCGTCCAGCTCGGCGATCTGGCCGCGGACGTCGGCCCGCGCGATCAGCCAGCGGTCGCCCGACCCGAAGGTCGGCAGGGTGATCCGGCCGGTTCGGACGAGGCTCCCTCCCGCGGCGATCGTCAGGCCGCTCGCCGCGAACTGGCCCAGCAGCAGGTCGTCGCCCACCGCCGCGTCCGAGGACAGGTAAATGGAGTCCGTCCAGTCCCCGACGACGGCGGCGTTCCCGTCGTTGACGACGGTCCAGGACACGTCGACGCTCTGGCCGAGCTGGATCCCGGTCGCGGGGCTGACGGTGATCGTCGTGACGCGCAGGTCCGGATGGGGACGCGCCGCGACGGCGATCTCGACCGCGGCCGAATTGTTCGCCTCGGCGTCGCCGGACGAGACGTATTCGAAGATTCGATTGGTCGCGTCGACCGTGACGGTGACGCGAAGCGCGCCGACGCTCGACGCGCCGTCGGGCAGCCGGAAGGCGTAAGAGCGGTCGACGCCGCCTCCGGGGGCGACGTCGCCGAGCGTCGCGGCGTCGTAATAGACCGTGGTGTTCAGCAACGTCTGGCCGGTCGTCGTGTTCTGGATCGTCACGCGGTCGTGCCAGCCGCCGCCGGCGGCCAGGTCGCCCGCGTTGGCGTCGGTCCAGGAGACGGTGATCGTGTCGCCGCTGACCGGATTGGCCGGCGCGACCGTCAGGCCCGCGACCTGAAGGTCGGCGTGGGGGGCCAGGGTCGAGGCGGTCGCGGCCGCGGCCGAGTTGTTGGCCTCGGCGTCGTCGGCCGTGTCGTACTCGACGACTCGGTTGGTCGCGTCGACGGTGACCGTGACGGTGATCGCGCCGACGCCGGCGACGCCGTCGGGGAGGCGGAAGGCGTGGGAGCGGTCGACGCCGCCTCCGGGAGCGACGTCGCCGTCGTAATAGATGGTGGTGTTCAGCAGCGTCTGGCCGGTCGTCGTGTTGAGAACCGTCACGCGATCGTACCAACCGCCGCCGGCGGGCAGGTCGCCCGCGTTGGCGTCGGTCCAGGCGATCGTCAGCGTCCCGCCGGATTGTAGGGGGCCGCTCGACGTCACCGCCAGGTCGGCGACCTTCAGGTCTCGGATGACGTCGAGCGCGACCCGCGCGGAGTTGTTTTGCTCGGCGGCGGCGTGACCGTCGGCGTTGAACTCGTAGACCTGGTCGAGCGCGTCGATGGCGACGCTCAACTGGTAGCGGCCGGGGGACAGCCCGGACAGGGCTTGCGACCGGGCCGACGTCGCTCCCGCCGCCAGCGGGTCGGCCGACGGCGGATCGAGGCTGATCGGGACGCCGCCGGTCGTCAGGTTCACCACCGTGAGGCGCTCGACCCAGTTTCCCGCCGCCGCTCCGTCGCCGCGGTTGGCCGCGGTCCAAGTCGCCGTGAACGCGCCCGAGGCGTCCGCCGCGCCGATCGCCAAGTCCTCGACCTTCAGGTCGGGGTAAGGCGCCAACGCGACGTGGATCGTCCCGTTCGCGGCGGTCACGTTGTCCCCCTCCAGCAGGAACTCGTTGACCGCGTTGGCGCTATCGGTGAAGACGAACAGGTGGAAGTCCCCCGAGAGGCCGTCGGGCAGCGTGATCGTGGGGGTGTTGACGTAGGCGTCGCCAGGGCCCAGGATCCCCGCGTGCGCGAAGACGCCGACCGTGACGTCGTCCTCGTTGCCGAAGATCGCGTCGGTCGACAGCACGACCGCGTCGGTCCACCCCGCGACCCCGGTCCCGAGTTGGCCGACGTTCTGGACGGTGTAGCTGAAGCTCACCCGTTGCCCGCTTTGCGGGCTCGTCCCGGCCGGGCGGTCCACGCTCGTGACCTGGAGGTTCGGGAACGTCACGCTGCCGGTCGGCACGATCTGGACGTCCATGAGGTAGGCGCTGATCGTCGAGCCGGTGTCGTTGCCCGCCCGCATCACCGCGTAGTACCTCCCGGTCTCGGTGATGTTGACCTGCGCCACGCCGTCGAACGGCCGTCCGCCCACCGACTCGACCATGTAGCCGTTCTGGGCGTCGTAGAGGCTCACCACCGGGTCGATCGGGCTGCCGTCGGGCTTGCGCGACGTCAGGAAGACCGTCTCGCCGGCCGCGATCGTCCCCAGGTCGAAGTAGTCGAGATCGCCCGGCTGCGATACTCCCGCCACGCCGCCGAACCGGGTGTCGTTGGTCGTGGACAGGGTGACGGTCGTGGCGGCGGCCAGGCCGTCGTTGGGTTCGCTTTCGAGCAGGGTGGTCGCGGCCGAGGCGGTCTGGACCAGGACGCGGTACTCGCCGAAGTAGTTGGCGTCGTAGTTGAGGACGGCCACTCGATACGCGCCGCTCGTCGCCGCCGTCTGCTTGGCGAACTGCCCCCGCGGCTGGTTGTAGCCGTTGACGAAGCTCGCCAACCGCGAGCCGTCGGGGTTGTAGATCACGAAGTTAAGCCGGCTGTAGCTCGACGCGGGGGCGAACGGCGTCTCGAACGCGAGCAGGATCTGGTCGCCCGCCGCCGCCTCGAAGCTGAAGTAGTCGGCGTCGCTCGTGGAGGAGAGGTTGCCGCGGCCGGCCCAGCCGCGAAGCGTCGACCCGACCGGCGACTCGACGGCCGCCAGGGGCGTCGCCGTCGCCTGCGTGTCGTTGGAGCGGTTCTCGGTCGCGTACCCGGCCAGGGGCGCGACGTCGAAGCTTCGAACGAAGGGCGCCGCCTGGGCGTTGCCGAACCGATCGGTCAGGCCCGAGACGGTCAGCCGGTACGAGCCCGGCTGCAGCGGCCCGTCGACGATCCGATAAGTGACGGCGAACCCCCCGCCGTATCCCGGACTGGAGATCGCGTAGACGACGTCGTCCGCCGTGTCGAACAGGCCGTCCGGCCCCGCCGCGCGGAGGTCGTACCGGGACGGGTCGTTCGCCGACGCCGGCGCGAGGTCCTCGTTGAACTCCAGCGTGATCCGGTCGATGACGTCCGTCGTGGTCGCGCCGCCCGTCGGCGGGCTGGCGCTGACGAGTTCCGGCCGCGTCGCGCTGCCGGCCGCGACGTCGAGCAGATACTGACCCAGCAGCCCCGCGCCAGACGCGGCCCGAACCCGCGCGTAGTATGCCCCGCCGGTCGCGGCCACGACCCGCGCCGAGCCGTCGTTCGGGTCTCCGTCCTCGTCCGCCAGCGTCACGCCCGCCGCGCCGAAGAGGACCTGGACCGCGGCCGCGAGCGTGCTCGATCCCGGCGGCCGCGCGGTCAATTCGATCACGGTCCCGGCCGGCAGGTTGCCCAGGAAATAGACGTCGCCGCCGTCGCCGGTGGTGATCGCGCCGGAGATCGTTCCGACCATCGTCGAACCCGCGGCCGTCGTGAGCGCCGCCGCGTCGGCGTTGGAGGCGGAGTCGTTGGCGGTTCCGGAGGCGTAGTCGTCCTCGGCCTGGACGCCGGCGGGGGCGAGGGTGACGCGGAGGCGGTACTCGCCCTGGAAGTCGTAGTTGGAGCTTACGGCCACCCGGTAGACGCCGGGGGTCGGCAGGACGACCGGGCGGGACTGGCCCTGGCCGTTGTACGCCGAGTAGAAGGTGGAGACCTGCCGCCCGGCGGCGTCGTAGGTCCGATAGTACAGGCCGCTGGCGGCGGGGTTTCCGGGGACGTCGGCGGCGACGGTGAGGACGTCGCCGGCTTGGGCGGAGAAGGAGAAGTAGTCGACGTCGGCGGTGGAGGAGAGGTTGCCGCGGGCGTAGCCGGAGCGGACGCCGGAGCCGGCGGGGTCCTCGGCCAGCGTGATGGCGGGGTCGCCGGTCAGGATCCGGACGAAGCCGCCGGAGTCGGTGGCGGCCAGGTCGATCCGGCCGTCGCCGTCGACGTCGCCGACCGCCACCCCGTAGTTGGAGTTGGGCAGGGAGTATTGCGCCCCCGCGAAGCCGGTCCCGACGTTGTAGGCCACGAACGCCCGGCCGTAATAGCCGCCGAGCGCCAGGTCGATCCGGCCGTCGCCGTTCGGGTCGGCGGCGACGATCCCCACCGAGTAGTTGGAGCCGGTCCCGAGGTTGTAGGTCTTGGCCGTGGCGAACGAGCCGTCGCCGCGGCCCGCGAGGACCGAGAGGTTGTCGGAGGAGTCGTAGTTGGCGGTGGCGACGTCGAGCACGCCGTCGCCGTCGAAATCGGCGGCGACGATCGCGTAGGGGTTGTAGGAGCCGACGGCGAAGGTGGTGGCGGCGGAGGCCGGGACGAACGAGCCGTCGCCGTTCCCCTTGAGGAGGGCGACCGAGTTGCCGCCGTAGTTGGCGGCTATCAGGTCGACGACGCCGTCGCCGTCGAAGTCGCCGACGGCGACGCCGGTCGGATTGCCGTTGGAGGCGTATGCGGCCTGGGGGGCGAAGGTCCGGCTTCCGGTCTGGAGAAAGACGCCGAGGTTCTTGCTGGAGTAGTTGGCGACGACGACGTCGGACCTGCCGTCGCCGTCGAGGTCGGCGACGGCGAGGAACCGGGGGTCGCCGGCGGCGAGGACGGTGGGGGTCGTCTCGAACGAGCCGTCGCCCTGGCCCCAGAGGATGGCGACGGTGTTGGGGCCGTCGACGCCGACGACCAGATCGAGCTTGCCGTCGCCGTCGACGTCGGCGGCGACGACGCCCAGGGGGCTGGAGC
>CALCIB010000361.1 GCA_937907525.1 uncultured Planctomycetales bacterium | reverse complement strand
CGCGGCGGCGAGTTCTACAAGCTCGGCCGCGGCAAGCCGATCGCCGTCTCGACGCGACAAGACCGCAACAAGTCCAGGCTCCTGGGGATGATCGACAAGGCCCTCCCCTGGGCCGACGCCGAGAAGCCGGCCGACGCCGCCATGAAGATCGCCGTGGTCGGCCGCCCCAACACCGGCAAGTCCACGTTCATCAACACCCTGGCGCAAGCCGAACGGATGATCGTCTCGGAACGACCGGGGACCACCCGCGACTCGGTCGACGTCCACTTCGAGCTCGACGGCCTGCCGTTCACCGCCATCGACACCGCCGGCGTCAAGCGCAAGGCCAAGATCAAGGACTCCCTGGACTTCTACTCCGTCCACCGCGCCGAGCGCTCGATCCGACGCGCCGACGTCGTCTACCTGTTCATGGACGCCACCCAGGGGATCACCCGGCTGGACAAGCAGTTGGCCGATTACATCGCCAAGGAATACAAGCCCTGCGTCTTCGTGGTCAACAAGTGGGACCTGATGCTCGCCGACGCCGCCGCCGACGGCGACGGCGGCATGACCCGCTACGCCCACGCGGTGCAGCACGCCTTCCGCAACATGAGCTACATGCCCCTGGCGTTCATCACGGCCAAGACCGGCAAGAACGTCAAGGCGCTTTTGAATTTGTCGCAGTCGTTGTTCAAGCAGGCCAACCGCCGGGTCGGCACCGGCACGCTCAACCGGGTGCTTCGCGAGGCGGTCGCCGCCCACCCGCCCGCCTTCCGCGAGAACCGCGCGCCCAAGATCTACTACGCCACCCAGGTCGGCTCCGCCCCCCCCACCGTCGTCCTGTTCGTCAACAGCCCCCGACTCTTCGACCCCACCTACCTCCGCTACCTGCTGAACGTCTTCCGCGAGAAACTGCCGTTCCGCGACGTCCCCATCAAGCTCTACATGCGCGCCCGCAAGCAAACCCAGCCCGGCGACCGCAAGGACTCCGACGACGACGCCGAGGGCTGGGACGGCCTGGACGACGACCACGACCACGACCGTCACGCCCCCGAGCCCGAGGAAGTCCGCTTCCTCAACCGCGAGGTCAACGAGTTGCTCTCCGACCTGGACGCCTGACCGGCGGCCGAAGCGGTGGCCGAACGGCGCGGGGTTTGTATACTCTTAGGATGCGTCGCCGTCGGATCGCGCGAACCCCGAACGCGCTCGCGCGTCCATCCTCGTGCGGAGCGACCCCGCGGCCGGGATCGCGGCCCACGTTCGCAAAGCCCCCAGGAAGCCGGCATGTCCGAGAACGAAACGACCGTCGCCCCGCCGCCCGAACCCTTGCCGCCCGACCGCGCCCGCGCGATCAAACGACGGTCGATCGGGGAGGCCCAGGACGCGTTGGTCACGGAGGCCGTCGAGCGGCGCGACCCGGCGCGGCTGGCCAGGGCCCTGGACCACGCCAAGCTCGCCGCCAGGATCGCCGAGGACAACCGCGCCAAGGACGTCCTGGTGCTGGACGTCCGCAAGGCCACGCCGATGCTGGACTACTTCGTCATCGCCACCGCCGCCTCGCGACGCCAGGCCGCCGCCGTCGCCTTCGACGTCGACGCCGAGATGAAGAAGCTCGGCGAGCACAAGCTCGGCATGGAGGGCGTCGAGGAGGGCCGCTGGATCCTGATCGACTACGGCGACTTCGTGGTCCACGTCTTCTCCGAGGAGGGCCGGACCTACTACGCGCTGGAAGAGATCTGGGGCGACGCCCCCCAGGTCGCCTGGCGCGACGAGCCGCCGACGCCCGCCGCCGCCGACTGAGAATTCGTCCCATAAAGGACCATCACGATCTTCCCCCCTCGCGGGGGAAGACAGACCGCGAAGCGGCCGGATGAGGGGGATGACAAGCGACAAGGCCGCTGGAATTCGCGGAGGCCCGGCCGGCGCGCGGCGAATTCCGCCAGCCCTTCTGGCGCGCCCCCCCTCACCCGGCCCTTGGAACGCTGCCGAAACAACTTCCCGTGAACGACCTGAGAGAGAATATCCACGGATTTCTCAGATTAACACAGATTAAATTGAATTTTCCGATCTGAATCCGCGTCAATCTGGGTGATCCGTGGATGAATTCCACGACGGAGAAGGCGCCGGCCGTCTACGAGGCTCTTGATTCCCCGGATTTACGGTTCGATGCCACGCGAGTCGACCCCGGAGGATTCCCGGAAGTTATTTCGGCAGCGTTCCTCGGGCCACCTTCCCCCGCGTGGGGGGAAGGCCGTTTATGCCGACCGCGACGCCCGGCGCGACAGACATTGACCCGATCGACCCGGCCCCGGACCACCGCCCCCATGAACGTGTTGAACCGTCTGCGCGCCGCCTTCGCCGCCGCCACGCCCGAGGGGGGCGAGCCGAAGGCGTTCGCCGCCGCCGTCCGCCCCGCCGGCGACCCCAAGTTCGGCGACTACCAGGCCAACGGCTGCATGGCCGTCGCCAAGAGCCTCAAAAAGAACCCCCGCGAGGTCGCCGCCGCCGTCGCCGCCGCCGTCGACCTGGAACCCCTGGCCGATAAGCCCGAGGTCGCCGGCCCCGGCTTCCTCAACGTCCGGCTCCGCGACGACTGGCTCGCCGCGCAACTCGGCGAGTTGCTCCGCGACCCGGATTGCGGCCTGACCGCGCCGGCCGAGCCCAAGACGGTCGTCATCGACTTCTCCTCGCCCAACGTCGCCAAGCCGATGCACGTCGGCCACCTGCGGTCCACGGTCATCGGCGACGCCCTGGCCCGGATCTTCGAGGCGCTGGGGCACGAGGTCGTCCGCGACAACCACCTGGGCGACTGGGGCGCCCAGTTCGGCATGATCCTCTGGGGCTGGAGGAACCATCGCGACCAGGCCGCCTTCGACGCCGACCCCGTGACCGAGCTGGCCCGGCTCTACCGCCTGGCGGTCGCCAAGATCAAGGACGGCGACCACGACGTCGAGACCGCCACGCGGGCCGAGACCGCCAAACTCCACGCCGGCGACCCCGAGAATCGCGAGCTTTGGCGACGGTTCATCCCCCATTGCCTCAAGGCGCTCCACGCGATGTACGACCGCCTCGGCGTCCGGTTCGACGTCGAGTTGGGCGAGAGCTTCTACGACCCCATGCTCGCCGACGTCGTCGCCGATCTGGAGTCGAAGGGGATCGCCGAACAAAGCGAGGGGGCGACCGTCGTCTTCGTCGAGGGGATGAAGGCCCCGTTCATCGTCCGCAAACGCGACGGCGCCTTCAACTACGGCACCACCGACCTGGCCACGATCCGGTATCGCGAGAAGACCTGGGATCCCGACCAGGCGCTCTACGTCGTGGACGCCCGCCAGGCCGATCACTTCAAGCAGTTGTTCGCCGTCGCCCGCCGCTGGGGGTACGAGAAGGTCGACCTGCGGCACGTCGCCTTCGGCACGATCATGGGCGCCGACCGCCGGCCGTACAAGACCCGCGACGGCGACGTCGTCGGTCTGGAGTCGCTGCTCGACGAGGCCGTCGCCCACGCCCGCGAGGTCGTCGACGCCAACAGCCCGGACATCCCCGCCGACGACCGCGCCCGAATCGCCGAGATCGTCGGCCTGGGCGCCGTCAAGTACGCCGACCTGTCCCAGAACCGGATCTCCGACTACGTCTTCGACTGGTCCAAGATGCTCGCCATGAACGGCAACACGGCGACCTATCTCCAGTACGCCTACGCCCGCATCCAGAACATCTTCCGCAAGGGAGGGACCGCCCCCGAGGCGATCCGCGAGCAAGCCCCGGCGATCCTTCTTTCCCACCCCGCCGAGCGCCGATTGGCCGTCGGCGTCTTGCGACTGCCGGAGACGCTGGAGTTGGCCGCGCTGGAACTCAAGCCGAACATCCTGACCGACTACCTCTTCGACCTGGCCAACGCCTACAGCGCCTTTTACGAGGAATGCCCCGTCCTGAAGGCCGAATCCGACGAGCGCCGCGACAGCCGGTTGGCCCTCTGCGACCTGACCGCGCGGGTGCTTCGCCGGGGCCTGGGGATTCTCGGCATCGACGTGGTCGACCGGATGTGAGCCAACGAGGACTGGAGCCGAAACATCAAATTCCGTCCCCCCTCCCGCCGGGAGAGGGCGGCCGCGCGGCGGCGGGTGAGGGTCGCGGCGCTTCGCGGACGCCATGAAATCGGACGGCCGCGGAGCCAAGGCTTCCCCGAAGCGCGACGACCCTCACCCGGCCCTTCGGGCCACCCTCTCCCGGTGGGAGAGGGGACGTCGGTTGGCTTCGGCCTTGATCCCTTGATCCTCGCGCGACGGAGCCCCGCCATGAGGAAGATCGGCGCCTTGATGCTCGTTTCGCTCGCGGTCGTCGTCGCGCCGCGGCCGGCGGCCGGGGACGAGCCGCACCGCTCGCCGATCGCGCTGGCGCTTTCCAGCGACGGCCGACGGCTGCTGACGGCCAACCAGACCGCGGGGACGGTCAGCCTGGTCGACGCCGAGGGTCGGAAGCTCCTCGACGAGGTCGCCGTCGGCGAGAAGCCCGCCGGGGTGGCGTTCGCGCCCGACGGCCGTCGCGCGATCGTCGCGAACTGGTACGGCTACGACGTCGCCGTCCTGGAAATCCACGACGACAAGCTGGCCGTCGTCGGCCGGGTCGAGGTCGGCCCGGAGCCTCGCGGCGTCGCGATCGGGGCCGACGGCGCGACCGCCTACGTCGCCGTGGGGGTCGCCGACGAGGTGGCGCGCGTCGACCTGGACGCGCTGAGCGTGACGGGCCGGTTGGTCGTCGGCCGCGAGCCCCGCTCGCTGGCCTTCTCGCCCGACGGCGCGACGCTGGTCGCGACGAACGCCCGATCTCAAAACGTCTCCGTGATCGACGTCGCCGGCTTCCGCGTCGTCAAGAGCCTCCCGGTCGGCGGCGACAACCTCCGGCAAATCACGGTCGCGGCCGACGGCCGCCACGCCTACCTCGCCAACATGTACGCCCGAGGGTTCGCCACGACCAAAAACAACATCGACCTGGGCTGGGTGCTCGGCCAGCGGCTCACCCGGATCGATCTGAAGGAGCCGGAGCCCTACGCGACGATCTCGCTGGACCCGCGCGGCAAGGCGGCGGGCGACGCGCACGGCGTGGCGGTCGGCCGCGACGGGAAATACATCGTCGTCTCATTGGGCGGCACGCATGAAATTATGATCTTCCGCGCCGCGCCGGAACGGCTCCCCTGGCGCGAGAACGGCTCGCGCGACCTGATCCCGCCGGCCCTGCTCAACGACCCTTCCGGACGATTCCGCCGTCTCGAACTCGGCGGCCGGCCGACCGAACTGGCGTTCGCGCCCGACTCCCGGACGCTGTACGTCGCCAACCACCTGGGCGATTCGGTCCAGGTCGTGGACGTCGAATCCGCGCGGCTCCTGGCGACGGTCCCGCTGGGCGCGCCCGAGACGCTTTCGCTGGAGCGTCGCGGAGAGGTCCTGTTCCACGACGCGACCCGGTCGTTCAACCAGTGGTATAGCTGCAATACATGTCATGGCGACGGTCATATGAACGGCCTGCGCTGGGACACGCTCAACGACGGCCGCCAGGCGCCGGGCGGCCTGGTCGGCGGAAGCCTTAAGAAGACGCCCACGCTCCGGCGGGTCGATCGCACCGCCCCCTGGACCTGGCACGGTTGGCAGAAGAGTTTGGAGGGGGCGGTGGCGTTCTCGTTCACCACCAGCATGCAGGGGCCGAAGCCCACCGACGAGGAGGCCCGCGCCGTCGCGGCGTACATGGCGACGCTCGACTTCCCCCGCAACCCGTACCGCCTGGCGGACGGCTCGCTCTCGCCCCGGGCGAGGCGCGGGCGGGCCCTGTTCCGATCCGACAAGGCCGCCTGCGCCACCTGCCACAAGGGCCCGGAGTTCACCGACGGCGCGATCCACGAGGTCGGCCTCGAGGAGCCCGACGACGTCTACCAAGGCTACAACCCGCCGTCGCTCCGCGGCGCGTACGACAAGTACCCCTACCTCCACGACGGCCGCGCCGCCACCCTCCATGACGCGCTCGCCGGCGACCACTCCCCGGAGATGGTCGGCGGCGAGGCGCTCGACGAGGAGGAACTCGCGGACCTGGTCGCTTACATCAAATCGCTCTGAGAGTCCGTTCCATAAGGGTGTTGCGGCCGGCATAACGGCCTTCCCCCCTCGCGGGGGAAGGTGGCCCGAAGGGCCGG
>CALCIB010000360.1 GCA_937907525.1 uncultured Planctomycetales bacterium | reverse complement strand
CGCGGTCACCCTCCATCTGGACAAAAATTCCACCAACTTTCAAGACGCCCACCGCAAGGCCGTCGCGGGCTCGACGATCGATTGCGAAAACGTCGCCTCTCCGCTCATGATGAGGGTTGACGCGGTCCCGATCCGCGGTCGTCCTAAGAAACCGCGCGCCGGGACGTGATACGGGTGGACTTCGTCTTCGGGAGGACGTCATGACGACCCGTCGCATCGATCCGGATTTCATGGAACGGCGACCCCGGGCTTCTGGAAGCCGCCGACGGTCGCTCGTGGGCGTGGCGTCCGTCCTCGTCGTCCTGCTGGCGGGGATGAACGGGCCGGGATACTTGCAACCGCCGCCGGACTTCCGTCGGCCGCCGCCGCGGCCTTGGCGATTTCGGCCGCCGTCCATGCCCGCGCCCGTGCCGAGACCATCCCCGATGGTCGTCACCGCCCCGGCGGGGATCGACGAGGCGATGATCGTCCCGGCTCGCCCGGACGTCGATCCGGGGATCTTCGCGCCGAGCGCTCCGACGGTCGCGCCGGGGCTCGTTCCACCCGTCGTCCCCCGGTTCAGGGGGCCGGGCGGAACCACTCCTCGCCGATGACGCGACCCAGGAGGAAGAACTTGCGGTCGGGGTACCAGAGGACCGCGCGGCCGTTTCGGACGGTCGAGCTGGCGTAGAGCGCCATGTCGAGCCGTCCCGGCGTGCCGGGTTTGCCCAGGGGGACCTCGACGGCGGTCATGAAGAGGCGGGGCTCGTCGAACCAGACGGGCTGGTCGGCGTCGGGGTGGAACCGGCCGGCGGCCAGGTAGACCGGGCGACGGTGCATCCCGGTGTCCTTGGGGCCGAAGTCCCGGTAGTGGCCGTCGTGGTTATGGAGGAAGAGCGCGTACCGGCCGCTGCCGGCCGCCTCGCCGCCGACGTCGTAGATCGGGCAGGGGGACAGTGGGTGGAGCAGGGGGGCGCCGCCGTCCTTGAGGAGCAGGACGCGAGGCTTCGTCCAGGTCTCGCCGCCGTCCTCGCTCAGCGACCAGTAGGGGCTTCCCGCGGCGGTTCGCATCACCACGAACAACCGGCCGTCGGGAAGCTTCACGATCGACGGCTCCTGACAGGCGCTGATGTCCGGCAGGCCGGGGAAGGGGACCGCCAGCGCGTCGTCGTCGCGGGCGAACCAGGAGATCTTCAGGTCGCGGGGCTCGGGCGACTCGTCGACGTTCTCGAACCGCATGAACTCGACCCGGGCGTCGGCGGCGCGCCAGTCCTTAAGCGGGTTGGGGGTCACGGCGAAGCTGGTCCAGCGGGTGAAGCCGGCCAGGTACTTGCCGTCCTCGCCCAGCCGCAGCGGCTTTTGCCAGCAGAGCATGTTCGACGGCATCGTCGGGTCGGGGTTGTCGCGCGCGCTCCGCGCGACCGGGACGACCTGGGGCTTCGACCACGTCGCGCCGACGTCGTCGCTGTAGATGCCGGTCAGTTCGCCGGTGTGATGGCGGAACTGGTCGACCTTGCCGACGTTTTGGCTGTAGAGGACGTAGACGCGCCCGGTTCTGGAGACCAACGGGTATCCCCAGCTCGCCATGAAGCCGTCGCCGGGCTTTTTGGGACCGGCGATCACGCGAGGTTCGGTCCAGGTCTTCCCCTCGTCGTCGCTTTTGGCGAAGGCGATGTGCTGGTCCGGGTCCCCCTCGGCCGACGACTGCGTCCAGACCGCCAGCAGCGAACCGTCGGGGCCGCCGGTGACCAGAAAGTGCTCGTTCCCCGTGTCGACCACCTCGTCGGCCTGGACCCTGGGGACGAAGACCACGAAGTCCGGCTTCGTGAAGTTCAACTGACTCGCGATCCGCCCCCGAAGGTCGTCCGCGTCCTTGATGACGCCGGCCCTCTCCTGACCGAGCGCCGCCGACGTCGCCAGGACGCCGAACGCCAGGGCCGCCGACCGCGCGAGCGACTTCGTCATGGGAAACCTCCTCTGGAACCCGGCGATCCTCGACCGATCGTCCACGTTTGGAAATCGCCGTGGTATCCTTGGTCATGCGCCGATGCAAGGAGAATCCCGAGAACCTTAAGAATCGGGAGCGGGCGCGGCATTCGCGAGATCGTCCCTTGATTTCCTTATCAGGCGGGATACGCTTTAGTTAATCAGGGCTTAGACGCAACCCGGCTGGCGATCGTGATTGTATGATGGAAGCGCGTCCGGGGCGCTTTTGACGTTCCCGTCGGACACGGTTTCGATCGCGCGCGACCCAGGGCCGGGGGCGGGCGGATCGTCGTTTCGGGTTTTCTTCTTGATCGTGGCCCGCGAGGACAGCCATGTCGCTTCATTGGAAACGACGCCGCGGTTTCACGCTGATCGAGCTGTTGGTCGTGATCGCGATCATCGCCGTGTTGATCGCGCTTTTGCTGCCGGCGGTGCAGGCGGCGCGCGAGGCCGCCCGGCGGGTCCGATGCGTCAACAACCTCAAGCAGATCGGCCTGGCGCTGGCGAGCTACGAAAGCGTCTCGGGCGTCTTTCCGTTGGGCTCGCTCCGCTTCGGGACCGGCGCGACGCAGGACTGCGCCGTCCCCAGGCGGTTCACGCTTTTCGCGTTCATCCTGCCACAGTTGGAGCAGACGGCGGTCTACGACGCGATCAACTTCATGGTCCCGGCGTTCGCCGCGTCGGGCCCCTACGGCAAGCCCGGCAACGGGGCGGCGACGAACAGCACGGCCCTGAACGCGATCGTCGCCGCTTACGTCTGTCCCTCCGACGGTCGCTCGCGGTCGCACCCGACCAGCGTGCCGGGGAGGGGGCCGACCTCCTACGCCGGGGTCGCCGGCAATCGCGACGTGGTCCACTGGCAATACGCCTGCGGCGGCGGCGCGAACGCCAGCATCGAGCCCGACGGCATGTTCGCCGCCGATTACTGTTACCCGGTCGCCGCGGTGACCGACGGCCTGAGCAACACCATGTTTCTGGGCGAGACGTCGAAGTTCCTCAACGACCCCGACGACGACTGGTTCTACCAGTGGAGCCAGGACAACTGGTACGATTCCGATCTCGGCGCGGGGGCCTCCCGGATCCTGGCCTTCGCCCTGACCGTGGCTCGGCCCAACTGCCCTCCCGTCGTCCCCGACGTCCCCGCCGACGACTTCTACAACATCGACTGGCAGGTCAACCCCAGCAACGCGGTCTTGCGGATGGGGAACTGGGGCTTTCGGAGCAGGCATCCCGGCGGCGCGAACTTCCTCTTCGGCGACGGCGGCGTCCGGTTCGTCAAGGACTCGATCCAGGTCGCCGGCCCCGTCGACCCCGCCACCGGCAACGTCACCAACGGGGTGTACCGCAAACTGGCCACCCGCGCCGGCGGCGAGATCGTAAGCGCCGACGCTTATTGATCGTCGGGACGCGGACGCTCCCGAACGGAGAGGCAACGAAACCATGAGGCGTCTCGCGTCCCTGTCGCTGGCGGGATTCGTTTCGGCGGTCGTCGGTTGCGGCGGCGCGAACGGTCCCGAGCCGCTCGCCGCGGACTTCCAAGACGCGCCGACCGCCCCCGCGGCCGCCGCGTCCAAGGTCAAGTCGAGGCCCGGCGTCCGCGGCGGCCCCCGGCGATCCACCGGCCCCCTGTCGCGGCCCTCCTCGGACTGAGGCGCGTCCGGACGATCGGGGACCTGGCGGGCCTTTTCCGGTTTCCCCGACTTGAGGCGGCGCGTCGGGCGTCACGCGCCAAAGTCGATGTGGTATGATTTGGCGTGAAGCTTTCTTCATTCCGTCTCGCCTCGAGGTCGACTCCGCCGCCGCGCGCCGGGCGGTCCTTCCCCATCGACGATCGCCGTCCGGAGTCCGCCGCCGCGAGCGGCGAGGGCACCCAAGCATGAGCCAATGGAATCCCGTTCCGTCGTCGTTCCGGGTCCGAAACGACCGGCGGTCGCGGCGTCGCCGCGCCGCGATCGAGCCGCTCCGCGCGGCGCTGGAGGAGCGACTTCTTCTGAGCGTCGCCGTGCCGATCCCGGCGAGCAATCCGAGGGTCGCGCTCGCGACGATCTTCTGGAACGGGGAGCCGACCCCCTTGAATCCGGCGGGGAAGTCGAACGTTCCCTCGCCCGAGGCGGCCGGGGCGATGAAGACCGTCACGATCATCAACAGCGGGCCGGAAACGATCTACCCGTTCCTTCGAAGCCAGAACATCGGCGTCGACCCCAACGCCGACCCCCCGGCGCCCTACGACCCCCAGGATCTCGTCGACCACGAGTTCCGGGAGTACGTCGGCTACGGCGGCCCCGGCGGCCGGCAGTACCTCGGCCTCCCCCCCGGCGCGTCGATCACGATCCAGGTCCCGCTGGTCCTGTGGGACGGCGACAACCTTTACCTCACCACCGACGGCGCGCACCTGACCTCGCCCCACATCTTCGGATACGATCCGACCGCATCCGTCAGCGTCGCCGCGGCCGCCCCGGTCGACGGCTCGACCTGGGTCCAGGGAAGCGGCGGATACCCCGCCGCCGCCACCCCCCTGGTCATGTTCTACTACTCCGACGCCGCGCCGTTGACCCTGCCCAACGACGCCCCGTCGCAGCTTACGGAATTGACGTTCCGAGACCCCTACCTCAAGAACTTCGTCAACGACCCGAACCAGACCTTCCCGCTGATCAACTACGACGTCTCCTACGTCAACAACCTGGTGGCGCCCGTCTCCATGGAGGCGAGCCACGTCCCGATCACCTACGGCGACCCGAACCAGGCGACGCCTCCGGAGTATTTCGGATATCAGGACTTCGGCTGGCTGGCGACGAACCGGGACGTGGCGACGTTCCAGAACGCGATCAAGGACTTCGTGAACAACGCGGGCGCTTCGAGCGTCGGCCGGTATTTCGGCGGCAAGGGCTGGCCCGAATACTACAACCCCGCGGCCGGCGTGTACGACGTTCCGGCGGGCTCCAACCTGTTCGCCAACAGTCCGCTGA
Source organism: uncultured Planctomycetales bacterium (assembly GCA_937907525.1). Taxonomy (GTDB): domain Bacteria; phylum Planctomycetota; class Planctomycetia; order Isosphaerales; family Isosphaeraceae; genus Paludisphaera. The sequence goes on along the minus strand of CALCIB010000360.1, from coordinate 4,658 downwards.
CCACCGGCTCGACCAACGTCAACGTCTCCTCCTACGATTCCAATCGGTGGCAGTTGACCAGCGCCGGCGACGCGCCAATCACGGCGGGCGGGGCGGGCGTGGGCGTGCAGGGGTTCGTCCGCCCGATCGCGACGAACCGGATCGAGCTGGGCGCGTTGCCGCCGTCGTTCCTCCGCGACCTGCGCCAGATGCTGGCGGACGGGACGGTCGACGTGAAGTACCCCGGAAGCCAGGAGACGCTGGCGACCGTGACCGGGATCCACCCCAACCCCGGCGGCAGGCCCTACGTCACGTTGAGCGCGCCGATCACCGCGACCGGGCCGTCGGGGGGCGTGTTCGCCTTCACCAGGGAGCCCAGCGACTACGCCGTCACGGCCATCACCAACCTTTGGTACTCGTGGGCGAATTACCACGTCCAGCAGTTCCAGGACTTCGTCCCCGAGACGGTCTCGGCGACGCTCGGCTTCTCGGGGACTTACGCCTCCAACGTCATCACCCTGGCGTCCCAGCCGGCGGTCCCGCTGGCGGTGGGGATGACCGTGACGGCCCCCTCCGGCGTCCCCGCCGGGACGACGATCCTCAAGATCGACGGCGATCAAATCTTCCTCAGCCGGATCCCCGACGACGACGCGCCGGCCAGCCAGGTCTACACCTTCGGCAAGCCCCGGGCCATCGCCTACGACCCGAAGTACACGACGCCGTACCAGCTCTCCTTCGACGCCGCGGCGACGCCCGGCGCCAGGCTCTTCGCGGGCTCGGTGTACGCGGCGATGTCGGCCGAGGCCGGCGTGGACCCGTTGCCGCCGTCGTCGCTCCCCTATTCGATGAACCTGGTCTCCCAGGTGATCCAGTTCTACGCCAAGCTCCCCGGCTACGACCGCGCCGGCAACCCCGCCGCGAACCTGCTGGTGGGCGAGGTCCGCGACGTGGTCAAGTCGATCCTTCGCGGGGTCTACGACTTCAACGCGGTCCCCGATCAATCGCTCTGGTACCCCGCGCCCGGCTCGAAGACGTCCGGACTGACCAGCGGCCAGGACTTCAACGTCTTCAACCTCGACCCATACGTCTGGTTCGTCCACGACGTGGAGCAAATGTCGGCCTACGGCTTCTCGATCGACGACGACGTCGCCAACCCCACCGCGACCGGCCCCCTCGTCGCTCCGGACGGGTCCGCCAACCACTTCCCGAACAACCTCCAAATCGAATTCGGAGGCGCCGGGCGGCTCGGCAATACCAGCCAGTGGTTTCCGACGATCCCGTGGGGGACGATCACGACCCAGGCGACGATCGGCGTTCAGCCGACGGGCAAATACAAGGGATGCTCCATCGTCACCTTCACCGGCCCCGACGCGCTGAGGCTCTACAACCAGATCAACAACCCCGGCGACGGCCAGGTGGGGGCGACCATCTCCGCGCCGGGCTTCATCCAACCGGGGACGACGCTGATCTTCAAGGGGCCCACCTCCGGCGACCTGCCCCAGATCGTGCTGAGCAAGCGGGCGACCTCGACCGACACGCCCATCCAGGTGACGATCACCGCCGGATCCCAGCAGTCGTCGGCGTCGGGACCGCTCTTCAGACGACTCGCGAGGACGGCCCCCGTCCGGCGCGTCCCCTTCCAGCCGATCCGGCGCGTCGGGGTCGTGGGGCCGATCCGAAACCGTCCGGTCGTCGTCCCCTGGACAAATTACATGAGGACGGGGGCGGGGCCCGCGACCGCGCCGGACTGATCGGGAATCAAGCCCGATCCGGGACGGAGGCGACTGGATCGAGGCCGCGGGATCGCGGATGATCGGCCGAACGAGGACGACGTTGAACCTTGTTTGGAGGACCGCCCGTGATCCCCGCCCTCTTCGTGGCCCTCGGCCTTTCATGCTTCCAGGCCGAGCCCGCCGCCGCCGAGATCGTAAGCGTCAAGCGCGTTTGGGACCAGGCCCCCTACAACGCCTTCACCGACCTGGTCCGCTTCCAGGGCCGCTGGTTCATGACCTTCCGCGAGGGCAAGGCCCACGTCTCTCCCGACGGCGCGCTGCGCGTGCTTTCCTCGACCGACGGCGAGACCTGGGAATCGACCGCGCTCATCACTTCGCCCGACGGCGATCTGCGCGACCCCAAGCTCTCCATCACGCCCGACGGCCGGCTGATGCTGGCGGGCGGCTCGGCCCTGCACCCGCCGTCGAAGGTCAAGCACCAGTCGTTCGTCTGGCTCTCCGATGACGGCGAGCACTGGTCCGAGCCTCACCCGGTCGGCGATCCGGACTTCTGGGTCTGGCGCCCCGCCTGGCACGACGGCCGGGGCTACGCCGTCGGCTACGCCTCCAGGGACGAGCGCTCGACCCGCCTTTACTCCGGCCGGGACGGCCGGGTCGTCACCCTCGTCCCGACGCTCTTCGACCAGGGGTTCCCCAACGAGGCCGCGCTCGCCTGGCGGGCCGACGGCTCCGCGGTTTGCCTGTTGCGTCGCGACGGCTCGCCGAACACCAACCAGGTCGGCACGTCGAAGCCTCCCTACACGGACTGGACCTGGAAGGACCTGGGCAAGCACCTGGGCGGTCCCGCCTTGCTTCGCCTGGAGGACGGCCGAATCATCGCCGGCGGCCGGCTGCACGTTCCTGACGCCCACACCGGGCTTTGCTGGCTCGACCCCGAGGCCGGCGAGTTGACCGAGTTCCTCCGCCTCCCCTCCAACGGCGACTCCAGCTACCCCGGCCTGGTCTTCCACCACGGCCTCCTGTGGGTCAGCTACTACTCGGGACACGAGGGGAAGACGTCGATCTATCTCGCCAAGGTCAAGCTGCCGGAGAAGGCCGGCGACCGACCCTGAATCCTGAAACCGCCGGGCGCCCCTCAACCTTCGAGTAGATCGTCGCACTTAAGATCGTGGGTCGGTCGCCTGGTTTTTGTAGGCTGGGTCGTGACCCAGCTTGGAAAAAGCCAAGGCGCGCGAGGGCTGGGTCCAGACCCAGCCTACAAAAACACCCACTCTCTTAAGTGCGACGGCCTACTACGAAAACCCCTCAACCTTCGAGGGGGGCGGCCCCGCGACGGCGGGCCGCGCGATCCCAGACGAGGAAGGCCGCCACGCCCAGGACCAGCGAGCCCAGGCCGTAGGCGATCACCGCCCTGGTCGACGTGCCGAAGACGTACAGCCAACCCACGAGCGCGACCAAGGCCGGCAGCGGGAATAGCGGCATCCGGAACTTCAGCCGCCCCATGATCTCCGGTCGGGTCCGAATCCAGAAGACCGTGACGATCTGGCCGACGAACTGGATGAGGATCCGCGAGGTCAGAAGCGCCGCGATGACCGTCGTGAGGTCGGCCAGGCACGCCAGCATCCCCAGGATTCCCAGGAGGACCAGCGAGCGGTGGGGGAAATCCCCTCTCGGATGGGTCGCGGCGAAGAACCGCGGGAAGTGGCCGGCCTTCGCCGAGGCGTAGGGGACGCGGCTGTAGCCGAGCGTCGCCGCGAAGATCGACGCCAGGGCCGTCCAGACGACCATCCCCGTCAAGAGCCCCGCCGCGGCCGGGCCCAGGACGCGCTCCATCATGTCGGTGGCGACATGCTCCGACGCCATCGCCTCGCGCCAGGGGAGCACGCCCAGGATGCTCACGTTCATCGTCAGGTAGATCGTCGCGACCGCCAAAAGCGAGATGATGATCGCCCGCGGCAACGTCCGCGATGGCTCCTCAACCTCGTCGCCCATGTAACAGATCTGAAAATATCCGAGGAAGTCGTACATCGCGATGGCGAGCGCCGCGCCCAGGCCCATCGCGTTGGCCGAGGTCGGCGCGAAGGCGCCCTCGGGGAAGTCGAAGGCCAGCGCGGGGTCGAAGTTCGCCAGCCCGACGACGATCACCGAGCCGACCGTCAGCAGCATCCCCACCCAGAGCACCACCAGGAGCCGCCCGGCGACCTCGATCCGGCGATACGCCAGGAACGTCACCAACCCCATCACCGCCAGCCCCGCGAGGTTCGAGGCGCGCAACGGCGCGTCGACTCCGGGAATGATCGCGCCCCAGTTGGCGACCGTCGCGTCGAGCCCGGGAAAGAAGAACCCAGCATACTGCGCCAGGCCGATCGCGCCGGTGGCGACCTCCAGCGGGGCGCTGAAGAGGAACTGCCAGACGAACAGGAACTTCAACGCGCGGCCGACGCGCGACTCGCCGTAGGCGGAATCGTAGAAGTGGTACGTCCCGCCCGAGCCGGGGAAGGCCGAGGCCAGCTCCGACCAGACCAGGCCGTCGGCCAGGGCGACGACCACGCCGGCGATCCAGCCCACCATCGCCTGCGGCCCTTGCATCGCGGCGATGATCGTGGGAATGGTGATGAACGGGCCGATCCCCACCATCATCGACATGTTCAGGCTGACCGCCTGAAGCAGTCGCAAGCGTCGTCGCAGCATCGAAGACGTCCCGATCGCGTCATGAGGCCCCCGCCGTCGGGGCCGCGAGGCCCCCATCTTGCGGTGGCGCTCCCGTCGCCGCAATCCCCTCGGTACTTGCGAGACGCGAAGGATTCGGCGACGTAGAATGAACGTGTTTCCGCGGTCGTTCGAACTGATCATTTAGGCTGAACGTCGAGAATTTTGGAGGACGTGAACGCTCTTCCCCCCTCGCGGGGGAAGACAGACCGCGAAGCGGCCGGATGAGGGGGACGA
>CALCIB010000359.1 GCA_937907525.1 uncultured Planctomycetales bacterium | reverse complement strand
CCGTTTGGCGACGGCTTGCGAAAAAGTGTCGGGTCGTCAGCCCGGCGGGAGAGGGCGGCCGCGCCAGCGGCGGGTGAGGGTCGTCGCGCTTCGGAAGGAGCGTTGGATCGACGATCCGTGAACTGGCGTTTTCTCCGAAGCGCGACGACCCTCACCCGGCCCTTCGGGCCACCCTCTCCCGGCGGGAGAGGGGACGTACCCTTGCGGGCGCGAGGCTTGGACCTTGCCCGGCTCGGTCGCGGGTTGGTGCTTGCGAATTGCCAAAGAACGGCCCTCACGAGGATGATCCGCGGATCGGTTCGCCGGATTTCACGATTCCGGTAGAATATCTCCATTCCAACGAAGAGAAGGAGTCGCGCCATGAGTCCGACCGCCACGCGGACGAGCCTCCCCTTGCCGCTGGGAGCCATCGCCGAACTCTGCCGACGCTTCGGCGTCGAGCGGCTGGACGTCTTCGGCTCGGTCCTGCGCGACGACTTCGGGCCCGACAGCGACATCGACTTTTTAGTCGTCTTCGGCGAGGACGGTTTCACCCTGCTAGGCTTCCAGGAGTTCCAGGACGAACTCGCGCGCCTGGTCGGCCGCGACGTGGACCTCATCCGTCGCGAGGCCGTCGAGCGGTCGCCGAATTACATTCTGCGTCGATCGATCCTTTCCACCGCGAGGCCGATCTATGTCCGACGATGACGCCTGGGTCTTGCAGATCGTCATGGCGGGGGAGAAGGTGCTCGCCTACATTCGCGGAGTCGACCAGGACGCCTTCGAATGGGATGAGATGCTTCACGATGCGGTGATGCTGCAACTCGTCGTGATTGGCGAGGCGGCGGGGAAGCTCTCCGCGGCGTTTCGTGGCCAGCATGCCAAGTTGCCCTGGGTGAAGATTCGAGCCACGCGGAACATCATCGCTCACTCTTATGCGATCGTCGACCTCGGTAGAATCTGGCTCGCGGCAACGAAGGGCGTTCCTGAATTGCTCGCCGTCTTGAAACCCCTCGTCCCCCCCGACGAGCCGTCGGACGCTGGTTGAGATCGTGGGGAAGACGCCTCGCGGGCTTGCCTTGGGGCCTCGAGCGCCTACGCTTTGGGAACGTCGCGAGCGTGGTTCCCGGTTCGAGAGTGACAATGGAAGGAGTCTCGACGATGGCGGTCAAGGTCCAGGTCGTGTTTTACAGCCTTTACGCCCACGTTTACCAGCTCGCCCTGGCCGAGGTCGAGGGCGCCAGGGAGGCCGGCGCGGAGGTGACGTTGGCGCGGGTGCCGGAACTGCTCTCGCCGGAGATCCTGGAGAAGATGGGGGCGACGGAGGCGCGCAAGGCGTTCGAGCACGTCCCGGTGGCCGACCCGCGCGCCCTGGCGGACGCCGACGCCGTGATCCTGGGCGCGCCGACCCGCTACGGCTCGGTGGCGGCCTCGATGCAGTCGTTCCTCGACGCCACCGGCGGGCTTTGGGCGCAAGGGAAGCTGATCGGCAAGGTCGGCAGCGCCTTCACCAGCACCGCCACCCAGCACGGCGGCCAGGAGACGACGCTGATGAGTCTGTATCCGTTCTTCCTCCATCAAGGGATGGTGGTGGTCGGCGTCCCCTACTCGGCCAAGGAATTGAGCTTCCTCGACGAGGTCTCCGGCGGCACCCCCTACGGCGCCTCCACCATCGCCGGCCCCAGCGGCGAGCGCCGGCCGACGGCCAACGAACTGGCGGCCGCCCGCTTCCAGGGCCGGCACGTCGCCGAAATCGCGGCCAAGCTGGCGGGGAAGTGACGTCCGACGGCGGCGAGGTTCAGCGGCCGGGCCGCGCCGCCGGCAACTCGAACGTCCCGTTCTGGATCGGCTTGCCGTTGATCTCGGCGGCGCGGACGAGTAGCGACGGGCCGGGGTGGCGGCCCGCCGGAGCGTCCAGCGCGTTCCGCGCGGCGACGACTATAAGCTCGCGAGGGTCGCGCGAGCCCTCCTCCCCCAGGACGATCCCCAGAAGCGGCCGGCGGTCGCTCTTTTTTTCGACCCGCTCGGCGGCGATCCGGCGCAGGAACGGATCGGTCCAGCGGACGACGTTGTCCTCGGCGACCGCCGTCATGTAGACGCGGCCCTTGCCGGGCTTGACGTGGCGAGGGTCGTGCTGGACGCTCAGCGAGAGCGACTCGCGGACGTCCTCGAACGTGTTCCCTCGAACCGCCAAACCCAACGCCGGGCAGTGCGACCAGCCCCAATGCACCGGCGCCTCCGACGCGCAGGCCGACGCCGCGACCCCCTGGGCGCCCCCCAGGAAGCGGTTTCGCTCCACCACCGTTCCGAAGTGGTTCCCCGGCAGGATCAGGCCGTAGCTGGTGGAGCTGCCGCGAATGTCGATCACGTTGCCCGCGAAGCGAAGGCCGGAGAAGCCGTCGACGATCGAAACCCGGTCGGTCCCCTTGGGCGCGGGGGCGTCCAGGAGGACCGTCGTCGAATCCAGCGGCAGGGCGACGCGGCGGTGCTCGCCGGCCGCCGGCCCGGTCAGAAGCGCGACGAACACGCCGGCGCGGATCGGCCCGCCCTGGCGACGGCCGACGCGGAGCGTCCGGCCGTCGGCGGAGGGTCGCGCGAGTCCTTCGTACTGGACGCGGTACGATTCGGTGAGCATGACCTCGGGCGCGTTGACGCGGGGGACGCCGTCGCCGTCGATCTCGCCGACGCCTTCCACGACGTTGTCCTCGACGGTCACGTTCCGCCCCGCGTTGGTGGCGACGAAGAACCGCCAGAGCTTCCCCCCCGGCTCCGGCCTGGCGCGGTTGCCGCGGACGACGACGTCCAGCGGCCAGTGCGCGGTGATCGCGCCCGGCGAGGTCGTCCCCGTCGGCGTCCCTCGAAACGTGTTGTTCAGGAAGGTCCAGGGACCGCTGAAGAACTCGACGGGCCCGGCGAGGATCTTGCAACCCTCCACCCGGCCGCCGTCGGCGTTGGCCAGCCGGATCGCCTTCAGGGCGTCGACCCACTTGCCCGGCTCGGGGTTGGCCGGGGCCTCGATATCGAGCTTGAGAAAGGCGAGGCCCCATTTCTTCTCGGAGTGGTTCGGGTCGCGGTCGTCGCTGGTCCCGATCGCGGCCGGGCCGTAGCTAACGTCGCGGTCCCATCGGATCGGGCCCTCGAAGCGGATCGCGAAGCCTTCGAGCGTGGTCCGGCCCTTGTGGACCTTGATCGCGGCGGTCCAGGGCTTGGCGTCGGCGGGCTGCGAGAAGACCAGCGTCGCGCCTTTGGGCGCGGTCAGGACGACGGGCTTGTTCAACGTCAGCGTTCGATTCAGCCGATACGTCCCCGGCGCGAGGCTGACGGTCCCGCCCCGGTCGACGAGGACCTGGAGGTCGTCGCCGGGTTTGGCGTCGCGGCGGGAAGGGTCGGGGGCGGGGAGGCGGAGGACGGGATCGCCGGGGCCGCCGGGGAAGCGGACGACGGTCGAGCGGCCGTCGCGACCGATCAGCCGGAGGGTGAACGTGGCGTCGCGTTCGTCGCGGGCGATCGGGAAGAACAGGTCGAGCGTCCCGGCGGCGTCCGCCTTCACGACCAGGGGATCCGCGCCCTTCCACTCCGGCGAGGACTTCAGCGCGTCGCCGGAGGGTTCGAACAGCCACGAACCACGGACGGAATCGGCGAGGGTGGCCGCGGCGACGTCGCGGGGAAGTCCGGCGGCGGCGAGGGCGACGTGGACGTCGCCGGGGCCGGTCGGGTTGCGGCCGTCCTGGCCGAGCCAGCGGGCCTGGACGTCGACGAACGTCAGGCTCGGCTCGCGAGCCTCGGCGATCTTCCGGGCCGGGTCGAAGCGGCCGGCGGCGACGGAGGCGCGGTCGCGGGTGTCGTTCCGGTAGAGGACGCGGACGTCGAGACTCTTGCCGACGAGGTCGCGGGTCGGCTGGAAAAACAGGTCCCCCTCGCCGGGTTTGGCGGGGTCGGGGTGGAACTCGCAGGCCGGGAGCATCTCCGGGTTGACGTGGCTTTCCCACTTCAGACCGTCGGGTCCGTCGATCCGGATGGCGCGGATCGGGACCTTGGTGGAGACGCCCGAAAGTCGCAGGCGGGCGTCGGCCGCGCCGTCGGGGCCGACGTCGGGGCCGGTGCCCACGACGTCGCGTTCGTCCTGGCCGGCCCACGTCGCCTTCATCGCGGCGGCGGTCGTGCGGAGCCCTGGATCGACCTTGCGGCCCTGGATCGAGAAGCGGAACTCGCGGCCGTCGTCGTAGCGGACGGTCAGATCGTACTTGCGCGGGGCGGAGTAGCCGGACGGCTCGATGTACAACTCGCCGCGCGGCGAGCCCTTCTGGCGGACGAACGCGGCCTTCCAGGCGAACGGGTCGGTGGCGTTGTACTGCCAGCCGTTGTGTTCCCCCTCCGTCGCCAGGACGTCGACGAACGCGACCTCGCGGCGGGGGTCGAGGCCGACGATCGCGAGATGGACGTCCTGGACGTCGCTGGGCTCGAACCGGTTGTGCGGCCCGACGAAGTCCTCGCCGTCCTGCCCGACCCATCGCGCCCGCAGGCCCCCCCGCCCCGCCTGCGCGACCGCCTCGCCGACGCTCGCCAGCCCCAACACCAACCCCAACGCCAACCCGATCGCCAAGCCGCGTCGCGCGTGCATGAGTCGTCCTCCTTGCGAAGTGGCCACGCCGGGAGTCTACCACGTCTTGAACGCCGACGCGCGGTATAATGGACGATTGGACATGGATTGAACGTGAAATCCGGGCTAAGCATGGAGCGCCGAGGCATGCGACGCGAAGCGACGGGCTCGTTGTTCGGGGCGGGGGACGAGTCGGGTGGGAATGATGGACGCGACGGCAACGGCGCAGGGTCGGCGGCGGACGCGCCTTTGGCCGATCGGATGCGGCCGAGGAGTTTGGAGGAGTACGTCGGGCAGGGGCATTTGCTGGGCGAGGGGCGGCTGGTCCGGCGGCTGGTGGACGGTCGGGCGGCGCTGCCGTCGCTGGTGCTTTGGGGGCCGCCGGGGACGGGCAAGACGACCCTCGCCCGGATCCTGGCGACCGCCGGCGGGGCGCGGTTCGTCCAGCTTTCGGCCGTGCTGTCCGGCGTCAAGGATCTGCGCGAGGCCGTCGCCGAGGCCCGCCACGCTCGCCGCGAAGGCCGGCGCACCACGCTGTTCATCGACGAGATCCACCGCTTCAACAAGGCCCAGCAGGACGCCTTGCTCCCCGCGGTCGAGGACGGCGCCGTCGTCCTGATCGGCGCGACGACCGAGAACCCCTCGTTCGAGGTCAACGCCGCGCTCCTGTCGCGCGCCCGCGTGCTGACGCTCCAGCCGCTTTCGCCCGAGGACGTCGAGGAGCTGTTGCGTCGCGCGCTGGCCGACGCCGAACGCGGGTTGGCCGGTTTGAAACCCGTCGTCGCCGACGAGGAGTTGAGGCGGCTGGCGCGAGGCTCGGCCGGCGACGCCCGCGTCGCCTTGACCGCTTTGGAGGCCGCCGCGATGGCGACCGAGCCGGGCGCCGACGGCGCCCGCGCCGTCGACGGCGAGACGATCGCCGAGGCCCTCGGCCGCGCCCGCTACGGCTACGACAAGGGGGGCGAGGAACATTACAATATCATATCAGCCTATATCAAGAGCCTGCGCAACTCCGACGTGAACGCCGCGCTCTACTGGCTCGCGCGGCTGATCGAGGGGGGCGCCGACCCGATGTTCATCGCGCGCAGGCAGTGCATCTTCGCGTCGGAGGACGTCGGCGTGGCCGACTCCAAGGCGATGGTGCAAGCGGCGTCGGCCGCCCAGATCGTCCAGACGATCGGCCTGCCGGAAGGGCTGTACCCGCTCTCCCACGTGACGATCCTTTTGGCGAACGCCCCCAAGTCGAACGCCGTGAAGCGCGCCTACTTCGCCGCCGCCGCCGACGCCGCCGCCACCGCCCGCGAGCCGGTCCCGCTCCACCTCCGCAACGCCACGACCCCGCTCATGAAGGCCGAAGGCTACGGCCAGGGCTACCGCTACGTCCACGACGACCCCGACGCCCGCGACGAAATGGACTGCCTCCCGCCCGGACTGAAGGGACGCCGCTATTTCGAGCCCTGACCGTCGCGGTCGTCCGAGTTTCTTTTTCGATGGCGTTGATGAATCCGTCCATCTATCCTTGGCCGAAGGACGCGGGGAAGTCCCGCGCCCAGGACGTTCGACGGGGGGGAGGTCTGGCGCCATGGCCGAGGGAATCGAGGGAAGGGCGGATCGCCGTGGGATCTTCGCGCACGAATGCGGCGATTCGTGGTCGATGACCCTGGTCCGGATCCCCGGTCGAGAGGGAGCCGCGGACCTTGACGCGGTGGTCGATCGTCTGACGGCCGCCGGGGTGGTCGGCGCGTCGCGACGCGACGTCGGCGCCGAGTTGCGCGACGGCGCCCTGCCGACGCCCTCCGGCGCCTGGGCGCTGCTGGTCGCCCTGCCGGGGCAACCCTGGGCCTACCTCCTGCCCGGCGATCAAGGCGCGTCGGCGGATCGCCTTCGGGACGATCTCGCCCGTCGGGCCGGGCTTCGGGTCGTCGTCGCGGATCATTCGGACTTCATGGGCTCGGTCTCCTTCTCCTGCGTCGAGGGGGACGAGACGCTCGCGTGCTTCGAGTCGTGCGGCCTGGAGGATAGCGAGATCGTCGAGGAGCGCGTCGGCGGCATGGATTCCTTCGAGTCGCAAACGCTCCTCCGCGGCTCGCGGTTCGACGGGGAATGGCTCGGCCGCTTCACGTCGGCCTGGGACGCCCAGGACGCGATGGCGAGGGAGTTCGACGCCTTCATTCCCTATATGAGCGTAAATGGATTTCAGGACGTCGTCGAGATCGCGGCGTTCGACGACGAGGAGTTCGGCCCCGACGACTTCCTAAGGATCGACCTGTTGGCCTTCGGCGCCGCCGAGCTTGAGCCGTCGGCGGCCGGGCGGCGGCTCCGGGACGCGATCGAGGCGGGCGACGCGGACGCGGCGCGGGCGGCGGTCGCCGAGGGCGCGAGCCTGACGACGCTCCCGGCCCGCAAGGGGTCGCCGCTCCGCGCGGCCCTGGGTCTCTCCGGGGAATCGCGGCTCGCGATGGTCGCCGCGCTTCTGGAGCTCGGCGCCGATCCGGCCCCTCCCGACGAGGAGCCGGCGGTTCACGCCCTGCTCGAACCGCTCTTCGCCAACCAGGAGGCGGAGTTGATCGCGGTGCTGGATCTGTTGACGGCCCACGGAGCGGATGTCGACGCCAGGGGCCGGGAGATCATGACGATGGGCGCGACGCCTCTTCACGCCGTCGCGCGCCGGGGCTGGCTGGCCGTGGCCAAGTACCTCGTCTCGAAGGGGGCGGACGCCCGCGCGGTCGACGCCCAGGGTCGCTCCCCTCGCCAGTGCGCGGAGGAGGCGGCGGACTCGATCCGGGAACTCGGAGAAGGAAGGGCCGATGCGAAGTACGGGCCGATGATCGCGTTCCTCGTCGCGGCGGAAGCCGGCGGGGACGTCGATCTCGACTGGAGGAACGACGCCGAGGACGCGGCGCGTCGCGACCTTCGGCGACGTCGCGAGATGAAGGTGGCCTTCGGCAAGATCGGCCAGGGGTTCAAGGCCCTCGCCGGAGTCTCGGGCGAAGACCCGTCCGACCAGGCCCTCGCCGACGCCCTCGTCTACTCCCAGCCCGACGAGATCCACCTGATACCCGACGACGACCCGCCGGACGCGGGGCCGGATCGCGCCGAGGCCGTCGCCCTGCTGACGGCCGAGGGGTTCGAACCCGTCGGCCGGTTCGCGATCCCCGAAATGCCGAAGATCCGCGTCGAGGCGTTCCATCACCCGCGCGAGCATATGTACGCGGCCCTTTATGACGCCGCGGGCCGCGCGTTCCTCGACCTGGTTCGGTACGCGCGCGACGGCTCCCGACTGACGGTCACGAACAACGAGGCGACCGCCGAGGTCTGGCTCGACACGCCCGAGAAACGAACCATCCACCTCGCCGGCTCGTCGCCGGCCGATCTGCTTCGCGCCCTCCGCGCCGAACCCGAACCCCCCGGCGGCGTCGCCCCCGCCCCCGCCGACGAGTTCGTCGCCCGCTTCGAGGACGCCTATCGCCGCGACGCAAAGGCCCGCAAGCGCCGGCTGCGACGGGACGGGTAGCGTCTCCGCGATCGCGAGGCGATACCACGGCTTGCGGCGGCTTCGGACTTGTGCGCGCGCTGGAAACGGCGGACAATCCGCGAAATGGCGACGTGGGGCGTTGACGCGCCACGTCCGCCCCGCTCCACCTCGAACCCGAAGGAGGAACGTCCGATGAGCGACCGTTACCCTTGCGGCACCTTGAAGCGGCGCGGGTTCTTGGGGGCGGCGGCCGCGGCGGCGGCCTCGCCGTGGATCGGCGGCGGATCGAGCCGCGGCGACGAGCCGGCCACCCTCGCCGGCGCGGGGACTCACGGGCCGAAGATCGAGAAGAGCAAGTTCGACCTGCCCGGCCTCTTCCCCGGCAGGGTCGTGGAGGTCCAGAACAAGGGCATGGTCCAGGGAGGGCGGAAGGACCACGCCGCGATCAAGGCCGGGCTGGAAAAGGGCCTGGTCGCGCTCACCGGCGCCGACGACGCCGTGGAGGCGTGGCGGACCTTCTTCGAGCCCGGCGACGTGGTGGGGATCAAGGTCGTCCCCAACGGCTACCCGCATGCGTACTCGTCGCACGAGTTGGTCCTGGAGACGATCGCGGGCCTGAAGGCGGCCGGCGTGAAAGCCGGCGACATCTTCGTCTACGATCGGTTCCGCCCCGAGTTCATCAACGCGAAATACCCGGAGGTCCTCCCCGACGGCGTCCGCTGGGGCGGCTTGACGGCCAAGGGCGCGTCGTCCCAGATCGAGACGGAGTTCGAAGGCTTCAAGGACGACCCCGTCGCCGGCTACGACCGCGACGCCTTCGTCCGGATGGACCTGGTCCACCTCGGCGAGGATCCCAAGGACGACCGTCAGTTTCGATCCCACCTGGGCCGGCTTCTGACCAGGACCGTGAACAAGGTCGTGGCGATCCCCTGTCTCAAGGACCACCGCTCCGCCGGGATCACCGGGGCGCTGAAGAACATCAGCCACGGCTCGGTGAACAACGTGGCGCGGTCGCACGCCAACCACTTCACCAACGTCTGCGGGCTGTTCATCCCCCAGATCGTCAGCCACCCCGTGCTGAGGTCGAAGTTCGTCCTGCAGATCATGGACGGCGTCCGCGGCCTCTACCACGGCGGGCCGGGGGCGCGGCACGACGGTCGCTGGGCGTGGGACTACAACGGTCTGCTGCTGGCCACCGACCCGGTGGCGCTCGATCACGTCCAACTGAACATCATCGACGCCAAGCGGAAGCTGGAGGACCTGCCGCCGGTCGCCGCCTCCGGCAAGGCCCGGCCCGACCGCACCGGCGACGAGGACTTCGACGTCCGCCAGCCCCAGCATATCGCGCTGGCCTCGGCCCTCGGCCTGGGGACCTACGCGATGGAGGGCAAGGGCCCGTTGATCCGGCGCGACGTCATCACGATTTGATCGTTTGAATTGAGACGTCGGGGAAACCGTCCTTCCCCCCTCGCGGGGGAAGGTGGCCCGAAGGGCCGGATGAGGGGGAGGA
>CALCIB010000358.1 GCA_937907525.1 uncultured Planctomycetales bacterium | reverse complement strand
CCTCATCCGGCCCTTCGGGCCACCTTCTCCCTCAAGGGGAGAAGGCGAGGACCGCGGCGGCGGTCCCTCTCGGATCCGGCCGTCGCCTGATCGCACACGAACCCCCTCCATCCCCCAGGGCCCCCCGCGAATCCCCATGAACTCGACCGCCAACCCCTTCCTCGGAGTCGTCTACCACTGGCTGGGCGGACTGGCGTCCGGGAGCTTCTACGTCCCGTTCCGGTTCGTGCGCAGGTGGTCCTGGGAGACCTACTGGCTGACCGGCGGCGTCTTCAGTTGGATCTTCGCGCCCTGGCTGTTCGCGTCGCTTCAGACCAACGACTTGTTGGCCGTCCTGAGCGAGACCCCCGCGCGGACCTTGGGGTGGACGTACCTCTTCGGCGTGCTCTGGGGCATGGGCGGGCTGACCTTCGGCCTGACGATGCGCTACCTGGGGATGTCGCTGGGGATGGCCGTGGCGCTGGGGTACACCGCGGCGTTCGGCACGCTCATCCCTCCCCTGGTGAAGGGGGAGATGTTCACCACCGTGCTGCCGACGACGTCCGGCCAGGTGATCCTCTTCGGCGTCCTGGTCTGCATGGCCGGGATCGCCGTGGCGGGGATGGCCGGGATGTCCAAGGAGCGCGAGATGTCCGAGGAGGCCAAGCGCGCGTCCATCAAGGAATTCGATTTCAAGAAGGGGATCGCCGTCGCCACCTTCTCGGGGATCATGAGCGCGTGCTTCTCCTTCGGTCTTGAGGCCGCCGCCCCCATGAAGGCGATCGGCGCCGCCCACGGCACCGGCGAATTGTGGCGCGGGCTGCCGTCGTTGATCGTGGTGATGGCCGGCGGCTTCACCACCAACTTCCTCTGGTGCGCGTTCCTCCACTGGAAAAACGGCTCGGTCCACCAGTACCTAAGCGCCGTCGAACGCCTCGACGACGGCCGGTTCGATCGCGACCAGATCCTGGAGAACCCCACCGACGCCCCCGGCGAGGAGGCCGCGCTGCAGGCCCCGGGGCTGGTCGCGACGCTCGACCCCGACCGCCGCGTGCCGCTTTTGGCCAACTACTTCTTCAGCGCCCTGGCGGGCGTGACCTGGTACTTCCAGTTCTTCTTCTACACCATGGGCGAGAGCCAGATGGGCCGGTTCGGCTTCTCAAGCTGGACCCTCCACATGGCCAGCATCATGATCTTCAGCACCCTTTGGGGCATCGCCCTGAAGGAGTGGACCGGGACCAGCGTCCGGACCAAGCGGCTGGTGGCGCTGACGCTGGCCGTCCTGGTCGGCTCGACCGTCATCATCGGCTGGGGCAACGCCATGGCTCCCGTCGCGACGTCCGAGCCGCCCGCCGTCGAGGCCCCGGCCGAGCCTTGAACCCGAAGGCCCCGCGCCTCGAAGACTTAGGAAAAGGAATCGAACGATGTTCAAGCCGAAATTCGAATGGGGCCTGCTCGCCGCCGCGCTGGCGTGCGCCGCGGCGGCTCCCGCGAACGCCCAGGGCGTCCCCGCCCAGGCCGACGGCGTGGCGTTCTCGCCCGCCTACCTCCGCGTCGAGGCCAAGGTCGACCCGCTGGGGATCGACGCGACCAATCCCAGGCTGAGCTGGATCGTCGCCTCCTCCCGCCGCGGCGAGGTCCAATCGGCCTACCAGATCGTCGTCGCGTCCGACGAGGCCAGGCTCGCCGCCGACGAGGGCGACCTGTGGGATTCCGGCAAGGTCCAAAGCGACGAGACCACCGGCGTCGCCTACGCCGGCGCCCCGCTCAAGAGCGGCCAGAGGGCGGTCTGGAAGGTCCGGCTCTGGGACGGGGGCGACCAACCCTCCGCGTGGAGCGCCCCGGCCTTCTGGACCGTCGGCCTGCTCGAACCTTCGGACTGGAAGGCCCAGTGGGTCGGCTTCGACGCCGCCCGCGACGAGAAGGCCGCCGCCGAGGAGGCCGATTTCGGCGCGGCCAAGTGGATCTGGCACGCCGCCGACGAGGGCCCCGACAAGCCCAAGACCCACCGCCTGTTCGTCACCGAGTTCGAGATCCCCGCCGACTCCCCCATCGCCGAGGCGACCCTCCTCTCCGACGCCGACGACTCCCACCGCTACACGATCAACGGCTCGCTCGTCGCCGCCGGGACCAGCTTCAAGGTCCCGCTCAAGAGCGACGCCCTCCGCGCCGTCAAGCCGGGCAAGAACGCGCTCCGCGTCGAGGTCGAGAACGGCGCGCCCAGCCCCGCCGGGCTGATCGCCCGGCTCGTCGTGGCGCTCGAGGACGGCCGGGTCGTCGAGAACGTCACCGACGGCTCGTGGAGGTCGATCGCCGACCCCGGCGCCAACTGGCATAACCGCGACATCGCGCTCGACGGCCTACCGGCCGCCGCGGTCGTCGCGAACTACGGCGACGCCCCCTGGGGTAAGCTCCAGGTCACCAACCTGATCCTCCCCAAGGCCGCCCTGCTTCGCGCCGAGTTCCCCGTCGCCAAACCCGTCCGGCGCGCGACCGTTTACACCACCGCCTTGGGGATCCACGACGTCCATATCAACGGCGTCCGCGTCGCCGACGACCTGTTCAACCCCGGCTGGACCGATTACACCAAGCGCGTCTATTACCGGACCTACGACGTCACCCGGCTTCTGCTGCAAGGCCCCAACGCCATCGGCGCGATCGTGGCCGACGGCTGGTACAGCGGCTACGTCGGCTTCGGCAAGATCCGCGACCACTACGGCGAGAAGCCCCGCGTCAAGACCCAGCTCGTCATCGAGTACGCCGACGGCTCCAGCGACGTCGTCGCCTCCGGCCCCGACTGGAAGGCCGCCACGGGCCCGTTCCTGGAAGCCGACTTCCTGATGGGCGAGACCTACGACGCCCGCCTGGAGAAGACCGGATGGGACCGCGCCGGCTACGACGCCTCGGCGTGGGCCGCGGTCGACGTCGGCGCCGAGATGGACCCCAAGGTCGAGGCCCACCCCGGCCCGCCGGTCGTCGTCTTCCAGGAACTCCGCGCCAGGACCGTCACCGAGATCCGCCCCGGCGTCTTCGTGCTGGACTACGGCCAGAACTTCGCCGGCGTCCCCCGCCTCCGCCTCCGCGGCGAGCCCGGCCAGACCGTCACCCTCCGGTTCGCCGAGCGACTCAACCCCGACGGCACGATCTACACCACCAACCTCCGCGAGGCCCGCTGCGTCGACACCTACGTCTGCAAGGGGACCGGCGAGGAGGAGGTCTGGAGCCCCCGGTTCACCTTCCACGGCTACCAGTACCTTGAAGTGTCCGGGCTCACGTCGCCGCCGAACTCCGAGACGGTCGTCGGCCTGGCGGTCTCAAGCGCGACGCCCGTCGTCGGCCGGTTCGAGACGTCCGACCCGATGCTCAACCGACTGCACTCCAACATCGTCTGGACCCAGCGCGCCAACTTCATCGACATCCCCACCGACTGCCCCCAGCGCGACGAGAGGCTGGGCTGGACCGGCGACGCGCAGGTCTACGTCAAGACGGCCACCCTCAACACCGACGTCCAGGCGTTCTTCGACAAGTGGCTGATCGACCTGACCGACGGCCAGCGCGCCGACGGCCAGTTCCCCATGGTCGCGCCCGTCAAGGTCGCCGGCGACGACGGCGGCCCCGCCTGGGCCGAGGCCGGCGTCGTCTGCCCGTGGACGATTTATCAAGTCTACAATGACAAGGACGTCCTCGCCCGCCAGTACCCGTCGATGACCCGGTACGTCGACTTCCTGGTGAACCGGAGCACCCCCGACCTCCTGCCGCCGGAGAAGTACCACTGCTTCGGCGACTGGCTGAGCATCGGCGCCGACACCCCCAAGGACGTCATCTACTCCGCCTACTTCGCCCTGGCCGCGCGGCTGACCTCCCGGGCCGCCGCCGTCCTCGGCAAGGATGAAGACGCGAAGAAGTACGCCGACGTTTACGAAAAGGTCAAGGCGTCGTTCAACAAGGCTTACGTCGGCGACGACGGCGTGATCCGCGGCGACACCCAGGCCTGCTACGTCCTGGCGCTCGCCAACGACCTGGTCGACGGCGACAAGGCCGCGAAGGCCGCCGAACTGCTGGTGAAGCGGATCGAGGACAAGGACTGGCACCTCTCCACCGGCTTCATCGGCACCAAGGACCTGATGCTGGTCCTCTCCAAGATCGGCCGCCAGGACGTGGCGTATCGGCTGCTGTTCAACGACACGTTCCCCTCGTGGGGCTTCTCGATCAAGCAGGGCGCCACCAGCATCTGGGAGCGCTGGGACGGCTGGACCCCGGAGAAGGGGTTCCAGGATCCGGGGATGAACTCGTTCGCCCACTACTCCTTCGGCGCGGTCTACGGCTGGATGGTCGAGAACATCGGCGGCATCCGCGCGACGGACGTCGGCTACAAGACGATCGCGATCGAGCCGCGGCTGACGGATCGGCTGCCGTTCGCGACCACGTCGTACCGGAGCGTCCGCGGCGAGATCGCCGTGGCCTGGACCCGCGCCGCGGGAGGGGCCGTCACGCTCGACGTGACGATCCCGCCCAACACCACGGCCAGGGTCGTCCTCCCCGCCGCCGACCCGGCCGCCGTCCGCGAAAGCGGCGCTCCGCTGGCCCAGGCGCCGGGCGTCAAGAAGGCCGCCGCCGAGAACGGCGAGACCGTCGCCGAGATCGGCTCCGGCCGCTACGTCTTCACCTTCGCCGCGCCTTGAAATCCGTGAAGGAACACGATCTTCCCCCCTCGCGGGGGAAGACAGACCGCGAAGCGGTCAGATGAGGGGGACGACACGCGAGACGACCGTTGGAATTCGCGGAAGCCCCTCCGGGAAGCCTTGAACGTCGATGGCGTTTTGGCTCGCCTCCCCCTCATCCGGCCCTTCGGGCCACCTTC
>CALCIB010000357.1 GCA_937907525.1 uncultured Planctomycetales bacterium | reverse complement strand
TTCATCCTTCCCCCCTCGCGGGGGAAGGTGGCCCGAAGGGCCGGATGAGGGGGGGACGCGCCAGAACGCCTTCGACGTCCAGGGCTTGTCGGACGGGCCTCCGTGAATTCCGACGGTCGTCTCGCGCGTCGTCCCCCTCATCTGACCGCTGCGCGGTCTGTCTTCCCCCGCGAGGGGGGAAGACCCGTTCAGGCCCCCAAAATCCGTGACGGTCAGCTTTTTCCGGGTCAGGCCGTCGCCGGCTTGAGCCAGGCCGGCGCGGCCTGTTCGTGGCGGGCGATGTCGGCGTCCAGCAGGAGGGTCTCGGCGACGGCGTCGAGGCCTTTCAGGAGGCGTTCGCGGCGGGCGTCGGGGATTTCGAAGGGGACTTCGACGGTGGCGGGGCCGTTCTGGACGACGACGGTCTGCTTGTGCAGGTCGACGACGGCCTGGGCCCCGCCCGCGCCGGCGACCTCGACGATCCGCTCCCAGTCGGGAGTGGGGATTTCGATGGCGAGGACGCCGTTGTTCAGGGCGTTGCCCTCGAAGATGTCGGCGAAGCCCTCGTCCTTGCCGGGGGCGACGAGGACGGCGAAGCCGGCCTGGGCGACGGCCCAGACGGCGTGCTCGCGGCTGGAGCCGCAGCCGAAGTTCTTGCCGACGACCAGGACGCTGGCCCCCTGGTTTTCGGGGCGGTTGAGCGGGAAGTCGGGATCGGGCGCGCCGTGCTTCTCGGGGTGGTCGATCGGCGGCGCCCCGCCCTGGACGTAGCGGCGGTCGGCGAAGAACAACGGGCCGTAGCCGACGCGCTCGATCCGCTTGAGGTAGCGCGCCGGGATGATCAGGTCGGTGTTCACGTCGGTCCAGTCCAGGACCGCGACCTTGCCGCGATGGACGGTGAACGGCTTCATGGGGGCTGGTATCCGGAGGGGGCGTCGAGTGGTCGTAAGGTCGGTGAATCCGAGTCCCCTCTCCCGGTGGGAGTGGGGACGGCGCGGCGCGGTTCGGTCGTCAGACTTTCGGCAGGCGGCGGACGTCGGTGAGGCGGCCGGTGACAGCGGCGGCGGCGGCCATGGTGGGGCTGAGCAGGTGGGTCCGGCCGCCGGGCCCCTGGCGGCCCTCGAAGTTGCGGTTGCTGGTGCTGGCGGCGCGTTGGCCGGGTTGGAGCTTGTCGGGGTTCATCGCCAGGCACATGCTGCAACCGGGCTCGCGCCACTCGGCGCCGAACGCCGTGAAGATCCGGTCGAGCCCCTCGGCCTCGGCCTGGGCGCGGACCTGCTCGCTGCCGGGGACGATCAGGGTCCGGACGCCCTGGGCGTTCTTGCGGCCCTTCATGACCTCGGCGACCCGCCGAAGGTCCTCGATGCGGCCGTTGGTGCAGGAGCCGATGAAGACGACGTCGACGGGGATTCGCTCGATCGGGACGCCGGGGGTCAGGCCCATGTACTGGTAGGCGCGTTCGGCCTCGGCCCGCTGGGCGCTTGGGAGTTCGTCGAGGGTCGGGACGTGGCCGTCGGCGTCGACGGTCATGGCCGGGTTGGTCCCCCAGGTCACCTGAGGGGCGATTTTGGAGGCGTCGATGGCGACGTGCTGGTCGAACTTGGCGTCGTCGTCGGTCTTGAGGGTCTTCCAGTCGGCGATGGCGGCGTCGAGCGCCCGGCCCATGGGGGCGAAGGGGCGGTCGCCGGCGGCGAGGTATTCGAACGTCACGTCGTCGGGCGCGATCAGGCCGGCGCGGGCGCCCCCCTCGATCGACATGTTGCAGATGGTCATCCGGCCCTCCATCGACAGGCCGCGGATGGTGGGGCCGTAGTACTCGAAGACGGTCCCGGTGCCGCCGGCGACGCCGAGGGCGCGGATCGCGGCGAGGATGACGTCCTTGGGTTCCATGCCGAAGCCGAGTTCGCCCGTCACCTCGATCCCCAGGGAGGCGGGTCGTTTGCCCTGCCAGAGGGTCTGGGTGGCCAGGACGTGTTCGACCTCGCTGGTGCCGATGCCGAACGCCAGGGCGCCGAACGCGCCGTGGGTGCTGGTGTGGCTGTCGCCGCAGACGATCGTGGTCCCCGGCAGGGTCAGCCCCAGTTCCGGGCCGATCATGTGGACGATCCCTTGCCGGCCGCTCTTGACGTCGAACAGTTCGACGCCGAACTCCTCGCAGTTGGCGCGGAGGGTTTCGATCTGGCGTTTGGAGAGCGGGTCCTTGACGTGGAGTTGGTCCTCGGTGGGGACGTTGTGGTCGATGGTGGCGAACGTGAGGTCGGGGCGGCGGACCTTGCGGCCGGCGAGGCGGAGGCCGTCGAACGCCTGGGGGCTGGTCACCTCGTGGATGAGGTGGCGGTCGATGTAAAGCAGCGTCGACTCGTGGGTGACGGAGAGGACGTGACGGTCCCAGACCTTCTGAAACAATGTCGAGGGCATGCCCGATCCACCTTGGAAGATCGTCGGAGGGTTCAGTTCGATTCGGGGAGGGTGATTCGGCGAGGGATGGCGCGGGCGGTCAGGCGCGGGCCATGTCGTCGGCGTGGTAGCTGGAGCGGACGAACGGGCCGCTGGCGACCCGGGCGAAGCCCATCGAGCGGGCCAGGCGGCCCAGTTCGTCGAACTCCACGGGGGGGACGTAGCGGGCCACCGGCAGGTGTCGCGGCGAGGGTCGGAGGTACTGGCCCAGGGTCAGGTACTCGCAGCCGACGTCGCGGAGATCGGCCAGGGCGTCCATCAGTTCCGCGGTCGTCTCGCCCAGGCCGAGCATGAAGCCGGTCTTGGTCCGGGTCTCGGGGCGGAGCTTCTTGGCGGTCTCGAGCACGCGGAGGCTGATTTCGTACTGGCTCTTGCGGCGAACGTACTGCTGGAGCCTGGCGACGGTCTCCATGTTGTGGTTGAAGACCTCGGGGGCGGCGTCGAGGACGGTCGCGATCTGGTCCTCGCGGCCGTTGAAGTCGGGGGTGAGGACCTCCACGGTCGCGCCGGTTCGCTCGCGGACGGCCAGGATGCAGCGTCGGAAGTGGTCGGCGCCGCCGTCGGGAAGGTCGTCGCGGGTGACCGAGGTGATGACGACGTGCCGGAGCCTCATCCGGGCGCAGGCCTCGGCGACGCGGTCGGGTTCGTCGTCGGCGACGGCCTCGGGGCGGCCGCGCCTCACGGCGCAGAAGCCGCAGGGGCGGGTGCAGGTCTCGCCCAGGACCATGAACGTGGCGGTGCGTCGGGACCAGCATTCCGAGCGGTTGGGGCACTTGCCCGACTCGCAGATGGTCTCCAGCCCCAGCTCGGCGATCAGGTCCTTGGCGAAGTACATCCCGCCGCCGGAGGGGACGGGGCGCTTGAGCCATTCGGGGAGTCGGCGGGGCTTGCGGCCGATCTCCACGGTCGCCGGGCCGTCGGCCGGGGGGTCGTCCGGCTTCTCATCCAGGACTGGGAGCGTAAGCATGGGTCGAGACCTTCCGCGTCAGCCGCGGGTGTCGCGTATACAGATGGTTGCGGTCCAACTCGAACGCCGCTTCGGTTCGGCGGACGATCGCCGCTCGCGCCTGGGACGTCGGGGTGGGGCGCTGGCGTCGGGATTCCATCGAGGTTTGCCGGAGGATCGAGCCCTTCGGCCCCGGTTCGACGAGAAGGTCGAACGGTTCGAGGAACGGCCCCACGTTGAGCGTGAACCCATGGTAGGCGATCCCCCGGCCGACCGCCACCCCGATCGTCGCCACCCGGCCGCGGCCGAGGAAGACGCCGGGGACGTCGCGGAACTCGCCGGTCAGGCCGAACTCGTCCAGCACGCCGAGCAGGACCGTCTCGATCCGACGGACGTGGGCGCGGGCCGCCTCGGCCTTGCGGCCGATCGGGGCGACGAGGTAGCCGACGATCTGCCCCGGCAGGTGCAGGACGCAGCCGCCGCGGCGGTCGACCCGGCGCGTGGCGATCCCCATCCGCCGCAGCGCGACGTCGTCCGGGACGATGTGCGCCCGGCTCCCCGACCGTCCCACGCTGATGGTGGGAGGGTGTTCGCAGAGCACCAACGTCGCCCCCTCCCGCTCGCCGTGCTCGAAGACGAGCCGGCGCTGGAGGAGCTGCATCTCGTCGAAGTCGACCGTCCCCAGGAGGTAGACCTCCAGGGGAGGCTTGACGGGCTCCGGCATCGACTGGCGGCCTTCCCTTGGAAAACGAAGCCACCCCCGAACGGTCGGGGGCGGCGCGCCCTCATTGTACTGTCGCCCGACCCGCGATCAACCGCGACCGCGGCGGCGTTCGGCTCCGGTCCGCGGCGGGGACGTTCCGAAAAGCCAACGTCACCGACGCGAGCCCGACCCGTTACTCCGTTGCACGCAAGACGCCATCGACGCGCGGGCGACGCCGGCCAGGCCCGATCGTCCCGGCGCGACGGAGTTGGAGGGGACACGGAGGCCGGACGCCCGCGACACGATCAGGAAAGGTTTCAGGCCATGTGGACCCAGTTGATCCAGCCGACGTTCGACCCGAGGTGCCATCGCGTCTTTTATCCGGATCGCCAGGGGGCGCAGGCGCATCTGGTGGCGATGGAGGTCTGGAATCGGGCGACGGGGAGGGATCTGGGGGGGCGTCGGCTGGTCGTGTATCGCTGTCCGCGCTGCGGGGGCTTCCACGTCGCGGCGCGGTTCGCGCCGGTGCGAAAGCGGCGATCGTCGGAGCCCGTCGTCGCCGGGGACGACGGGGCGACGGTCGATCCCGGTTGACCGCGCCCCGGCGGAATCCATCAAAAGAACCACGGAGTCACGGAGAAGACCGAGAAGAGAAGACGGAGAGGAGGAATTCATCAAGGCGCTGAACTGGCCATCGACCCCATTTGTCACTCGGACTCCGCTTTTCCGCGGTCGATTGGATTGATGGATTCAATTTGAATCCACCATTTCCTGCCTTCTCCGCCCCTGGGTTCTCTCTCCTCTTTTTTGATCTTTGTTATTTCTTTCTCTTCGCTTTTTCTCGGTGTCCTCCGTGACTCGGTGGTTGGTTGATCGCGGGCTCGTCCTTCCCATGGGGCGCGGCGGGACGTCAGCGCGTCGAGGCGGCCAGGTCGTCGGCGAGGCGTTCGAGGACCTCGCGGGTGAGTTGGCAGGGGACGCGGCCGCGACGGCGCTCGACGTCGTCGAAGGCGAAGCGCTCGACGCGGCAGGAGCCGTCGCGTCGGAGTCGGATCTCGTAATAGTTGCGGGCCTCGCCGCGGCGGGAGGGGGTCTTGCTGCGGAGCAGGACCTCGCCGGCGCCGCCGTCGACCTCCAGCACGTGGACCGGCTCCATCAGGTACGTCAGGCGGTCGCGGAGGCGGTCGCCCCAGGCGTTCAGGTCTTCCGCGGTCCATTCCTTGCGTTCCGCGTCGCGATACTCCAGGGCGTCCAGGGCGACGCCCACGGAGTCCAGCGCGGCGATTTCCAGGGTCAGACGGACGGGGCCGTCGTCGATCGCGATGGAGCACGGCGGGGTGAAGGCCCGGGTGTTCTCGTCAAGCGCGGCGGCGATCTTTCGGCTCGGAGTCATTGGAGACGCCTCCCAAGGGTCGGATGGAATGATCGGTCCCGTCGAACGACAAGAGGGTCGGCCGGCCGTCCATGTTGGTCTCCAGGTGGACCGGCCGGGTCCAGAGGCGGTGGAGGTGGCGGAGCGTGTCTTGCGCGTGGTCTAGCCGCAGGTCGACGCCGAAGTGTTCCTGGGTCAGGTACAGCTCGCCGCGGTTGCGGTGGTTGGCGTCCCTGACCCGGACGATCGGCTGGCCGAAGTTCGTCAGGTTGAACAGGAGCCGTTCCTTGATCTTCTTGAACTCGCGGCTCTCGATCGCGTAGACGTCGTTCTGGTCGTCGTGCTTGAAGCTGAACAGGTTGTAGCGCTTGCAGAAGTCCTGGGTGAGGAAGGTGTCGATGAACGTGACGTCGTTGTGGATCCGGCGGACCTCGAAGATCTTCTTGCGGCCCAGGCCGGTCCGCTTGTCCCAGCGGCGTTTCTCCTCGTAGTCGTCGCACTCGTCCCATTCGGGGCCGAACCGGCCCTTGTTCCAGCGGTCCTCGATGTCGCGCAGCAGCTCGATGCCCAGCTTGTACGGGTTGAGCCGTCCCGGCTGGGTGGCCATGGTTCCGGAGTGGTGGTCGGCGTAGTCCAACAGCTCCGAGGAGTCCAAAAGCTTCTGGGTCATCATGGTCGAGTGCCAGTACGACGCCCAGCCCTCGTTCATGATCTTGGTCTGGCCCTGGGGGGCGAAGTAGTACGCCTCGTCGCGGACGATCGCCAGCACGTCGTGTTGCCAGGGCTTCAGGGGCGCGTGCTCCAACAGGAACAAGAGCACGTCGCGCTCGGGGCGCTCGGGGAACGACGACGGCTTGGCGTTGCGCTTCTCCTCCTCGCGGGCGCGGACCTCTTCCTTGAGGACGTCCCTGGGGTTGATGAACTCGTCCATGTACGACTTGCTCTGGAACCGCGACGGCTGGACCTCGTCCTCCTTCTCCTCGTCGAAGTCGTAGCGGGCGGCGGGTTCCCGGCGCTTGGAGTGGGCGGAGTAGACGTCGATCAGGTTCTCCAGCGACAGACACGAGTCGATGAAGTCCTCGACCGCGTCCTCGCCGTAACGGTCCATGTACGACTGGATCCGGCTGCCGTGGTTGGCGGTCTCGTCCATCATCTTGCGATTCGTCTGGCCGAACCAGATGTTGTTTTTGAAGAAGTCGTTGTGGCCGTAGACGTGGGCCATGACCAGCTTCTGGTCGACCATCTGGTTGCAGCGCAGGAGGTAGGCGTAGCAGGGGTCGTTGTTGATGACCATCTCGTAGATCTTCTGGAGTCCGTAGCGGTAGCCCTTGGCGAGCTGCTGGTACTCCATCCCGAACCGCCAGTGGGGGTAGCGGGTGGGGAAGCCGCCGTAGGCGGCGATCATGGAGATCTCGTCGTAGTCGCAGACCTCGAAGATGCAGTCGTAGAAGTCGAGTCCGTAGGAGCGGGCGTGGCCCTCGGTCTCGACCTGCATGGCCCGCAGGTCGGCGGGGAGTTCGTGGGTGTTGCCGATCGACATGATTGGGACCTCTCTCTCGTTCGGGGATCGGTCGCGAATGGCGGGCCGGCGGTCACGTTTCGTCGACTGGCGTTCTTCGGGCGCCCCGCCTCGGGGCGACGACCTCGGCGGCCCAGCGCCTCACCTCGTCCATCCAGGCGGTCGCGCCGGCGTCCATCGGCCGGGCGAGCCAGTCGCGGACCTCGGCGGGCGTGACGCCGGGGACCGCCGCGCTGGCCGCGGCCGGGGCGTATCGGCCGTCCTCGCCTAGTACGAGCATGACGACCTCTCCGGGCGCGCAAATCCAGACTTCCGGCACGCCCAGCCGGCGGTGGACCTCGACGGCGTCGTCGGCGTCGTGAGTTACCACGACTTCGACGGCCAGGTCCGGCGGCGGGTCGACGCGAAGGTCGATGGCGGTCTTTCCGCGCATCCCGGCGTAATTGGCGATGTAGTAGGTTTCGTCCCCCTCGACGCCTCCGCGTTTCCCGCGACGGCGCAGGGTCGTCGAGCCCGCCGGGACGAACGGTACGTCCAAGCCGGCGAGCGTCGCCGCGATGAAATAGTCGAGGAGCTTCTTCAAGGTCTCATGGCGGTGGGAGGGCGACACGAGCGACAACCTCCCGTCGAGATAGGTCATCCGGGGCAGTCCGCGTTCCCCGCGAAGCCGAAGCATCGCGACGTAGCCGGGCCAGTCGATCCCCTCCAGGGCGACGAGTTGGTCGCTCTCCATCCCGGCGGCGTGTTTGGGTTCCACGACGGTCGCCATCGCTGCCTCCCGCGTCACTCTCCGAAACGTCCCTCGGCCCGCTCCAGCTTCTTCAGTTCCCGTAGGCTGGGTCGAGACCCAGCTTGGAGAAGCCTCGGCTTGTGAGGGCTGGGTCCAGACCCAGCCTACGAAGACTCGTCTTGCCGCCGGACCCGCCGCGCGGCGAGTTCCTCGGCGACCCAGCGGCGGATCGCCTGGCGCCACTCGAAATCGTCCGGGAAGTCGTCGCGGAGGGCCCAGGAAAGCGCCTCCGGGCCGGTCAGGCCGGGGAGGGCGATGCTGGTCACGGTGGCGGCGTAATCCCCGTCGTCCCCGAGCGTCAAGAAGGCCAACTCCAATTCCGTGCAAACCCAGACCTCACGGACGCCCAGCCGGCGGTAGACCTCGATCGAGTCGTCGGCGTCGTGGCTGACGACGACCTCGACGACCAGGTCGGGCGGCGGGTCGACGCGAAGGTCGAGCCGTTTTTTGCCGCGGAGGGCTTCCAGGTTTCTCAGGTAATACGTCTCGTCCCCCTCGACGCCTCCCCGCTTCCGCTTGCGGCGGAGCGTGGTCGAGCCGGCCATGACGAATCGGACGCCGAGCCCCTCCATCGCGGTCTCGATGAAGACCCCCAGCCGTTTCTTCAGATGCTCGTGAGTGTAGCCGGGGGACATGAGGGAGAGCCTCCCGTCCAGGTAGACGACCTTCGGCCGGGCGCGTTCGCCGCGCAACCTCAGGAACGCGGCGAAGCCGGTCCAGGAGACGCCGTCGATGACGACGAGTTGGTCGCCCTCGGTTTCGATCGTGGATTCAGGGCTCGCGACGGTCGCCATCGCCTCCTCCGTTCTCAATCTCGATCCCTCGGCTCGGCCTCGCCTTTCCGACGGTCCCGCCGCGGGGCGAGTTCCTCGGCGACCCAGCGGCGGATCGCGCGGCGCCATTCGATCTCGCCCGGGAAGTCGTCGCGGACGATCCAGGCGCGCGCCTCGTCGGCCGTCAGGCCGGGGATGGCGAGACCGGTCTCGGAGGCGGCGTAATCGCCCCGTTCGTCGAGCAGCAGGAACGTCAACCCGGTTTCCGTGCAAACCCAAACCTCCGGGACGCCGAACCGGCGGTAGACCTCGACGGCGTCGTCGGCGGCGTGGCTGACGACGACCTCGACGGCCAGGTCGGGCGGCGGGTCGACGCGCAGGTCGAGCCGCTTCTTGCCGCGGAGGACTTCCAGGTTTCGCAAGTAATAGGTTTCGTCCCCCTCGACGCCCCCCCGCTTCCGCTTGTGGCGGAGCGTGGTCGAGCCGGCCGGGACGAACTGGATGCCGAGCCCCTCGAGCGCGATCTCGATGAAGACCCTCAAGAGCGTCTTCATCCGTTCGTGAGCGAAGCCGGGGGACATGAGGGAGAGCCTCCCGTCCAGATAGACGACCTTCGGCCGGGAGCGTTCCCCGCGCAGCCTCAGGAACGCGGCGTAGCCGGTCCAGGAGACGCCGTCCATGACGACGAGCTGGTCGCCCTCGGTCTCGATCGTGGGAATGGTCGTCGCGACGGTGGCCATGTCAGCGTCCTCGGCCGAGGAATTCCTTGATGGACTCGTAGATGCCTTCCTTGTCGCGGATCTCCGAGAGGGCCAGGTTGGGGACGTCCTCGAAGGCGTCCTCCAGTTCGCGGTAGAACTCGCCGGAGCCGTAGGGGCTTTCGACCTGGCCGTAGCCGAAGAGGTTGCACTTGGGGAGCAGGCGGTCGCGCAGAAGCGCCATGCACTGGCGGTTGTCCTCGCCCCAGTTGTCGCCGTCGGAGAAGTGCAGGACGTAGACGTTCCAGTCGATGGCGGGGTGGTCCTCCTCGACGATCTTGTCGGCCAGGGCGTAGGCGGAGCTGATCCGGGTGCCGCCGCTTTCGCGGGTGTGGTAGAAGGTGTGTTCGTCGACCTCGCGGGCGACGGCGTCGTGGATGACGTAGCGGGTGGTCACGCCGTCGTACTGGTTCTTGAGCCAGGCGTCGATCCAGAACGCCTCGGTGCGGACGATCTCCTTCTGGTCGTCGGTCATGGAGCCGGAGACGTCCATGAGGTAGAGGACGACGGCGTTGAACTGGGGGGCGGAGACCGGGTTCCAGGAGCGGTAGAGCTTGTCCTCGCGGATCGGGATGACGATCGGGTCGCGCGGATCGTACTGGTTGGAGGCGATCTGCCGTCGGAGCGCCTTCTTGTAGGTGCGCTTGAAGTGGCGGAGGCTTTCCGGGCCGGTCTGGCGGATGCCGGTGTACTTGTCCTTCTCCTCGGTGATGTTGGCCTTCCCCTTGGGCTCGATGCGGGGGAGGGCCAGTTCCTCGCCCAGGATCTCGGCCAGTTCGTCGAGGGTCATCTCGACTTCGAGGATGTGACGGCCCGGGGCGTCGCCGGCGCCGGGGCCGGCCTCGCCGTCGCCGGAGCGGCCGATGGGGGTGCCGACGTCGCCGGGCCCCTGGCCGACGCCGCCGCGGTTCTTGTCGCCGTAGCGGAACTCGGGGATCTCGATCTGGGGCAGGGGGATCGAGACGTATTCTCCGCCGGTCTTGCCGATCAGCTCGCCGTGCGTGATGTACTTCCGCAGGTCGGTCTTGATCTTGCCCCGGACGATCCGCTTGAAGCGACTGGCGTCGCGATCGATTTTTCGCACCACGGCTTTGGTCCCCGCCGCTCGCTTGGTGGTTGACTGGCCCTTGCCCCCCGCGCCCGCCGCGGCTCCGGCGCGAGCGTGACGACGAACGCTCCGGCGGGCGTCTCACCGCCGGACTCGATTGACAAAGAGCGACTCGGGCGTCGTGGCCGGCGACCTGGGCGTCGATGGGCCGCCGTCGGTCGATCAGGGTGGGCGAAGGATGAGGCCGGCGATTCGACGGGCTCGGAAGGCTCGGAGCCCGCGCCGGCCTTTCCGTCGCAAATTGTAGGCCGTTTCCGAAATCGTTCAAGGCGGGCCCGCCGCCCGCGGCTTCGCGGGGGGCGGGGCCGGGACGTCAGTGGGCGCCGCGCTTCACGTCGCCGCGGGCGAAGATGCTGGCGACGTAGTTCAGGACGTCGGTCGCCGAGTCCTCGTCGTAGCCGTAGCTGCGGATCAGCCGGGCCTTCACGATGTCGATCTTCTCCTGGGTGTCCTTGTCGACCACGCTGGAGACCAGGCTGGTGAGCTTGATCGTGTCCTTCTGGTCCTGGAACAGCTTCAACTCGAGCGCCTTCTGGAGCCGCTCGTTGGTCCGGTAGTCGAACTTCTTGCCGTCGAGCGCCAGGGCGCCGATGTAGTTCATGATCTCGCGGCGGAAGTCGTCCTTGCGGCTCTCGGGGATGTCGATCTTCTCCTCGATCGACCGCATCAGCCGCTCGTCGGGCTCCTCGGCCTGGCCGGTGTACTTGTTCTTGACCTTCTCGCGCTGGGTGTACGCCTTCACGTTGTCGATGTAGTTGCCGCAGAGCCGCGTCAGCGCGTCCTCGTCGGCGGCGATGGCCCGCTGGACCTCGTTCTTCACGACGTCCTCGTACTCCTCCTTGACCAGGGAGAGGAGCTGGCGGTAGTGCTTGCGCATCTCGTCGCTGTTGATCAGCGAGTGGTGCTTCAGCCCCGTCTCCAGCTCGTTGAGGACCATGAACGGGTTGATCGACCGCTCGTCGGGGTGGGCGACCAGGGCGTTGGAGATCTTGTCCTGGACGTAGCGGGGGCTGATCCCCTGCATCCCCTCGCGCTCGGCCTCCTCGCGGAGTTCCTTGATGTTGTCCTCGGTGAAGCCGGGGAGGGTCTTGCCGTTGTAGAGCTTGAGCTTCTGCATCAAGGTCAACCCGGCGTTCTTGGGCTCCTCCAGCCGGGTGAGGACCGCCCACATGGCGGCGACCTCCAGGGTGTGGGGGGCCAGCCGCTTGCCGCGGACCTTGCGCTCGTTGTAGTCCTTCTCGTAGATCTTGATCTCGTCGGCCAGGCGGGTGACGTAGGGGACGTCGATCTTCACCGTGCGGTCGCGGAGGGCCTCCATGAACTCGTTGGACTGGAGCTTCTTGTACTCCGGCTCGTTGGTGTGGCCGATGATGACCTCGTCGATGTCGGTCTGGGCGAACTTCTTGGGCTTGATCTTGTGTTCCTGGCTGGCGCCCAGAAGGTCGTAGAGGAACGCGACGTCGAGCTTGAGGACCTCGATGAACTCGACGATCCCCCGGTTGGAGATGTTGAACTCGCCGTCGAAGTTGAAGGCGCGGGGGTCGCTCTCGGTGCCGTACTCGGCGATCTTGCGGTAGTTGATGTCGCCGGTCAGCTCGGTGGCGTCCTGGTTCTTCTCGTCCTTGGGCTGGAAGGTGCCGATGCCCACCCGGTCCTGCTCCGAGAGGATCACCCGGCGGACCTCGACGTCCTGCACGACCCGGCCCC
Organism: uncultured Planctomycetales bacterium; assembly: GCA_937907525.1. Taxonomy (GTDB): domain Bacteria; phylum Planctomycetota; class Planctomycetia; order Isosphaerales; family Isosphaeraceae; genus Paludisphaera. The sequence continues at coordinate 19,161 of CALCIB010000357.1, read as the reverse complement.
AGTCGCCGCCGTACCGCTCCATCCGGTCGTTGAACATCTGGCGGCAGAACGGGCAGAGGTCGCCGGCGACGCCCAATTCGTAAGGGTGGTCCTTGCCCCCGATCAGGCTCGCGAGCACCTCGTCGCGGATCCCGACGGGGACCAGGTGCAGCGGCTCCTCGTGCATCGGGCAGTCGTGGACCACCTCCTCCCCCTCGGGGCCGACGTCCCTCCAGCCGAAGCTGAACAGCCGCCCCTCCGGCGTGTGCGAGTAGCGCTCCAGCCCCTTCTTCAGGAGTCGGGCCAGGGTGCTCTTGGAGCTGCCGACCGGCCCGTGCAGGAGCAGGACGCGGCGCTCGGTGCCGTAACCGTGGGCGGCGCTTTTCAGGACGTTGACCAGGCTGACCATCGTCCGTTCCAATCCGAAGATGGCGTCCTGGCCGCCGTCGTCGGGGTCGTCGAAGAAGCGGTAGCGGGTCGTCTTCTCCTTGTTGACGACGATCTCGTCGGTCCCCTTGCTGACGATCATGTCGTAGAGCCGCTGGTAGGCGGTGCGGACGACCCCGGGGTCCTCGCGGACGACGTCGAGGTAGGCGGCGAACGAGCCGGTCCAGTGCTTCTGCTTGTATTCGTCGGGGTCCTGGCGGCGAGCGACCAGGGCGATCAGATCCGTTCCCGCGGACATGTCTGGAATCCTCCTGAAAGTCGATCGATGAGGACGGAGGCGAATCGACGCTGGGGATCGGCCGCCCCGGGGGGGCCGACCTCGGGCCCCGAGCCGCGGCGCGGGGCGCGCCGCCCCGATCCGGCTCTGAGGCGCGACCGTATTGCCAACGGGGGCGAGGCGGCGGGGCGGGCCCGTCCGGTCGGCGGCCCCTCGTGAAATTCGACCGGCGGGCGAACGAAGGTCCAAAAAGCGGACGAGACGCGCGGGGCTCCCAGGGGCGTCCTCGGGACGCGATCGGGCGTCGCCCCGAGGGGCGGGGCCGTCGATCGTCATTACAACCCCGCCGTCGCGAATCTGTCAAGCGAGCCGGGCGCCCGTCGAACCCCCGCGACCCTCCCATTCAACTGTACGACCCAAGTCGCGTTCCGGGATGACGCCTTCGTGAATTTCCCGGTCGTCGCGCCCTCCCGTCCGGTCGTCCCGGGGCCCCGCCGCGTCCCTCGGGGTCCCTCCGTCAGGTTGGACGTCGGCCGCCGCCGGAAGGTTCGACGCAATCCTTCGGCGTTCGCGGCCGGGCCGTCGCCGCGCCTCGGGGTCGAACCCGCCTCCCATCGACGGCGGACGTCCCCAGGATCGAAAATCCCTGACCGTCACGGATTTTGGGGGCCTGAACGGGTCTTCCCCCCTCGCGGGGGAAGACAGACCGCGCAGCGGTCAGATGAGGGGGACGACGCGCGAGACGACCGTCGGAATTCGCGGAAGCCCGTCCGGCAAGTCCTGGACGTCGACGGCCCTCTCGCCCGCCCCCCCTCATCCGGCCCTTCGGGCCACCTTCCCCCGCGAGGGGGGAAGGCCGTTATGGCCACCACCCTCAAAATCCGTGACGGTCAGGAAAATCCGCCGCGCGCCGCCGCCTGGTTTACCTATTATTCCCATGTTTCGGTGGCGATTGATCTTTTTCTAATTTCGGCAATGCGCCTAGTAAGATATTTTCGACCGGCCGTATCGATGGGGTGACGGTGGGGCGCGATCCGCGACCCTCGGGGCGGGTAAGCCCCGGGCGCGAGGCGGGCTCGACGGAGGCCCGCCCCGGGGCCGTCATCGACCACGGCGCGCACGCCGCGGACAACCTCAGGAGAGACATCGATGCGGAAACACCGATTCACCCCGGACGGCGTGGCGGCGATGGAAGACCGGGCGCTGATGAGCGGGATGCGGGTCGCGCCGGTCGGCTTCGGCGCGCCGGCGGCGCTCGGCGCGCCGGTGGCGCAGGTCGCCGCGAGCCAGCCGTACGTCCAGGTCCAGAACCACGGTTACTCCAACGGCGCCGGCTTCGCCCGCAACCCGGGGCTCGGCGGGGCCAACACCCTCGGCATGTCCGGGGCGTTCGTGCTCACGAGTCGCACCTACGGTCAGATTCAGAGGACCGTCGACTCGACCATCACCAACTTCACCCGCAACGCGTTGACGCTCCTCAACCGCCAGGGCGGATTCACCAACGCCTTCTACGACACGGTCGGCGTGGGGACCCAGGGCATGGGGGGGCAGTCCTTCATGTACGGCCGGGGCACGGCCCTGGCGCACGTCGACTCCCAGATGAGGGCGGTCGAGTTCCGGCTGCCGTTCGGCGGCGGCCTGGGGGCGAACAATCCGACCGGCGGCTCGGGCCTCTCCAGCGCCACGTCGCAAACCAGCGTGAACCCCGGTCTGGCGGCGACGGGGTATCTCTCGGTGGCCGAGGCGTTGGAGAACGCCGTCGCCGTCTCGTCCACGCCCCAGGATCTGGCCGCCAACCTGAACATGGTTCGGTACCAGGTGGTGGGCGCGGGCGGCGTGCTGCCGTCGTACATCAGCGCGTTCGGCCCCGGCGGCGCGCGTTACTTCGGCACCCGCAACACCTGATCGGCCTCGCCGAGGGGCCCGCGCCGACCTCGGCGCGGGCCCGCGTCGCGCGCGGGTCGGCGCTCCCTCGGGTCGGCCCGCGTTCCCGCGTCGCCTCTTGCACTCGACCTTCCGCGCCGCCAGATTGGATTCGAGCCGTTTCGACCCGAGTCGACCGAGAGCGAGCGCGCCCGTGGAAGCGACCCCCGAGGATCCCGTCGAACCGAAGCCCGGCGGCGACGCCGTCGTCGAACCCCCCTCGTCCTCGTCGTCCGCCTCGACGTCGGCCGTCGAGCTTCTGGGCCGGGCGACGGAGATCGACGGCCTGCCGACGCTGGCGCTCGTCCTGGTCATCGTCGCGACCAGCCTGTACCTGCTGGAGCGATTGGAGCCGGTGCTTCGTCCGCTTTTGATCGCGGTCCTGCTCTGCTACCTCTTCCTCCCCTCGTACCATGGCCTTCGGCGCCGCACGTCGCCGATGATCGCCTTCCTGCTCATCAGTTGCGGCTTCGCCGTGGGCGCGACGGCGATCGGCCGGCTGGTCTATCACGACCTGGTGACCATCGACCAGAACCGCCCCCAGTACCAGAAGCGCGAGGCGGAACTGGAGCGGTTCTTTCGGAAGTCCGTCGCGAATCTGGCCCCGGCGGCCGACCCGAAACCGACCGACGCCGCGACCGCGGCCGACGCCGACTCCGAGGACTCGCTGGCGGCGACGTTGTCGCAACGGTTGGTGCGGTCGGCGTCGTCGGCGTTCGTGACGATCGGGCTGGAATCGATCGTGATCGCCTTTTACATGATCTTCCTGCTTCAGACGGCGGCCGGGCTGCCGGATCGGATTCGGTCGAGCTTCTCGTCCGAGCGCGCCGGGCGGATCATGGCGATCGTCGAGTCGATCAACCGGGCGGTCTCGGACTACCTGCGGGTGAAGGTCCAGGCCAGCTTGATGGTGGCGCTTCCGGTCTGGGCGCTCTGCCTGGGGTTCGGGGTCACCGGGGGGGCGACCTGGGGGGTGATCACGTTCTTCGGCAACTTCCTGCCGTACATCGGCCCGTTGATCGCGATCGTGCCTCCGCTGGCGATCGCGTTCCTGGAATCGACCGCGGCCTGGCCGCCGTTGGCGTTCGCGGCGATCCTGTTGACGATCCACGGGGTGACGGCCAACGTGATCGAGCCGGCGATGACCGGCAAGGCGCTGGGGCTCAATCCGCTGGTGGTCCTGATCGGCCTGGCGTTCTGGAGCCTCTTGTGGGGGTTCGTGGGGATGGTGCTGGCGGTCCCCCTGACGGTGATCTTCAAGATCGTGCTGGAGCACGCGCCGGCGACTCGTCCGTTGGCGCGCTTGATTTCCGAGGAGGGTTCGCCGTAATCTCGGTCGCTCCGGAAGGGACTCGGGGCGGGTCTCGCGGTCGGGCCCGGGCGCGGAATCGAGGGAGCGAGCGGCCTATGCGGCGGCGGAAGCGGGTGGTGATCGTGGGGGCCGGGCCCGGGGGGTTGGCCGCGGCCATGCTCCTGGCGGCGGCCGGTTGTCGGGTGACGGTGCTGGAGCGGCGGTCGCGGGTCGGCGGGAGGACGTCGAGCCTCCAGGCCGACGGCTTCCGGTTCGACCTGGGTCCGACCTTCTTCCTGTACCCCCGGGTGCTCGGGGAGATCTTCCGGGCCGTCGGCCGCGACCTGGGCGTCGAGGCGCCGATGGCCCGGCTGGATCCGCATTACCGCCTGGTCTTCGGCGGCGGCGGCGAGCTCGACGCCACGCCCGACGTCGCCCGGATGGAGCGCGAGATCGCGGCGTTCTCGCCCGAGGACGCCGGCAACCTGCGGCGGTTCCTGGCCGACAACCGCCACAAGATGGACCGCTTCCGATCGGTGCTGGAGTCCCCGTTCCTGCGGTTCCGCGACATGGCGTCGCCGCGGCTGGCGCGGATGCTGCCGCTGTTGCGGCCCTGGCTGTCGCTCGACGGCGAGCTTAGGCGCTACTTCCGCGACCCGAGGGTCCGGCTGGCGATGACGTTTCAGTCGAAGTACCTGGGGATGTCGCCGTTCAACTGTCCGGGGCTGTTCTCGATCCTGTCGTTTTTGGAGTACGAGCACGGGATCTTCCACCCGATCGGCGGCTGCTCGGCGGTCTCCGAGGCGATGGCGAGGGTCGCCGAGGACCTGGGGGCGACGATCGCGCTGGACGATCCGGTGGAGGAGATTTTGTTCGAGGGCCGCAGGGCGACGGGGGTCCGCGCGCGTTCCGGAGTCCACGAGTGCGACGCCCTGGTCATCAACGCCGACTTCGCCCGCGTCATGACCCGGCTGGTCCCCGACGCGCTGAGGCGACGGTGGTCGGATCGTCGGCTGGCGCGGTCGCGGTTCTCCTGCTCGACGTACATGCTCTATCTGGGTCTCAGGGGGCGTTGCGACGACCTGGCCCACCACACGATCTACCTGTCGCGCGACTACCGCGGCTACCTGGACGACGTGGAGCGCCGGCACGTCCTGTCGCGCGATCCGTCGTTCTACGTCCAGAACGCCTGCGTCACCGATCCGTCGCTGGCGCCGCCGGGGATGAGCACGCTCTATGTCCTCGCGCCGGTGACGCACCAGCACGAAAACGTGGATTGGACCCGCGAGGCGCCGGCGTTTCGCGGGCGGGTGCTGGACCAGCTTTCCAGGGTGGGGCTGGGCGACGTCCGCTCGCGGATCGTCTTCGAGCGTCAGATCACCCCGGCGGATTGGGATCGCGACTTCGAGATCCACCTGGGGGCGACGTTCAACCTGGCGCATTCGCTGTCGCAGATGTTGTACTTCCGGCCGCGGAACCGCTTCGAGGATCTGGAGTCGGTCTACCTGGTCGGCGGCGGGACGCATCCCGGGAGCGGGCTGCCGGTGATTTACGAGTCGGCCCGGATCACGTCGAAACTGGTGGCGGCCGACCTGGGGCTGACGCTCACGACGGCCGAGGACGACGAGCCGCCGATTCGGTCGAGCGTCGAGGCCGCCGTCTCGGGCGTTTTGGAGGGAGTCGAGCCGTGAGCAAGCCGGGGCGCGTCGGGGTCGTAGGCGGCGGTTTGGCGGGTTTGGCGTCGGCCTGCGTCCTGGGGGCGCGAGGCTACGACGTGGTCCTTTTCGACAAGAACCCGTGGCTGGGCGGCAAGGCGGCCGCGCTGGCGGAGGAGGGTTGGCGGTTCGACATGGGGCCGACCATCCTCTTGATGCCCTCGGTGCTGGCCCGGATCCTGGCGGAGGCCGGCCGGGAGTTGAAGGACGAACTGGACCTGATCGCGCTCGATCCGCAGTGGCGGTCGTTCTTCGACGACGGTTCGGTGCTGGACCTTCGGCCCGACCGCGAGGCGATGGCCGAGGCGCTGCGGGCCTTCGCGCCGGGCTCCGGCGTCGACGAGCAGTACGGGCGGTTCATCGACCACTCGGCGCGGCTGGACGACGTCTCCAGGCGGTTCTACTTCTGGCGGGCCGTCGGCTCGATCCGGGACATGTTCGACCCGTCGGCGACCTTCAACGCCACGACCCTGGGCGACCTGGTGGCGATGCGGCCGTGGAGCACGACGGCCGGGACCGTCCGCTCGTTCGTCAAGGACGCGCGGGTGGCCCAGATGCTCGACCACTTCACCCAGTACGTCGGCTCCTCGCCGGAACTGTCCCCGGCGATCCTTTGCGGCATCGCCCACATGCAGACCGGCGAGGGCGTCTGGTATCCCCGCGGCGGCACCCGCGCCGTGGCCGAGGCGCTGGCGAGGGTCGCCGGTGAGCTAGGGGTGGAATTCGTGACCGACGCGGAGGTCGCCACGATCCGAACCGACGCCGCCGGCGCGGTCTCGGGGGTGGCGCTCGCCGACGGCCGCGCGTTTCCCCTGGCGGCGGTCGTCTCCAACGCCGACGCCGTGCGGACCCACCGCGAACTCCTGGCCGGACGCCCCGCCGCCGGCGCGTTCGAGGACCGCCGCAAGTACGAGCCGGCCTGCTCGGGGGTCGTCCTGTACCTGGGGCTGGACCACCGCTACGACCACCTGGCGCACCACGACTTCGTCTTCTCCCGCGACCCGCATGAGGAGTTCGACTACATCTATCGCCGGGGGGAGCCCGCGCCCGACCCCACCTGTTACCTCTGCGCCACCGCCGCCACCGAGCCCGAGACCGCTCCGCCGGGGGGCGAGGCCCTCTACGTCCTGGTCCACACTCCGTATCTCCGCCCCGGCCAAGACTGGGACGCCATGTTCCCGGCCTATCGCGAGGTGATCCTCGACAAGCTGGCGAGGACGGCCGGACTGACCGACCTGCGGGACCGGATCAAGTTCGAACGCCGACTGACCCCGCAAGACGTCCACGACCGCTACCGAGTCCTGGACGGGGCGGTTTACGGCCTCGCCAGCCACGGGCGACTCAACGGCGCGTTCAAGCCCTCCAACCGCAGCCCGGACGCGCCGGGGCTCTACCTGGCCGGAGGCGCGGCGCATCCGGGACCGGGGATGCCCATGGTCATGATGTCCGGCTGGATCGCCGCCGACGCCCTGGATTCCGACGGGATCGTCGAGCCGATCCGCGAGCGCGCGAACGCGGGCGCGGTCGGATGAGCCTCCCCAGGCGCTCGGCGTGGTTCTTCCGCGGCTTCCGTCGCCACGCGCGGCGGTACGTCGCGCGGAACTTCCACGCCCTGCGGCTCGACCGCGACGGCCCGCCCGTCGATCCGAGCGGGCCCCTGGTCGTCGTCGTCAACCATTCCTCCTGGTGGGATCCGATGACGGGGCTGGTCCTGACCGGGCTTTTCAACCCCGGCCGCGTCCATTACGCGCTGATGTCCGAATTCGGCTTGAATCAGTATCGGATACTGGAAAGGATGGGTTTCTTCGGCGTCGAGCCGGGGACGACGCGCGGCGGCGCCGCGTTCTTGCGGAAGGCGAGGGCGATCCTGGCCCGGCCGGAGTCCGCGCTTTGGTTCACGCCGCAAGGCCGGTTCGCCGACGTCCGCGAGCGGCCGACGCGGTTCCAGGAGGGGCTCGGCAGGTTGATGCGGCGGTCGTCGGGCGCGACCGTGCTGCCGCTGGCCCTGGAATACCCGTTCTGGAACGACCGCCGCCCCGAGGCGCTGGCGCGGTTCGGCGCGGCGACGGTCGTCGAGGACGGGAGATCGCGATCCGCCGAGGACTGGAAGCGACTCGTCGAGACCGCGATGGAGGCCGCCCAGGACGCCCTGGCCGAGTCCAGCCGGTCGCGCGACGCCTCCCGGTTCGAGACGGTCGTCGCGGGCTCCGCCGGGGTCGGCGGGGTCTACGATTGGGGACGACGGTTGAAGGCCGCGGCGCGCGGCGAGGGGTTCTCCAGGGAGCACAAGGCCCGCGCATGACGACGTTCCTGATCGTTTGCCTGGTCCTGGCGCTCGTTCCGGCGGTCCTGACCGTCGTGAACCTCCTGGCCTACCGGCCGCCCCCGCCGGTCGGCGACGCTCCCGCGCCGCCGATCTCGGTCATGATCCCGGCGCGGAACGAGGAGCCGCTGATCGCCGAGGCGGTCGCGTCCGTCCTGGCGTATCGCGGCCCGATGGAGGTGATCGTGGCCGACGACGGTTCCGAGGACCGCACGGCCGAGATCGTCGAATCGATCGCCGCGGGGGACGACCGGGTCCGCTTGATCCGGGAGTCGGGTCCGCCGCCGGGCTGGAACGGCAAGGCTTACGCCTGCTGGCGGCTGGCCCACGAGGCCCGCTTCGACCCGTTCGTCTTCATGGACGCCGACGTCCGCTTGGAGCCGGACGCCTTGCCGCGGCTGGCCCGGTTCATGGCCGAGTCCGGGGCCGACCTGGCCAGCGGCTTTCCTCGGCAGGTGACGGTCGGGTTTCTGGAACGGTTGCTGATTCCGCTGATTCATTTCGTCATGCTGGGGTTCATGCCGATCCCCGCCATGCGACGGACTCGGATGGCGGCGCTTTCGGCCGGCTGCGGGCAGTTGATCGTCGCGCGTCGCGAGGCGTACTTCCGCGTCGGCGGCCACGCGGCGATTCGGACGTCGCGACACGACGGCGTCAAGCTGGCGCGGGCGTTTCGCGCGGCCGGGTCGCGGGTCGATCTGTTCGACCCCACCGACGTCGCCCGGTGTCGACTGTATCGCTCGGCCGGCGAGGTCTGGTCGGGCCTGTCCAAGAACGCCGACGAGGCGTTGGCCGCGCCGGGGTTGATCGTGGGAATGTCGGCGATCCTGCTTTGCGGCCAGGTCGCGCCGTTCTTCTTGGCGGTCGCGGCGGTCCTGGGCCCGCCGCGGCCGTGGACGACGGACGAACTGGCGATGGTCGCCGCGGCGGTGCTCGCCGCATGGGCGCCTCGGTTCGCCGCGGCGTGGCGGTTCCGGCAATCGTGGCTCGGGGCCTTGCTGCATCCGATCGGCGTGGCCGTGCTGGTGGCGCTTCAATGGCACGCCTTCGTCGGCGTTCTTCTGAATCGGCCGAGCCTCTGGAAAGGCCGTGATCGGATCAGGGTCTCGACTGATTGATCGGGCGAGTTCCGTCGATCATAATCAAAGCGATCTAATGACAAGCATCCCTTCTCCCCTTGTGGGAGAAGGTGGCCGAAGGCCGGATGAGGGGTGGGAGCCCCGTCGGCTTCCGGTCGCGCCCCCCTCATCCGCCCCTTGGAACGCTGCCGAAACAACTTCCCGGAATGGAACCACAGAGTCACGGAGGGCACGGAGAGGAAATTGAGAATTGAAAATAAATGAATTTATAAATTCAATGATTAAAGACGGCCGGATCGCTCCTCGTTCTCTCTCTCCGTGTCCTCGGTGACTCCGTGGTTCCCTATCTTCGTCGCATGGATTCGACAAGTTGTTTCGGCAGCGTTCCTCGGGGCACCTTCTCCCACAAGGGGAGAAGGGGGGACATGTTTGCTTCTGATGATCTCGATGGATCGTGAGTATAGCCTAAACTTGATGGTGGACCTTTCACCCTTGGGAGCAAGACCGCCGATGCGAACCTTCCTCGCGCTCGTTCTGGCGAGCCTCGCGGCCCCGGCGTGGGCCGCCGACCACGAGATCCCCGCGCCGTTCGCCCCGCTGGAGTATCTGACGGGGAGTTGGAGGGGGCGGGGGGTGCCGCTGGACGATCCGGTCCAGAGGCTTCGGGGCTGGACCGAGACCCACGCCTGGGCCTGGATCTTCGACCATGGCGAGCCGGTGGGGATGTCGGTGACGATGGAGGCGTCGAAGACGCTGAAATCCGGCAAGCTCGCCCACGACGAGGCCCGCGAGGTCTACGTTTTGACCGCCGAACCCGCCGAGGGGGAGGGGCCGGTCGTCTACGAGGGGACGCTGGACAAGGCCGGCAAGCTGCTGACGCTCGATCGCAAGGGCGTTCCGGATGGCGAGCCGGCGGAGCGGATCACGATCAGGCCCAACGCGAATTACGTCCGGTACACCATGTACGCCGAGCGCCGGGCGTCGCGCGCGGGGTCGTTTCACAAGGTGCTGGAGACGGGCTTGACCAAGGAGGGGGAGACGTTCGCCGCGGGGTCGAGCAAGACCGAGCGGCCCCGGTGCGTCGTGACCGGGGGATCGGCGTCGGGGTCCCTGACCTACCGGGGGAGGACGTACCCGATCTGCTGCTCGGGGTGTCGCGACGAGTTCATGGAGTCGCCCGAGAAATATCTCAAGAAGCTCGCCGCCGCGTCGGCCGCCGCCCCCGAGGCCGGCGGGAAGCCCGCGCCGGCGAAGCGCCGGAGCGGCGGCGAGGACGATTTTTGATCGGCGCGCGGGTCGCTTCGGCGGCTTCTCACCAGAAGCCGCCGAAGCCGCCGACGCCGAAGCCGTAGCCCCAGTAGGGGCGGGCGTAGCTGTCGATGTGCCGCTGGATGGCGTTGTAACGCTGGGTGCCGGCGTTGTAGGCGGCGATCTGCTCGGCGCGGTCGGGGGCGCCGTTGGAGCGGTCGAAGGTGGCGACCTGGGTCGGGTCGCGCCCCTGGGTCTTCAGGTCTTCGGGGGTGTAGTACTCCTCGAAGCGGCCGCGGCTTTCGGGATCGCGGAAGCCGGCGGCGGATTCGCCGTGGTAGTAGGCGGGGTACGGATACGGGTAGTGCTGGACGATGCTGCGTCGCTGTTGGGGATGGACCGCCTGGGGTCGGACGTGGGCCGGGTAGGGCATTCCCGACTCGGTGGAGGCGTCGGCCAGTTGCAAAAGACCGTTTTCGGTCGTTCGCGGGACGGGCGCGGCTCCGTCCTGCGAGACGGCCGGGCGCGACAGCGCCGCCACCGCGAGCAGGGTCGCGGCGGACGTCGCCGCCAGGTGAAGACGCGAGAATCTCATGGGTGTCAAGCCTTCGCGAGAACGGCGGCCCGGGGGAGTCGCCGCGCGACTCGCGCGCCGGGGCCGCTTGATGAATTGTAGGCGATCGGCCGCCCGGGCGGCCGGGATTCCACGAATTCCGTCGCGGCGGCCGGATTTCCGGCTCAGGCCGGGTCGTAGGAGAGGTTGGCGGCCAGCCAGTGTTCGACTTCGGCCAGGGGGCGGCCCTTGCGTTCGGCGTACTCGCGCACCTGGTCTTGCTTGAGGAAGTCGACGGCGTAATAGCGGGCCTGGGGGTGGGAGAAGTAGAGGCCGCTGACCGACGCGCCCGGGTGCATGGCGAACGACTCGGTGATCTCGATGCCCGAGGCGGTCGGGTCGATGAGCTTCCAGAGGGTTTCCTTCTCGGTGTGGTCGGGGCAGGCGGGGTAGCCGGCGGCGGGGCGGATGCCGCGGTACTTCTCGTCGATGAAGTCTTGCTTGGTCAGTCCCTCGCCGGAGCCGAAGCCCCAGTCGATGCGGGCCTGGGCGTGCAGGGCCTCGGCGAACGCCTCGGCGAGGCGGTCGGCGAGGGCCTCGGCCATGATGGCGTTGTAGTCGTCCATGTCGCGCTTGAAGCCCATGATGAGGTCTTCCGAGCCGATCCCGGCGGTGACGGCGAACGCCCCCAGGTAGTCGGCCATCCCCGACTCCCGCGGAGCGACGAAGTCGGCCAGGCAGCGGAACTCGTGCTGGCCGTCGCGCTGCCATTGCTGGCGGAGGAAGTGGAACCGGGCCAGTTCCGTCGTTCGAGACTCGTCGGTGTAAAGCGCCACGTCGTCGCCGACGGCGTTGGCCGGGAAGAAGCCGTAGACGCCGTTGGCCTTCAGCAGCCGCTCGTTGATGATCTTCTCCAGCAGGGCGTTGGCCTTCTGGAAGACGTCGGTCGCCTCCTTGCCGTACTTGGGGTCGGAGAGGATCGCGGGGTACTTCCCCTTGAGTTCCCAGACCGAGAAGAACGGCGACCAGTCGATGAACGAGGCGAGGGTCTTGAGCGGGAAGTCGTCCAGCCGGCGGACGCCGGTGAACGACGGTTTGGCGATCGGCACGTCCCACTTCACCCGGGTCCGCCGGGCGCGGGCCTCCTCCAGCGAGACCAGGTTGCGGTTGCGACGGCCGGCGAACGACTCGCGCTCCTTGCGCTGCTTCTCGCGGTTCTCGCGGTCGAACTCCTCGAACGCCTCCGGCCGGGTGATCTTGTCGACCACGCCGACGCTCCGGGAGGCGTCCTTGACGTGGACGACCATGCCGGAGTACCGAGGCGCGATCTTCACCGCGGTGTGCTTGGGGCTGGTGGTCGCCCCGCCGATCAAGAGCGGGATCGTAAAGCCCTGGCGCTCCATCTCGGCGGCGACGTGGACCATCTCGTCCAAGGACGGCGTGATGAGCCCGGAGACGCCCACGGCGGTCGCGTTTTGCTCGCGGGCGGTCTTCAAGAGGGTCTCGCAGGGGACCATGACGCCGAGGTCGACGATCTCGTAGTCGTTGCACGCCAGGACCACGCCGACGATGTTCTTGCCGATGTCGTGGACGTCCCCCTTGACCGTCGCCATCACCAGCTTGCCCCGCGCCTGGTGGTCGGCGGAGACTTCGCCGGCGGCGGCGGCGCGGGCTTTTTCCTCCTCCATCAAGGGGGTCAGCCGGGCGACCGCCTTCTTCATCACCCGGGCGCTTTTGACCACCTGGGGCAGGAACATCTTGCCGGATCCGAACAGGTCGCCGACGACGTTCATGCCGTCCATCAGCGGCCCCTCGATGATCGACAGCGGCCGGGGGTACTCCTTGAGCGCGGCGTCGACGTCCTCGTCGATGAAGTCGAGCGTGCCGGTCACGAGCGCGTGTTCCAGCCGCTTGGCGACGGTCGCCTCGCGCCAGGAGAGATCCTTCCCCTTGTCCTTGGCGCCGCCGGCCTTGACGGTCTCGGCGAACTCGGTGAGGCGGTCGGCGGCGTCGGGGCGGCGGTTGAGGAGGACGTCCTCCACCTTCTCCAACAGGTCCTTGGGGATCTCCTCGTAGACCTCCAACTGACCGGCGTTGACGATCCCCATGTCCAGGCCGGCCTTGATGGCGTGGTAGAGGAACGCCGCGTTCATCGCCTCGCGGACGACGTCGTTGCCGCGGTAGGAGAACGACACGTTGCTCACCCCGCCGGACGTCTTGCACCGCGGCAAGACCTTTTTAAGCTCCCGAACGGCCTCGAAGAACTCCACCGCGTAGGCGTTGTGCTCCTCGATCCCGGTGCCGACGGTCAGGATGTTGACGTCGAAGATGATGTCTTCCGGCGCGAACCCGACCTTCTCGACCAGCAGGTCGTGGGCGCGCTTGCAGATGCGGACCTTGTCCGCGCGGGTGGTCGCCTGGCCCTTCTCGTCGAAGGCCATCACGACGACCGCGGCCCCGTAGCGCTTCGCCAGCCGGGCCTGCTCCAGGAAGGGTTTCTCACCCTCCTTGAGGCTGATCGAGTTGACGATCGACTTGCCCTGCACGCACTTCAGCCCCGCCTCGATCACCTCCCACTTGGAGGAGTCGATCATGATCGGGACCTTGGCGATGGCGGGGTCGGCGGAGACCAGGTTGAGGAACCGCGTCATGGCGGCGACGCCGTCGATCAAGCCCTCGTCCATGTTCACGTCGATGACGTTGGCGCCGGCCTCCACCTGGTCGCGGGCGACGGCGAGCGCCGTTTCGTAGTCGCCCTCCTTGATGAGTCGGCGGAACTTCTTGGAGCCGGTGATGTTGGTCCGCTCGCCGACCATCATGAAGTTGGAGTCGGGGAGGAGGACCAGGGGTTCCATGCCGCTGTAGGTCGCGTGTCCGGAAGGCTCCGGCGGCTTCCGCGGCGGCGCGCCCGCGACGGCCTCGGCGATGGCGGCGATCCATTCCGGGGTGGTGCCGCAGCAGCCCCCCACGATGTTCAGCCAGCCGTTGCGGGCGAACTCGCCCAGCACCTTCGCCGTATGGTCCTTGTCCCCCTGGAAGCCGCCGAAGCCGTCGGGCATGCCGGCGTTGGGGTAGCAACTGACCCCGGTCTTGCAGATCGCCGAGAGGGCCTCGATCGACCCCCGCATCTGATCGACCCCCACCGCGCAGTTGAGGCCGACGCTCACCGCCGGGTGGTGCGCCACCGAGTAATAAAACGCCTCCACCGGCTGGGCGGACAGAGTCCTATGATTGTCGAAGACGGTGCCGGAGATCATCACCGGCAGTCGGCTTCCGGTCTCCTCGAAATACTGGTCGATGGCGAAGAGGCACGCCTTCATCACGAGGGTGTCGAACGAGGTTTCCGGCAACAGCAGGTCGACGCCGGACTCGACCAGGGCGGCGATCTGGACCTTGTAGTTGGCGACCATCTGGTCGAAGGTGACGTCGCGGCGGCCGGGGTCCTCGACGTGGATGCCCATCGAGAGTTGCTTCTTGGTCGGCCCGATGCTGCCGGCGACGAACCGCGGCTTGCCGGGGTCGCGGCGGGTGTAGTCGTCGGCCGCGCGCCGGGCGATCTCCACGGCGCGGCGGTTGAGTTCGACGACGTGTTCCTCCAGGCCGAACTCCTCGAGCGAGAGGGGGTTGTTGTTGAAGGTGTCGGTCTCGATAATGTCAGCGCCGGCCTCCAGGTAGGCGCGGTGGATCTCCTCGATCATCTTGGGCTGGGAGAGGACCAGGACCTCGGTGCAATTCTTGAGGTGGATCGGGTGGCTGGCGAATCGGGCGCCGCGGTAGTCCTCCTCGGTCGGTTCGTGGGCGTAGATCATCGAGCCCATGGCCCCGTCGAGGACGACGATCCGCTCGGCCAGGATTTCCTCGAGACGCGACGACGCGGCGGCGATGTCCTTGCTCACGATGATTGCGATCCGATCGGAAGCGGGCCGCCGCGGCGGGACGTCGCGGGGCGCGGCGGAATCCCGGAAGGGGCGGGCCCAGGGAGGGGTTGGACATTCGACTCCGTTAGGATGAACGGGAATTATCGCGGCTCGGTCGCGAATAAGTCAAGGAGGCTTGAGGAGCGGAGGGTGCGATGGCGAGTTTCGATCCCGACATGGACACGGCGACGTACCGGATCTCGGTCGCGCCCGAGGCGCTGGCGGAGCAGCAACGGTTGATCGCCAATCCGCTTCTGGCGGTGGTCGCGCTTCTGGGCGTTTGGGCGTTGTTCCGGTACTCGCTTGAGGCGAGGAACCTGTACCTGTTCCTGGCCACCCTGTTCGCGGCGACGGTCTGCGCGCTTTTGATCCAGTTCCACTGCCTCGACTGCGGCCGCGGCGACTTCGCCTTGCGGGCGCGTCGCCACGCCTGCGCCCCGGTCGTCCGGCGTCTCCGCGCCGGGGCCGCCCCTCCCTTGACGCCGCCCTTGCTGCGGACCCAGATCAAGGCCTGGTTCGTCGTCGCCGCGACGGCCCTGGTCCTCTTCGCCATCTTCCATCACGTCGGCTGACCGCCGGGCGGGATCGACCGCCCGGGGTCGCGATCGACGTCACTTCGCGTTCGGCCTCGCGCCGCGGCGGACCAGGGCCTCGACGACGGCGCCGACGCTGGCCGCGGGGCGTCGGGACTGCCGAAGGTCGGCGCGGGTGAAGGCGTCGCCGACGGGGAGGTCGACGTCGATGTAGCCGATCATCATCTCCTCGAAGGTTTGCTCGCCCCAGCGGACGGCCTTGGTCGGGTCGGGGTTGTAGGGGTTGGCGGGGGAGTTGTCGTAGTGGGCCGTGCAGTCGATGACGGTCCCCGCGGGGAGGGTCGTCGGCTCCTTGAGCGTGTAGTAGCTTTGCCAGCCGAAATCGTAGGCCGGCACCGAAAGCAGGGTCTCGGGCTCGCCGCCGGGTTTGGTGATGACGTACTTGAAGTCCTTGCCCCGGACGTGCATGTGGGGCATGAAGCTGAGCAGCCGGACCTCCTTGGGGAGGGTCATTTTGGCCGTGACCGGGACGTTCGACTCGCCGGGAGGGATGACGAAGCCGGCCTCGACGATCGGCAATGTGTACGCCTGACGGGTCACCGGGCCCTTGGCGAAGACGAGGCCGACCTTGGAGCGATCCTGGGTCGCCTTGCCGTTGGGCGTATAGTGCAGCTCGAAGATGAAGTCGGACCCCGCGGGGATCTTCTTGGCGGTCCCCTCGTCATAGACGCTGGGCATGTCGCCGGGGGCGTAACCGCACAGGTGCGCGCCGCCCAGGCCCCCGCCACGCTTGCCGGAGTGGTCGTCGACGTAGACGATGATATGGTGGACGACCGCGCGATGGCTGGGGACGGCCTCCGCGGCGCGGACCCAGACGTCTTCCTTGAAGTGGGTCGGCACGCGAAGCCGGACGTAGTCCATCACCCCTTGCGCGGGGACCTCCTGGGTCTCGGGGATCTCGAAGACGACGTCGGGCTCGCCGATCGACCAGCCGTCGGTGAAGGTCTTCTCCGGGGGGAGGGCCCTGGGGTCGCCCAGCGGCGTCCCCTGGTCGATCCAGGCCAGGAGCTTGGCGCGCTGGTCGGCGGAGAGGCTGCGGTCGTTGGAGAAGGCGCCGAAGCGGGGGTCGGCGTGCCAGGGGGGCATCCGGCGCTCGTCGACGACCTCGCGGATCATGGCCGAGTGCTTGCGGATCTCGTCGTAGTTGGTCAGGGGGAACGGGGCGACCTGTCCGGGGCGGTGGCACGATTGGCACTTCTCCTGGACGATCGCCGCGGCGGCCGACGCGAAGGTCACCGGGCCGACGTCCTCGGGCGCGGGACCGTCGGCGTCGCGAAGGGCGCGGAGTTCGTCGGAGGGGACGCGCACGCGGTCGACGTCGGTCTTGGCGACCGCCGGTTTCGGCTCGGCCCGCTCGATCAGGCAGCCGACGACCTCGGTGGCGGCGGTCTCGACCGGGCGGCGGGCGAGGAGGGCTTCGAGCGCGTCGCGGAGGTACTCGCGGGTGGGGCCGGGTTTGCGCTTGCCGACGACGTACTGGTCGTCGATCGCGCCTCGGTAGCGGACCTTGGCCCGCGCGTCGAGGACCACGACCTCGGGGGTGCGCGCGGCCTGGAGGGCGTCGGCGACGCGATTGCCGGGATCCTTGAGGACCGGGAAGTCGATGCCGAACTCCTTGACCTTGGCGGCGATCTCGTCCTCGGCGTCGCCGACGTTGGCGTCGATCGCCAGGAAGACGAACCCCTTGGGGCCGTACTCGCGGTTGAGTTCGACGAGCCTGGGGTAGTACAGGTCGCCGACGGGGCACTGGGTGCCGACGAAGATCAGGACCGCCCCGGCCTTGCCGCCGAAGCCGTAAAGCCGGACGTCGTCCCTGGTCGTGACGTCCTTGAGCGTGAAGTCCGTCGCGCGGGCGCCGACGAGTCGGTCGACGGCCGGCTCGTCCTCCTCGGCGTCGAGGGCCAGGGCCCGAGACGCCGCGAGCGAGGCGGCGATCGCCAAAAGCGCCGCGGTCCAAATCCGTGCCGAGCGAGGCATCAGCGTCCTCCTGATGATCTTACGACGGATCCCCGGCCGAGGCGACGCCTCGGGACTGCTGGAAACGACCTTGTACGATACCGAAATTCCACTATACCCGCGATGCGAACCGCCCGGCGCCGCCGGCCCGGATCCAGGACCGACGAACCGGAGAAGCCATGCGACCGGAAACGACCCGGCATTCCGCCGCGCCTCGACGGATGCGTCGGCTCGTCGTCGCCGAGGGCGTCTGGGCGGTCGGCGTCGGCCGGGTCGTCGCGGCGATGACGGCGCTGGGGTTGCTCGCGCGGCTTTTACGATACGCGCAGGGATTACCCTTCTGGTCCGACGAATGTTTCCTGGCCTCGAATTTCATAAGTCGCGGGTTCCTGGATCTGGCGGGCCCGCTGGACAACGGCCAGGTGGCGCCACTGGCGTTCCTGTGGGTGGAGCGGGCGGCGGTGCTGGCGTTGGGGTTCTCGGAGTGGTCGTTGCGGTTGTTCCCCCTGCTGTGCGGGTTGGCGGCGACGGTCCTGTTCGCGGCGACGGCGCGGCGGGCGGTTTCGGGATCGGCATGGGCGGCGGCGGTGGCGGTCTTCGCGGTCTCGGTCCATCCGATCCGGCACGCGGCGGAGGTGAAGCCCTACGCCGGCGACGCCCTGGCGGCCCTGCTCCTTCTGACGCCAGCCCTGGGCTGGCTCGGGCGTCGCGACGGCGCGCGACGGCTCTGGTTGCTACTGGCGCTTTTGCCGCCGTGCCTGGCCTTCTCCAATCCGTCGGCGTTCGTCGCGGGGGGCGTTCTGATCGGCCTGGCGGGCCCGGTCTGGCGGACGGGGAGGGCGAAGGAGCGCGGGGCGCTTGCGTGTTGCGGGCTGATGCTCGCCGGCTTGGTCCTGACGCTCCACGTCGGGTTGGGCGCGTCGCAAACCGCCGGGGCGATGGAGGGCCTGCGGCGGTACTGGTCGTCCGGCTTCCCGCCGCTCGTCGAGCCCTGGAAACTCCCCGGCTGGCTCCTGAACGCCGCGACGGGGAGCGTCTTCGCCTATCCCGGCGGCGGCGCGCGCGGCGCCAGCGCGGCGACGTTCGCGGCCTGCGTCCTGGGGGCGGTCGCGATGGTCCGGCGCGGTCGGGGGGCGATGGTCGTCGCGCTGGCGGCGCCGTTGGGGTTGAATCTGCTCGCCGCGGCGATCCGGCGCTATCCGTTCGGTCCCGAGGCGAGGCTGGCGCAGTACGCGGCCCCGGCGATCTGCATTCTGGCCGGCGCGGGGATCGGCGCGATTTTGGAGGCCGTCGGACGTCCCAGGCTCAGGCGGTCGTTGATCGTCGCGGGGCTGGCCGGCGCGGTCGCCTGCGCCGCGGTCCCGCAGATCGACAGTTGGCGGCGTCCGTATCGGATGCCGCACGATCGCGAGGCCCGCGAGTTCGCCCGGGCGTTCTGGCCTGGGTTGGCCGCGGGCGCCGAGGTCGCCTGCGCGCATCTGGACTTCGGCCTGGAGCGTCCGGGGACGTGGCAAGGGCGGCGGGCGTGGTATCTTTGCAACCAGGCCGTCTGGTCCCCCGCGCGGCGTCGCGGCGGGCCCCGGCTCAACCGGGTCGCCGACGACCGTCCCCTGCGCTGCGTCTTGTTCGACGAGGGTCCGGCCGATCCCGAGGTTTCCGCCTGGCTGGCCCGGATGCGGTCGGACTACCGCTTGCGATCCGTCCGCGAAATCCCCGTCCCCGCCACCCTCGGCGACCCGCCCCGGACGCTGACGGAGACGTGGCGGGTGTTCGAGTTCGCGCCGTCGGAGGGAGAGGACGCGGCCTTGTGAAACCCGGCGCCATCGACGCGCATTGTACTAACGGATCTAAAAACGCACGCATGAATCCCCTCTCCCGCCGGGCTGACGACCCGACACTTTTTCAGAAGTCGTCACGACG
>CALCIB010000356.1 GCA_937907525.1 uncultured Planctomycetales bacterium | reverse complement strand
ACCGGCTGCTCGCCCTCGCGGCGTGACCCTTACGCAATTAGCGAAAGTGCAGCCTCAAGGGGAGAAGGGATCATCATCACCGATTCCAATTGCTTTGATCCGGCGACGCCTCGCCCTCACGCCTCGCCGTCGGCGGCGGGGTCGCGAGGGGCGCCCTTGAAGAGGCGGCGGCCGGTCGACTGCTGGTACGGGGTCCAGGAGGACTGGCGCGACGGGTCGTCGCGGATCTCGCGGGCGTAGGCGTGGAGCTTGGCGTCGAGGTTGTCCAGGTAATGGAGCGCCACCGCCTCCAGCGTCATCGGCAGCTTGGGACTGCCGTACTCCAAGGCCCCGTGGTGGCTGACGATCATGTGCTTCAGCCGCAGCAGCAACTCTCGGGGGAACGGCTCGCCGGTCAGGTCGGCGGTGCGCTCCACCTTGTCGCGGAGGATCTCCACGCCCATCACCAGATGGCCGACGAGCTGGCCCTCGTCGGTGTAGGCGAACGCCCGGTCGTAGGACAACTCGGCGATCTTGCCGACGTCGTGCAGGAAGATCCCCGTCAACAGCAGGTCGCGGTCGACGTCCGGGTAGAACTCCAAAATCCGATCGGCCACGTCGAGCATGTTGACGACGTGCTCAAGCAGCCCCCCCTGGTAGGCGTGGTGGTTCTTGATCCCCGCCGGCGCGGCGGTGTACCGGGCCACGAACTCCTCGTCGATCAGGAAGCACTCCACCAGCGCCCGCAGGTGCGGGTCGCCCATCCCCAGCAGGACTTCGCGAAGCCGGTTGTAGAGCTTGCCGACGTTCTGGGAGCTTTGAGGCAGGAAGTCGTCGGGTTCGACCTGGGACGAATCGATCGTCTCGATGTGGGTCAGGATGATCTGCAACGACCCCTGGAAGATCTGGGTCTTGCCTCGGGCCAGGAGATAATCCCCCGGCTCGAAGCCGCGGGCCAGTTCCTCGGTGGCGTTCCAGAGCCGCGCGCCGACGCTGCCGGTCTTGTCCCGCAACTCGATCTGAAGGTACAGGTTCCCCTGCCGGTTGGCCCGAAGCTGCTTGTCCGCGACCAGGAAGGCTTCCTCGACCGAATCCCCGTGCGAAAGTTGATTGACGTAGCGACGACTCATGGAGGGATCGGCTCTGCTCGGGTCCGGGGCGGGGGGGAGGGACGAACGCGGGTCGATTCTAGGGGCCGCGGCGCGGCGGGGTCAAGGGAGCCGGTCGCTCGGCGTGTAGCTCTCGATCCTGGAGATTCCTCGGAAACGGTCTTCCCCCCTCGCGGGGGAAGACAGACCGCGCGGCGGTCAGATGAGGGGGACGACACGCGAGAAGGCCACGGCGATTCAGCGGAGGCCCATCCAACAGACGGTGGATCCCGACGGCCTTCTTGCTCGCCCCCCCTCATCCGGCCCTTCGGGCCACCTTCCCCCGCGAGGGAAGGCCGTTCGGCCCCGACGGCGTCTTCAAGAAACCCCAAATCGAGAGCTACACCCGGTCGCTCGCGGCCGACGCCCCCAGGGCTTTGAGGTGGACCTCGACGCAGCCGGCCAGCAGCGCGGGATTGTAGCCGCCCTCCAGGACGCTGACGATCCGACCCCTCGCCTGGACGTCGGCGACCTCGACGACGTCGCGGGTGAGGCGGTCGAAGTCCTCGAAGTCGAGCCCCAGGCCGCCGACCGGGTCTTCGGCCATGGCGTCGAACCCGGCGCTTACGACGACCAGTTCGGGGCGGTGCTTGTCGGCCAGGTCGTGGAGGCTGGCGCGGAAGGCGGCGCGGAGTTCCGCGGGAGGAGTGCCCAGCGGGAGCGGGAGGTTCCTGGTGAACCCCAGGCCCGGCCCCGCGCCGGTCTCGTCCTTCATGCCGGTGCCCGGGTAGAAGGGATGGCGATGGACCGAGAGGAAGGCGACCCGCTCCGACTCGTAGAAGGCCTCCTGGGTGCCGTTGCCGTGGTGAACGTCGAAGTCGACGACCAGGACGCGGTTCGCCTCGTGGCGGGCGAGGGCCTCAAGGGCGGCGACGGCGACGTTCGAGTAGACGCAGAAGCCCATCCCCCCTCCGGGAAGCGCGTGGTGTCCGGGGGGACGGACCAGGGCCATGGCGCGGGCGGGGCCGTCGGCGGTCAGCGCGGCGTCGACGGCCTCGATCGCCGCGCCGGCGGCGAGGCGGGCGGCGAGGAACGAGCCGGAGGACGTCCAGGTGTCGGCCTCGATCCGGCCGCCGCCGCGGCGTTCGAGTTCGGCCAGGGCCGCGAGGTAGGCCGGGGAGTGGACGCGACGGAGTTCGTCGTCGGTCGCCTCGCGGACGGCGCCGGCGGGGCAGACGTCCAAGAGGCCGGTCCGCTTCAGGTGCCGCAGCACGGTCTCCAACCGCTCGGGCTTCTCGGGGTGGCCCGGCGGGGGGCGGTGATCGAGCATCCGGCGGTCGTAATGCAGGGCGACGGACATGGGGCGTCTCCCACGGGCCGGGCCGGGTCGGAGTTCGATCCGATCAGAGGCGTCGCCAGACGGCGTCGTCGCGGCGGATCAGGTCGTCGGCGGCCCGGGGGCCCCAGGAGCCGGCGGGGTAGTCGGCCGGCGGCGGGGCGTCGGGTTCGGCCCAGGCGTCGAGGATCGAGGTGATGAAGCGCCAGGCGTTGTCGACCTCGTCGGTGCGGGTGAAGAGGGTCGGGTCGCCGAGCATGACGTCCAACAGGAGCCGTTGGTAGGCTTCCGGCGGCGGCGCGGCGAAGGCGGTGCCGTAGCGGAAGTCCATCCGAACCTCTTGCAGCCGCCTTCGGGAGCCGGGGATCTTGGCCTCGAAGGTCAGGCTGGCGCCCTCGTTGGGCTGGATCCGCAGGACGAGTTGGTTGCCGCTCTTCAGGCCGTCGTGCTCGACGTCGAAGAGCTGGGTCGGCGGCTGCTTGAACTGGATGGCGATCTCGGTGGCCCGCCTGGGGAGCCGCTTGCCGGTGCGGAGGAGGAACGGCACGCCGGCCCACCGCCAGGTGTTCAGGGTCAGCCGCATGGCGACGAAGGAGCCGGTGGTCGAGTCCGGGGCGACCCCCTTCTCCTGAAGGTAGCCGGGAACGTCCCGGCCCTCGATCGAGCCGGCGGAGTAGCGGGCGCGGACGACGTTTTCGTAGACCTCCTCGGGCGTCCAGCGGGGGAGGGCCTGAAGGACCTTGACCTTTTCGTTGCGGACGGCGTCGGCGGAGAGGTCGACGGGGGGCTCCATCGCCACCAGGCAGAGGAGTTGGAGCATGTGGTTTTGGACCATGTCGCGGATCGCGCCCGCGGAGTCGTAGTAGGCTCCGCGGTTGCCCGGCATGCCGACTTCCTCGGCCACGGTGATCTGGACCGAGGCGACGTGGCGGCGGTTCCAGATCGGCTCGAAGATGCTGTTGCCGAACCGCAAGGCCAGGATGTTCTGGACGGTCTCCTTGCCCAGGTAATGATCGATCCGGTAGACCTGGGCCTCGTCGAGCACGCGCGAGACGTCGCGGCTGAGTTCGCGGGCCGATTCCAGGTCGTGGCCGAACGGCTTCTCGATGACGACCCGGCTCCAGGGTTCCTCCCGGCGCCAGTCGTGGATCAGTCCGGCCTTGCCGAGATGGTCGATGATCGGCTCGAAGAACTCGGGGGCGACGGCGAGGTAGAAGATCCGATTGCCGCGGGTGCCGTGGGTGCGGTCCAGTTCCTCGAGCTTCGCGCCCAGGGCCTCGAACGACTTGGGGTCGTCGAACGTGCCGGGGGCGAAGACCAGCCGGGAGGCGAACTGGGGCCAGATCTGGGCGAAGTCGTCCCCCTTCTCGGAGTCCGGGAACGATTTCTCGTACTCGCGGCGCAGGTCGTCGTCGGACCAGTCGCGACGGCCGTAGCCGACGATCGCGTACTCGCTGGGGAGGTCGCCGCGATGATGCAGGCGATACAGGGCCGGCACGAGCTTGCGATGGGCCAGGTCGCCGGTGGCGCCGAACAGGACGATGGCGCAGGGGTGCGGCGCCTGGGCGCGGGGGAGGGCCTGGCGGAGCGGGTTGGAGTCGTCGTGGGGGGATTCGACCATCATGGATCCTTGGAGGAGGCCGCGTCGGCCGGGGCGCGTCGAGTGGTCCGATTCTAGGAACCCTTCCAGACGCCATCAAGACGCGGGCCGGGCGCGGGTCGGCCCGCGGCCTCGGCTCCCGCCTTCCTACTTCTTCTGATAAGGCGAGGGGTGAGTCAGGATCATCGTGACCCTCGGGTTGTGCTGGTGGAGGCGCACCGCCAGGAGCAGGGCGACGATGAGGACGGCCAGGAAGCCGAAAACGGGCCCGTAGGCGGTCTCGCGTCTCTCGTTCATCGATGAGGATCCTCCGACGGCTTCCCCGGCGGGCCCGGCCGTGCCATCATGGGCGCGTCGCCGCCGCGCGACGCCCGACCGCCGTCGCCGATCCTTCATCATAACCCTAGGACCGTCCGCCTCCCACGTCGAAAGCGAGTCGCCGATGTCGTTGCTTCGGTCGGGGTCTCATCGTCGGGCGCCGTTCTTGATGCTCCTGGTCGGCCTGGCCCTGATCGCCGCCCAGGCGTACCTGGCGGCCGGGCCGGACGTCGCCCGGTTCGCGGTCAAGGGGTCGTTGCAAAAGCTCTTGCTTCAGATCCCCGCCGGGATCGCGGCCTTGATCGTCGCCTCCAAGTTGATCGACTGCGACTTCGGCCCGATCACCGTGGTCGCGCTGAAGCTCGCCGGGATCATGGTGCTGGCCGAGGGCGTCGGCTGCTGGATCCCGATCCCGTTCTTCAGCTTCATGGCCGAGTTGGCGGTGATGCTCGTCGGCTTCTTCTGGCTCTTCGAGCTGGGGAAGTGGGAGACGTACCTGGTGGTCCTGTTGAACGTCGGGGCGATCATCGGGGCGCGGTACCTGGTCGACCAGTACATGAATCCCTCGCACCCCTACTGGACCGCCGACGAGCGCCCCCGCCGCGCCCGCCGACGCTGAACCGGAGCCCGCGCCGATGAGGCCCTTGATCGACGGACATCTGGATCTGGCCTGGAACGCCCTGGGATGGAATCGGGACGTCGCCCTCGATTTGGACGACCTGAACCGCTCCGAGTCCGGGATGACCGACCACCCCGCGCGGGGCCGCGCCACCACGACCCTGCCGGAGATGCGCGCGGGGGGCGTCGGCTTGTGCCAGGCGACGTTGCTCTCCCGCGCCAAGCCCGTGAGCCTCTGGGAGACCTTCGCGCAAGGGCCGCCGCGGGCGAACCTCGACTGGAGCAACCGCGAGATCGCCGCCGCCGCCGCGCTGGGGCAACTCGCGTATTATCGCCAGCTGGAGCGGCGCGGCCTGCTGCGGCCGGTTCGGACCCGCGGCGAACTGGACGACCACTGGGCCGCGTGGTCGGCCGACCCGGCGACGACGCCCGTCGGCTTCGTCCTGGCGATGGAGGGGGCCGACCCGATCGTCGCGCCCAACCGCGCGGAGGAGTGGTGGGACCTGGGCCTGCGCTCCGCCAGCCTGGTCCACTACGGCGAGGGCCCTTACGCCGCGGGGACCGGCGCGGAGGGGCCCGTGACGATCGAGGGATTCGCGCTTCTGCGCGAGTTCCAGCGGTTGGGGATGATCCTGGACGTCACCCACCTGGCCGACGAGGCGTTCTTTCAGGCCATGGACGCCTTCCAGGGGCCCGTCCTGGCCAGCCACAACAACTGTCGGGCGCTGGCGCCGGCCCAGCGCCAGTTCTCCGACGAGCAGATTCGGCTTTTGATCGATCGCGACGCCGTGATCGGCGTGGCGCTGGACGCCTGGATGCTCCATCCCGGCTGGGTCCGGCATCGAACCTCGCGCGAGGTCGTCGGGCTGGAGGCGGTCGTCGACCACGTCGATCACATCTGCCAGTTGGCGGGCAACGGCCGCCACGTCGCGATCGGCAGCGACCTGGACGGCGGCTTCGGCACGGAGCAGACGCCCGCGGGGCTCGACCGGATCTCGGACCTGCGAAAGCTCGACGGCATGCTCGCGGCGCGGGGCTATTCCGAGGCCGCGATCGACGCGGTCTTCCACGGCAACTGGCTGCGGTTCTTTCGCGAACACCTGCCGGCCTGACCGACGGTTCGCCTCCTTGATATGATGGGCTTCCCAAGGAAAGAGGCGCGAAGGGGAGCGACCGACGGTGGCCGAGGCGACGTGGGACCAGCGCGCGTGGCGCGAACGGGCCCGCTCCCTGTCCGAGGGGAGCGGCGACGGGGCCGAGTTGGACGACCAGGCGCGGGCCGCGAGGCTCGGCCGCATGCTCGCCCACCTCGTCGCCGGCCGAAAGCTGCGCGCGGCGCTGGACGTCCAACCCCCCGACCCCGAGGTGGAACGACTCCGGCGTCCGCTGGCGCGCGAACTGGTCGTCCTGCGACGGGCCGTCGACGACCTCCTGACCGGAGCGGAGCCGGAGGGCGAGGCCCGACGTCTGACCGCGGCGCGCGTCCGCGAATGGATCGTCCGCGAGCGCGCGACGCTCGGGGCCCTGATCGACGGCCCCGGACTCGATCCGTTCCGCCGGCTGCTGGGGCTGGACGCCCTGCGATCCGACCTGGCCTGGTTCGGCCGGTTGCTCGACCGTCTGGAGGACGAGCCGGGCCCCGGGCCGGCCGCGGGGATCGAGGTCGAGTTGGCGAGGGTCCGCCGGCTGCTGGAGAGCGACCCCCGCCGCCCCCGGGCCAGGGCCCGCCGCGCCGTCCTCCGCGGTCGCTGCGAACGGATGCGCGGCGCGCTCTTGGAGCGTCGGATTCGCGGCGAACTGGACGCCGCCTCCGAGGAGGCCGCGCCGGAGGAGCTGGCCGCGATCCGCAACAACCTGTCGCGGTTGCAGGCGCGGGTCGGCGCGATGGAGGCGGCGGACGCGGAGACCGAGGCCGTCGCGACCGGCGAGCGGAACGGCTCGCCCCCCATGCCGGAACGCGACGACCGGGAGGCGTGGTCGGCCGTGTTGTCGGCCCGCCGCGTCGAGGTCGCCGAGCGGATCGACCGCAGGCTGGCGGCGCTGCCGCCCGACCAGGCCGCGGAGGCGTGCGCGCGGATCGTCCAGGCGGCCCGGGACGAACTCGCCGAGATGGTCGCGTTCCTTCAAGACGCCCCCCCGCGACGGGCCGCCCTGCGATTGGAGGCCGCCGAGGAGGACGTCGACCGCCTGGCCGACTCGATCCAGACCCTCCGCCGCGCCGGCCGCGCCGCCCCGGCGGGACTCCGTCCCTCGGCCGGGGACGCCGGCAAGTTGGACGACGCCCTGGCCGACGCCCGCCGGATGGGGCGGCTCATCCGCGGCGAGCGGCGGGAGCGGCTCCTGGTCCTGAGGCTGCGCGACCTCCTGGGCCGTCGCGGCGCGGCGCTCCTGGACGACCTGGCGCTGTTCCTGATCGTCGCCCTGGCGTTCCTGATCGTCGGCGAGACCTTCATGGAGCACGCCGGCACGCTCGACGACTCCCGCCGCGCCCTGTTCGCCTGGCTGGACCTGGCGATCTGCTCGGGGCTGATGGCGGAGTTCCTCCTCCGGTGGGCGCTGGCGCCGGCGCGGGGGGCGTACTTCCTGCGCCACTTCGTGGTCGATTTTTTGGCCTCGCTGCCGTTCAGCTTCCTGGCCTTCGCCCTCGCGGCGGCGGAGCCGGCCGCGACGATCGGCGAGGACGCCTTCTGGATCTTGCGCTACGCGCGGTTCGTCCGCCTGCTGGCCCAACTGCGGCTGATCATGCCGGTGGTCCGGCTGGCCCGGCTGGGGCTCTTCGCGGCGCGGCTCTCCGACCGCCTCGTCCGCAAGAACGCCGGGCTGTTGAATCGCAACGTCGTCCTCTTCGAGCCCCGCCACGAACATCGGATCGAGTCCAGCGACCGCCACCGCCTCCGCGGCCTCCGCGGCGACGCCCGGATCGCCGAGGCGGCGCTGGCGCGGAAGCTCCACGGCGAGCAACAGGACGCGCTGGCGGCCCGCCGACTCTCCGACCTGGCCGCGCTCCTGGAGACGCTGCCGGAAGGCTGGACCGAGCCGGCCGACGCGCGCCGCGAAACCCGCGAAATCCCCGTCGAGGCCCTGGTCGACCGGCTCGTCCGGCTCACGCCCGAAACGCTGCTGGACCGGATGGGGCCGGAGTTCACCGCGTCGGTCGACTCCTACATCCGGGTGCTCGACGTCCCCCTGGTCCGCCGCCTCCCCTTGATCCGAGGGTTGGTGGCGCATCGCGAGAAGTCGCCGGCGGAGGCGGTGGCCCTGGCGGCCAATTACGTCGGCTTCGCGATCCAGCGCGGGCTGGACCTGATCTACTTTTTGGCCGACCTGCAGGCGACCCTGTCGCCGGCGATCTTCCTGGACCGCCTGGGCCTGACGATGGTCAACGCGACCCGGACCCCGGCGAAGCGGCTGCTCTGGCTGGGCTCGGCGTTCCTGGGGCTCTTCGTCGTCGTCAACGTCGTCGGCTTCCTGAGCCTCTTCCGGCCGTTCGCGGACGCGGTCCAGAAGCGGCTGGGCTGGCCGGTGATCGTCCTGGGGGTGGTCTGCCTGGGGATCTGGGCGCTGGGATCGTGGCTGCGGCGGATCGCCAACCAGGCGGCCGACTTCAGCGAGCGGATCGTCGACGCCCAGTTCGCCTCCCAGACCAAGGCCGTCAAGGCCCGTCGCGCCGACCGCGACGGCCGGTTCCTGGCCGAGCGCGTCGTCGACCCCGAACTCGCCCTGCGCGCCGCCGACGACCGCGACCCGAGCCTGTACCGCGCCGCCGCGGCGGCGGCGCTCGACGGCGACGGCGACGACCGTCGCCGCTACGCCAATCGCGAGCTGACGTTCCTGCGAACCGTCCGGCTGCTCCACCAGGACTATCTGGACGGCTCGCCGTTCCACCGCGGCGACGTGAAGACCTCGGCGCAACTTCTGGGGAACCTGGCGCTTTCCAACCTGCGGCGGAGCCGGATCGAGTCGGCCCCGGGGGAGGACCGGGCGCTCGGCAGGCTCGACCTGAGCCGGGCGGGGGGGCTTCTGGGAGGCCCCTACCTGTGGTTCAACTACGTCACCCGGATCATCGTCCAGGAGACGGCGATCCTGCTCCTGGACTACAACGCCCACGCCGCGCCCCAGGAGCGGCTGGCCTGCTCGCCGCCGGATCGCCGACGCGCGTTCCAGGAATGGCTGGGGCGTCGCCTGCGGATCCCGACGGACGAGGTCGACCTGCCCGAGCCCAGCGTCGCCGAGCCGATGGACGTCCACGAGCCGGCCCCGCCGTCGCGCCGAGGCGCGCGACGCTACGGCGCCCCCGACTTCCTGGAGACCGTCGAATTCACCGCCATCGACTTCCTCGCCGACGACCCGGCCCGCGACGCCGAGATCGCCGAGCGGTTCGGCCCCCAGGTGGCGCGGCTGGTCGCCGACGACCGCCGCCAGACCGTCCGCCGCGCCTTCCGCAGCTTCCCGCTGGAGGAGTTGCCGGCGGCGCAGAGGACCGTCAACCCCTACGCCTTCTACGAGGCCAGGCTCTCCGGCGGCCGGATCGTCTTCCTCCCGATGGTGGTCGCCTGGTCGTTCCTCCAGAGCGTCCTGGCCGCGGCCCGCGCGATCCACCAGGGCGTCCGCCAGATCCTCGACCCGCGGGTCGACCTTCGTCCCGACGTCCCGGCCGACTCCTACGCCGCGGCCCGCCGGAAGATCCACCGGATGCGCAAGCCCGTCTTCATGAACCTGCTCTGGCTCCGCGCCCGGCTCGACGTGGAGTACCTGGGCCTTCAGCTGCCGACCGCCCCGCCCGCCCTGGGGTTCGACTCCACCCTGGAGGCCGATCTGGACTTCATCGGCGGCTCCCGCCGCGACCGCGCCGCCGCCGAGCGGATCCGAACCGGCCACCAACGCCGGCTGGCCTGGACGGCGCGCTGGCTGCGCCGCTACGGCTGGACGGCCGACGGCCTGTCCGCGTTCCTGGCCGAGAAGGCCCCGCACCTGGCCAACCGTGGCGGCGAGGCCCTGCGGGCGGTGGTCGCCGCCTGCGTCCTGGATCACGACGACGCGGCCACCCTCGGCGAGTCGATCGAGGCGCTCGCGATCCTGGCGGAGTACGCCGCCTCGCCGACGTCGAACCTCAAGCGGCTCCCCCCCGGCCTGCCGGCGATCGTCATCGACCCCCGTCGGCTCTGGCGGCCCGCGCCGCGGCGGAAACCGTCGTGGCGGCGGCTGTTCGACCTCCACGACTTCAAAAAGTACGACGCGACCGCGAGGCGGCGGATCGTCTCCCTGCTGCGACGGCACCGCCGGACGACTCGCGGCTGGTTCCGCGTGGTCATGGCCCAGGGGGGGGCCGACCCCTGGGCCGAACTCCGCGCCCGGCTCCAGGACGTGATCCTCAAGGCCGACCTGTGGAGCGACGAGATCGTCGTCCTCCGCGCCGTGCAGACCCTGGCGATGCTCGACGTCCACCACGACTGCGAATTGGTCTGGTCCCTGGGCGGCTACACCGACCCCGAGCCCGACGAGCCCCCTGGCGCCCCCCGCGACCTCCCCGAGCCCGACCAAGACGCGGACGGCGGCGCCGACCGATCTCCCCGTCTTGAACGAGAAGGCGGACGAGGCCGATAGCGTTCGACACGGAATCGGGCTGCCTGGAACCCTCCTCGATTCCGGGTCGAGCGTCAGCCCTCGTCCTCGTCGCCGCGGAGGAGGCGTTCGTTGGACTCCTGGCGGTCGCGACGATACCACGACCAGAGAAGCTGCATCGTGGCGTGGTCCAGAAGCGCCTGGGACGCGGGGAACTCGTGCTCGCCGGGGTCGCGGGCCTCCAGGAGCGAGCGGGTGGAATCGGTCAGATAGGCCGCGGTCGCGCGGTCGCGAAGGTCGGCGAGGAACAGGGGGAAGTTCTCCGCGGCCGACTCGCGGAGGCGGTCGCCGAGATAGGCGTAGTTCATCTGGTTGGCGACGAACCGGAAGGCCACCCGCGGGTCCTCGCGGACCACGATCGCCTCGGCCACCGGATCGCGCGCCGGCCGGCCGCCGCCGACGTTCAGCGCCCGAGGCTTGCGCAGGGCGAGCGCCCGCACGCCGGCCACCACGGCGGAGGGCCAATGCTCCTGGCCGCCGGGGCCGGACGCCTCGCCGACGATCAACCCGGCGCAGACCAACTCGACCTTGTTCCAGGGGATCCAGTGGGTCGGCTCGCCGCGGAGACCCTCGATGCGGAGACCCTCGCCCAGACAGGCGGCGCGGTGGACCGAGCGGGGCCGGCCCAGGTCGGGAACCTGGTCGACCAACCGGGCCTCGGCGGCGACGCCGAAGTCGTAAAGGCCGTCGAGGATCGTGGTGACGGTCTCCCGGTCCAGCGGCCAGGGCCAGAATCCCGGCGTCCTCGCCAGCCATTGCACGGCGTCGGTGGGATGGGCGCCGGTCGCCTTGCAGATCAAGGCGCGCAGCTCCTTGGGGTCGTCGACCGCGTCGAAGATCACCAGGCGGTATTGCGGCGGGGCTTGGGACATGGGCGGTCTCCGCGGCGACGAGGGGGGCCCATCGGGGCGACCTCCGATCGTACCGCGCCATCGATCCCCCGCCAATCGCCCTACTGGACCGACCGCGGCCGGCGCGGGATCATGGCGGCGTTCCACATGCGACGACTCGAAACGGCCAGGCGACGGAGGACGCGGACCTTGAGGATGATCGGCGAGCTTCCCAAGGGGGTCGAGCCCCGGATCCTGGAGGACCACCTGCTGGGCAAGGGGATGAAGACCCGGATCGACCGCCGCCCCGACGGCGGCGCCGTCGTCTGGATCCTCGACGAGAACCACGTCGAGGAGGCCCGCAAGGAGTTTGCGGAGTATCTCGCCGCGCCCGGCGACCCGCGCTTCCGCTCCTCGGCCGCGAAGGCGGAGGCGATCCGCAAGACCGAAGCCCGCCGCGACCGCCAGTTCCGGAAGAACTACCGCGAGGCCGGCGACCTCTGGGGCGGCCCGACCTTGCGCCAGCGCCCCGTGACCGTCCTGACGGTGGCCGTCGCGGTGATCGTTTACGTCCTTCAGCATACGGAATACAACCGACAGGTCGTCATCTGGCTGTCGTTCTTCGACTGGAGCGAGGGACTTCCCGACGACCGCGCCTGGCTGGGCCTTACCGACGTCCTCCACGGCCAGGTCTGGCGATTGGTCACGCCGGTGTTTTTGCACTTCTCGCCGCTGCACATTCTGTTCAATTGCATGTGGACGATGATCCTGGGGACGGCCATCGAGCGGCATCGCGGCTCGGGAAAGCTGCTGCTGTTCATCCTCGCCACGGCGGCGCTTTCGAACCTGATCGAGTACGAGTACATGGAGCGGCTGCACGCCGACCCCTTCCGCGCCACCCGGTTCTACACCTTCGGCGGGCTCTCGGGCGTCAACTACGCGCTGTTCGGCTACGTCTGGATGATGGGCGAACTCCATCCCGAGGAGGGGCTGCGGATCGACTCGACGAACACCCTCATCCTCCTGGGCTGGCTGGTCCTCTGCTTCACCGGGATGCTCGGCCCGGTCGCCAACGCCGCGCACCTGGGGGGCCTGGCCGCGGGGATGGCCCTGGGATGGTTGAGGTATTAGCGATGAACGAGGACTCCGCGCGTCATTCCTCGTTCGTCAGCCTCCAAAGGGCGAGCGAGAACGACGGAGCGTAGCGCTCGATGGCCGGGCGACGACCCGCGATGTAGGCCGCGACGGGCGTTTCCAGATCATCGAGATCAAAGAGGAGCAGGCTTCCCAACTCGCCGTAACGGTACAAGTTCGCGAACGCGAGATATCGGCGGTCGTCGACGTCTTGGTTCGGCGGACTCGACAAACCGAGACGGGCCATGATCCGCGACCAAGGCGTCGGCCGTAGGAGCGCGCGTCGATTCGTCAGGTAAGGACGAGTGCCGGGTTCGTCTTCCCGGAACGGCTCCCAGACGTCCGCATCGCCGGCCGCCAGGTAGCGCCAGTGCCTCAGGAACTCGGCGTGCTCCGGCGGCGGCTCGATCCTTCCTGATCGATCCGGCCGCCCTCTCCCGGCACGAACGGAATCGCCTGCGATGGCGTCAGGAGGCGGCGTGGACTCTGCTTTGGGCAGTCGGCAAGGTCGAGTCGCTCGGCCCGCCCACCCGCCAGTGCGACACCCGGCGGCTGGTCGACGAGATCATCCCCGCCCTCGGGTCGGACGTCGAGCCGTTCCTGGCGTCGGCCGAAGCGCGACCGCCCAGGGCGCTTCTGGTCGAGGACGACCGGCATTACAATCCGTGGTGCCGCTACTTTCAGACCCGTCGCGTCGACCCGCGCTCATTGCCCGACGACCTGGCGTTCGACGTCTTGCGAGAGCGTCGTTACGCATTCGAGTGGTTGCAAGGCGTTCAGGCGTGGGACGACGTGAAGTGCGACGCCTGATCGTCCGTCGCCCGGTCTCGCCGAACCGCGCGGAAATTCGCGCGAGCACGCGATCGAAAACCCGGCGACCTGGACGTTCCCAGGGATGAACGCCCGGTCGTGACGGTCGCCGCCGCCGATTCCTCGGCGCCGAGCGTTATGATACGCTTGATCGTGGCGAGGGCGGGAGGCCTGGGAGGCCACCGGCGTCCGGGAATGACGGCGCGATGGTCGGCGTCGGGAGGTCATGGGTTGAGCACGCTGATCGTGACCAAGGCCGAGTTCCAGCGGTTGGCCGAGGTCCGACTCGCGGAAGCCAAGGCGTTGCTCGACCTGGGGAAATGGGACGGGGCGTACTACCTGGCCGGGTACGCCGTGGAACTCGCGCTCAAGGCGTGTATCATCAAGATGTTGATGGAGACGGACGCCTTCCCGGACAGGGAGTTCTCGAGGAACTGCTACACGCACGCGATCAAGACCCTCGTTCGCGTGGCCAGGCTGGACGATCGTCTGAAGGCCGCCGGGAGCGGGGATCCCTACTTGTTGGCCAATTGGGCGATCGTGCTGGGTTGGTCGGAGGAGAAGCGATACCACCGAGTCGACGAGGTCGAGGCGAGGGCGCTTTACGACGCGATCGCCAACGAGGAACACGGAGTGCTTCCATGGCTCAAAACCTGGTGGTGAACGAACTGGTCGCCAGCGGCGAGCGGCTCATCGCGGCGCTCGCGGCGGCTGGTTTCGAAATCCGCGTCGCGTTCTGGGCGAAGCCGACCGAGGACGGGGAATGGTTCCTCTACCTGGCGTCGCCGATGGTGGACGACCAGGGACCCAAGGCGGCCTATCACTTGGTTCACGGCGTCATGCGAGGCATGGGCGACCCGTGGATCGAGCCGTTGGAGGTCAAGGTGGTCGGAGTCCGCGACTCCCTCGCCGAGGACGCCCTGAAGCTGATGCGACGAAGGGGGCCGGCCGGTTCGGACGCGGTCGGGAATCGGAAGCCGTTTCCAGGCATGACCTGGTTCGGCGGTTCGACGCTCGCCGGGATCGACTTCGACGGCGGCTGCGTCTATCCGCCGTCGACCCTTGGAGTATCAGCGTAAGCCGAAACCGCGGGCTTCGCGAGCCCGCGACAGGGCCATCCACCAGGAATCAACGACCATGAACTATATCGACCCCCACATCCACATGGTCTCCCGGACCACCGACGACTACAAGCGGATGGCGATCGCCGGCTGCGTCATGGTCTCGGAACCGGCCTTCTGGGCCGGGTTCGACCGCTCGGGGGTGGAGGGGTTCCGCGACTACTTCCGGCAGCTCGTGGATTTCGAGGCCCGACGCGCCTCGGATTACGGGATCGCCCACTACTGCTGGCTCTGCATCAACGCCAAGGAGGCCGAGAACGTCGCGCTTTCGCGCGAGGTGATCGCCATGATCCCCGAGTTCCTCGACCACCCGAGCGTCCTGGGGATCGGCGAGATCGGCCTGAACAGGAACACCGGGAACGAGGCGACCGTCTTCCTGGATCACCTCGATCTGGCGGCGAAGACCGACGAGCTGGTCCTGGTCCACACCCCCCACCTGGCCGACAAGTACCAGGGGACGTCGATGATCCTGGACATGATCAAGGGGGACGGCCGGATCAAGCCCGAGCGGGTCTGCATCGACCACGTCGAGGAACACACCATCCGCCAGGCGCTCGACGCGGGCCACTGGGTCGGGATGACCCTCTACCCGATCTCCAAATGCACCCCCGCCCGCGCCGCCGACATGGTGGAGACTTACGGCGCCGACCGCGTGCTGGTCAACTCCGCCGGCGACTGGGGCCACAGCGACCCCCTGGCCGTCCCCGAGTTCGTTTTCGAGATGAAACGCCGCGGCCACGACGACGCCCTGATCCGAAAGATCGCGTACGACAACCCACTGGCCTTCTTCCGCCAGTCCCGCCGATTCAAGCCGCGAGCCTGAAGTCGGCCGCCGACTCGGTTATGCTGGGAGCCAGGCGCGCCGCGACGACGGCGCATCGACCCGGGGAGGACCTGGCGATGACGGGACGCGGCGTCGGCTGGCGGCGGATGATCGTTCTCACGGCGGCGGCGGCGATGCTCGCCCCCGTCGCGGGGCTCGGGCAGACGGTCTGGATCGAGGGCGAGAAACCGACCCGCGCCGCGGTCGTCCGCCATCCCTGGTGGTACGACAAGGTCAAGAAGGATCAACTCTCCGGCGGCGACTGGATCTCCCACTGGTCGGCCGACAAGGACGGCGAGGTCGAATACGACTTCCAGGCCCCGACCGCCGGCTCCTACGCCTTCTGGGTCCGCGCCAACCCCATGGGCACGATCCTCTTGTACCAACTGGACCGAGGACGGTGGGCCTCGATCCGGATGGACCAGGACTCGATCGACGCCGTGAACGTCGCCGAGGACGGCAAGAACGACCTGCGCTACCTCGCCTGGAAGCGGGTCGGCGACGTGACGCTCGCCAGGGGGCGGCACTCGGTCGCCTTCCGGATGAGCAGCCAGAACAACCACCATGGCGCGATCGACGCCGTCGTCTTCACCGCCGAGCCGTTCCTCCCCAGCGGCAAGGCCCGCCCCGGCGAGAAGGCCGGCCCCCAAACCGGCGCGACCGGCTGGCCGTTCCTGCCGAAGCGCGACGCCTTCGACGCCAACGCCAAGTTCGACCTCCGCGGCCTCAACGAGAAGGTCGCCGGCCAGTCCGGCTTCGTCCGGCTAAGCGCGGACGGCGAGTCGTTCGTCCTGGGCGACGGGACCCCGGCGCGGTTCTGGGCCGCAACCACATACGCCCAGCGCGACTCGCCCAAGGACCTCGCCCATCACGCCCGCTTCATCGCCAAGCGCGGCGTCAACATGGTCCGGCTCCACGGCGCCACGCCATCCAAGGAGAAGACCGCGAAACCCACCGACGTCGACCCCAGGGTCGTCGACCAGGCGTGGCGGCTCGTCGCCGCGATGAAGAAGGAAGGGATCTACACCACCCTCAGCCCCTACTGGGCCGCCGAGTTGAAGCACGTCCCGAAGTCATGGGGGATCGAGGGCTGGCCCGAAAACCAAAGCCCCCAGGGGCTCCTGTTCTTCAACCCGAAACTCCAGGAAGGCTACCGCGCCTGGCTCAAGGCGCTTCTGACGCCCCCCAACCCCTACACCGGAATCCCGCTTGCGCAAGACCCGGCCGTCGCGATCATCCAGCTCCAGAACGAGGACAGCATGCTCTTCTGGACCATGCAGGGGGTCAAGGGCCGACAACTGGAATACCTCGGCGAGCGGTTCGGCGAATGGCTGGCGAGGAAGTACGGGTCGCTCGCCAAGGCCAGTACGGCCTGGAGCGGCGACGCCATGCCCGAGGACGACCTCGCCCACGGCAAGGTCGGCCTCCACATCGTCTGGGAGTGGACCCAGACCCGAACCGGCGGCCGCAAGAAGCGGCTGGACGACCAGCTCCAGTTCTTCGCCGAGACGATGCATCGCTTCAACGCCGAAACCGCCCGCTACCTCCGCGAGGAACTCGGCTGCAAGCAACTGATCAACGCCGGCAACTGGAAGACGGCCGACTCCACCCGCCTGGACGACGTCGAGCGCTGGAGCTACACCGCCAACGACGCGATCGCGGTCAACCGCTACTACGCCCCGGTCCACGTCGGTCCCGACGCCGGTTGGCGGATCGACCCCGGCGACCACTACCAGGACGCCTCCGCGCTTTTACACCCGAGGGACTTCCCGCTGAACCTCAGACAGCCGGCGGGCCGGCCCATGATGATCACCGAAAGCCACTGGGTGCCTCCCCTGGGATATCTCGCCGAGGCGCCGTTTTTGGTCTCGGCGTACCAGTCGCTGACCGGAATCGACGCCTTCTACTGGTTCGCCATCGGCAGGCCCGAGTGGTCGAACGTCGACCACGCCGAATGGAACGCGGCGTCGCGGCACAAGTGGACCGCCGACACCCCGATGGAGATGGGCCAGTTCCCGGCCGCGGCCCTGGCGTTCCGCAAGGGATACGTCAAGGAGGGCAAACCGGCGGTCGTGGAACATCGGCCGCTCGCCGACCTCTGGGAACGAAAGATCCCGCTGATCTCCGAGGATCCCGGCTTCGACCCCAACCGCGACCAGGGCGACGCCCCCAGGCGCTCCGACGCCCAGGGCCGGATCGATCCCCTGGCCTTCCTCGCCGGCCCGGTGAAGGTCGTCTTCGGCTCCGACGCCCCCGACCAGGTCGCCGACCTGTCGCGGCTGATCGACGATGCCGCCCGGGACGTCAAAAGCGACACCGGCGAGCTGCGCTGGGACTACGGTCGCGGCGTCTGCGGCCTGAACGCCCCCAGCGTCCAGGGCGCCTGCGGGTTTCTGGGAAAGGCGTCGCCGATCAAGCTCAAGGACGCGACGATCGAGATCGAGAACGACTACGCGGCGGTGACGGTCGTCGCCATGGACGACCTCCCGCTGGCGAGCAGCCGCAAGGTGCTGATCCAGGTGGGGACCGTCGCCCGCCCCTCCGGCTGGGTGGAGCGCGAGACCGAGTTCCAGGGGAGCGATCGCAAGAAAACGTACCAGGGCAAGCAAATCGTCTCCACCGGCAAGATGCCCTGGGTGATCGTCCCGACGCGGGCGGCCGTGACCCTGGACAACCCGGTCCTGACCTCCGCCTGGGCCCTCGACCCCAACGGCGAGCCGACGACCGAACTGAAGGTCGACCGCTCCGGGCCGTCCCTCAAGCTGACGCTCCCCCAGGACGCCCTCTACGTCGTGCTGGAGGCGCGGTGAGCCGTTCGCGCGGGGTCGAGATGCCAACGGTTTTCTAAACCGTCGGTCGCGGGTTCGAGTCTTGCCGGGCGCATTGGGCTTGGGGCCTTGCGGCCGGAACCGGGAGTCTTTACCATGCTCATGGGCTGCGACGCTCCGTAACGGCGCCGACGAGCCCGCCGGCGGTCGGAAGCCCCAGGCCGCGAGCCGTCGCCAGGTCGATGGCCCGCCGCGCACGCGCCCGTAGCTCAGGTGGATAGAGCGGCGGTTTCCTAAACCGCAGGCCGCAGGTTCGAA
>CALCIB010000355.1 GCA_937907525.1 uncultured Planctomycetales bacterium | reverse complement strand
GTCCTTCCCCCCTCGCGGGGGAAGGTGGCCCGAAGGGCCGGATGAGGGGGGGGCGCGCCAAAACGCCGTCGACGTCCAGGGTTTCGCGGACGGGCTTCCGCGAATTCCGACGGTCGTCCCGCGCGTCGTCCCCCTCATCTGACGCCTTCGGCGTCTGTCTTCCCCCGCGAGGGGGGAAGACCGTGATAGTCGTCCCTTGCCCACTTATGAGACAGGCTCTTACTCGTCCCAGGCGGCGCGGTAGTTGAATCGATCGTTGGGCGCGGCGTCGCCGTGGAGCGTGAAGGCCGAGGCGTCGCCGCCGACGGGGATTCCGTCGACCCACTTGAAGTCGATCGCGACCCGCTCGCGGTCGACCGAACCCAGGACGCTCCGCGGCACGGCCAGTTCCAGTTCGTTCCCCGCGACGGCGATCGCGGCGGCGGCCTCGGTCGGCGCGCGGGAGCCGTCGGGGTTCAGCCGCTCGACCGTCGCCATCCCCGGCTTTCCGTCGGGCTTGCCGGCGTTGACGACCACGTCGTAGCCCAGCCAGCCGGTCTTGACGTCGGAGTCGACGTCCAGGAGCAGGACCATCCAGTCCTCGCCGCGGGGCGAGATCGGCTCCCCGGTCTTGACGTAGAAGGAGACGAACTCCGGCGAGTTCGCGACCTTGGCGAGGACCAGGTCGTTGCGGCCGGTGGCGTCCGTGAAGTCGGGCTCGTTCCTCCAGCCGGGATGGTCGCGGCGGGCGGGGTCGCCGATCGTGTCGCGGAACTCGGGGCCGGCGGCCCTCCAGTCGCCGAAGTCGCCGTCGATCCGGACGCGGGCGGGCTTCACGTCGGGAGTCGCGCGGGCGCCCTTGTAGCGGCGGACCTCGGAGACCAGTTGATGGTAGTAGGCGTCGCCGAAGCCCCCCTTCATCGGCTCGATGTCGCGGCTGTACTCGGGGGAGTACTGGTCGACGAAGAACGTCCCGCCCGGCTTGACGCGGACGCCCCCCATGCGCATGGTCCCCTTTTCGTCGATGAACCGCTGGGCGACCCACTCGTTCCAGCCGGTGACGAAGACGAACGGCGGATCGACCTCGCGCGCCCGCCTCCACTGCTCGGCGAAGTACAAGCCGGCCTCGGGTCGGCGCGCTTCCGGCGGGGGCTGCTTGCCGTCGTGGAAGCTGCGGCCGATGTCGCTGACGGGATGCTCGGCGGTGGCGACGACGATCTGCTCGGGCTTGTCGGGCGACTCGTGCCAGCCGGGCGTCTGGGGCGTATGGTCGAGCCAAGGCCACTTGTCGCGGCCGTCGCCGAACCATTCCTGGTTCTTGGTCCAGGCCCAGGACCGCCTGATCGTGAAGAAATCCCGGATCTCGTCGCCCAGGCCCTCGGTGGGCGCGAGGATCAGCGGCTTGCCGTCCCAGAGGAACCAGTGGTCGCGGGCCTTGCCCGGCTTGTAGAAGCTCTCGTAGAGGTGTTCGACCGTCTTCGCGCTGTACGAGTTGGTCAGATAGGCGATTTTCGGCGTCTTCTGACCGGACGCCTTCACGTCGTCGAGGACCTTGAGGATGGCGTCGCGGACGGAGTCGTAGGTCGCGGCGTTGGTGACGTCGAAGAACCAGACGTCGACCCCCGCGTCGCCGAGCATCTGGACGTGCTTGCGAATGACGTAGGGGTCGTCGTCGCGATAGTAGCCGAAGAGGGGCTCGCTCCAGTGGTGGAACGCGCCCGGCGGGCCGAACTCGGGGTCGTCGGGGTTGGCGGCGAGGATCTTCGACAGGTCGTAAACCGGGTTCTGGCCCTCGCTCCAGAGGAAGTAGAAGATCCCGACGGTCTTCCCCGCCCGCGGCGGCCCGACCTCCCCGGCGCCCGGCGCGGCGCGGCCGAGGCCGTCGACGGCGACCCAGGTGTCGGCCATGACGTCCCACGCCGGTTCCTCGGCCGACGAGGACGTCGCGAGGAAGGCCAGGGCGATCGCGGCGAGGAGTGGGACGATGGGTTTCATGGCGGGCCTTCGCGTGCGGAGGATCGAGGAGGGAACGTCCAGCCGCACTGTAGTCGGCCCGGCCGTCCGGCTCAAGCCTCGGCCCCGCGTCGCGGGCCTCCCGAACCGACGTCGATCCGCGCGGCGGGGCGCGGTATAATGTCAAGGAAGTGGGCCGGATCACCCCGTTAGGCCCGTGCGCCACGTCCGAGCCCCCACCCCGACCATGACGAAACTCGACCAGTACCGAGCGGCCCGCGAAACGGCGGCGTGGATCGACCGTTCCAGCCGCGTCCGACCGCGCGTCACCGGCTCGGATCGGGCGAAGTTCCTGAACAACCTGACCACCAACGACGTCAAGCGACTGGCCGTCGGCCGGGGTTGCGAGGCGTTCGTCACCAGCGGTCAGGGGAAGACCCTGGCCTTCGTCGTCGTCCACGCCCTCCCGGACGCCCTGCTGTTGCGGGCCGACGCCGGAGGGATGGACCTCGCCTTGCCGCACCTTCGGAAATACGGGATCTTCGACGCCGTCCAGATCGAGGACGCCTCGGCCGAGACCGGGGAAATCCTCCTCATGGGCCCGGCGGCCGCGGCCTGGCTGGAGCGAGTCGGCGCGACGCTCCCCGCGGCGGACGACCTGGCGACGAGCGCGACCAGGGCGGCGGGCGTGGACGTCCTCTTGATCCGCGAGTCGCCCGCGGGGGTTCCGGGCTTCACCCTGATCGCGGCCGCGGGCGACGTTCCGAAGCTCGTCGAGGCGCCGCGCGGCGCGGGTTTCCCCGCGCTCGATCCGGAGACGTTCGAGGCGCTTCGGATCGAGGCCGGGACGCCCGCGTTCGGCCGCGACGTGACCGAGAAGAACCTGCCGCAGGAGATCGACCGCGACGCCCGCGCCATCTCGTTCGTGAAGGGGTGCTACCTGGGACAGGAGACCGTCGCGAGGCTCGACGCCCTGGGGCACGTCAACAAGATCCTCCGCCGGCTGATCGGCCGCCCCGGCGATCCCGTCCCTCCCGCGGGAGCCGAGCTTACGGCCGACGGCAAGGCCGTCGGGACGATCACGTCGTCGGCGTTCTCGCCCGGCCGGGGGGTCGGCGTGGCGCTCGGGATCGTCCGGGTCGCGCGCGCCTCGTCCGGTTTGACCATGACCTGGAAGCGAACCGACGACGGTTCGGAATTCGTCCTGATCGTGGACGACCCCCCCTTGCTTGCGACTCAAATCTAGGCCGAGCGGCCGACGCTTCCTCCCGTCGGCCGAACCTCCCCTTCCGATTCCGACCAGGACGCCCGACGCCGCGCGTCCCCAACGGAGACGATATCACCCATGCCGAAGCATCCCCGCTACATCTGCATCCACGGCCATTTCTATCAGCCGCCCCGCGAAAACCCCTGGCTGGGCGTCGTCGAGGTCCAGGACTCCGCCGCGCCGTTTCACGACTGGAACGAGCGCGTCACCCACGAGAGCTACGCGCCCAACGCCCGCGCCCGGATCATGGACGGCCGCGGCCGCATCGTCAACA
This sequence comes from uncultured Planctomycetales bacterium, assembly GCA_937907525.1. Taxonomy (GTDB): domain Bacteria; phylum Planctomycetota; class Planctomycetia; order Isosphaerales; family Isosphaeraceae; genus Paludisphaera. The sequence continues at coordinate 6,429 of CALCIB010000355.1, read as the reverse complement.
TCCTCAACAACTACGCGTGGATGAGCTTCAACTTCGGCCCCACGCTCTTGCACTGGATGTCCGAGGGGGCGCCCGACGTGCTGGAGCGGATCGTCGAGGCCGACCGCCTAAGCCGCGAGCGTCGCGGCGGCCACGGCAACGCGCTGGCGCAGGCGTACAACCACATGATCATGCCCCTGGCCACGAGGCGCGATCAAAAGACCCAGACGCTTTGGGGGGTGGAGGACTTCCGCCGCCGGTTCGGCCGCGACCCCGAGGGGATGTGGGTCGCCGAGACGGCCGTCGACCTGGCCACGCTGGAGGCCCTGGCGGAGGCCGGGATCAAGTTCACCGTGCTGGCCCCCAGCCAGGCGCGGCGGTGGCGGGCGATCGGCGAAAAGACCTGGACGGAGCGGCAAGGAGGCGTCGACCCGTCGCGCGCGTACCTCCAGCGGCTGCCTTCGGGGCGTTCGATCGCGATCTTCTTCTACGACGGCATCGTCTCCCAGCAGGTCGCCTTCGAGCGCCTGCTGGACGACGGCGAGAAGTTCCTCTCGCGGCTGCGCGACGGCTACGACGAGGGCAGGGGACACGCCGAGTTGATGCACATCGCCACCGACGGCGAATCCTACGGCCACCACCACCCCCACGGCGACATGGCGTTGGCCTACGTCCTGGATCGGCTCTCCGACGACCCGGACGTCCGGTTGACCAACTACGGCGAGTTCCTGGAGCTGCACCCGCCGGAGTGGGAGGTGGAGATCCACGAAAACTCCTCCTGGAGCTGCGCCCACGGCGTCGAGCGCTGGCGGGCCGACTGCGGCTGCAAGACCCGCGGCGACTGGCACCAGCGCTGGCGCGAGCCGCTCCGCAAGGCGCTCGACGGCCTGAAGGAGCCGTTGGACCATCTGTTCGCCACTCGGGGACGGGTCTGCTTCCCCGACCCCTGGGCGGCCCGCGACGCCTACATCCGGGTGATCCTCGACCGCTACGATTCCGAAACGACGCGCGCCTTCCTGGACGAGTTCGCCCACCCCGACCTGGATCCCCACCAGACGACCGACGCGCTTCGGCTCCTGGAGCTTCAGCTCGATTCCATGCTGATGTACACGTCGTGCGGTTGGTTCTTCGACGAGATCAGCGGCCTGGAGACGACCCAGTGCCTCCAGTACGCCGCGCGGGCGATCTCCGTCGCCCGCAACTTCGGTCGCGACCTGGAGCCCGAGTTCGTCGCCGCGCTTTCCAGGGCGCCGAGCAACCTGCCGGCCCACGGCGACGGCAAGGGAGTGTGGGAGCAGTGCGTCAAGCCGGCGATCGTGGACCTCGACCGCGTGCTGGCGCACCACGCGATCAGCCTGCTCTACAAGAACGGCGAAAACCCCGACGGCGACGGCCCGGCCTACGAGGTCGTGGCGTCCGACGTCGCCATCAAGGCCCGCGGCCCCGGCCACCTGGCCGTGGGCCGGCTGGCGGGTCGGTCGCGACGGACCTGGGTCCGCGGCGAGAGTTATTTCGTCGTCGTCCACTTCGGCGGGCTCGACTTCCATACGGTCCTCTGCCGCGATCTCGACCCGGCGCGGTTCCAGGCGTTCAGTTCGGAGTTGCTGGCGACGTACCGATCGGGCTCGATGGCCGACGTGATGTTGCTTTTGGCCTCGGACTTCCCCGGCGTCGCGCATCGGCTGGACGACCTGTTCCGCGACGAACAGCGGCGGATCATCGGGATCGTCCTGGCCGATCGCTTCGAAGACTACCACCGCGCGTTCACCAGGTTCGCCAACCAGGACGAGGAGGTCCTCAACCGCCTGGGCAAGATGGGCTATCCCATCCCCGGCCCGCTCCGCGCCGCGGCGACCACGTTCCTGGACGTGAACCTGGAGAAGAGGGTGGGCGTGCTGATCGCGGGCGAGGAACGGGAATTGACCGCGATCGAACATCTTTGCGATCGCGGCCGGGCCTGGAACTACAAGCCGCGGGAGAAGGACCTGGGCAAGATGCTCTCGGAAGGTCTGCGGCTGGTGATGCGGGACCTGCGCTTCGGCGATCCGGCGGTGGTCGGTCGCGCCGAAATGCTGCTGGACGCGGCGATCGTCCTGGGGCTGCGTCTGGACTTGTGGGAGACCCAAAACGAGTTTCTCGACGCCTTCGCCGAACTGACGGCCGCGGGCGAGGTCGACGAGGCGCTGGAGCAGGCGTGCCAGCGGCTCGCCGCTCGGCTGGGCGTCGCGCCGGAGATGCTGGGCTGGCGGCCGTGAGTCGAACCGGGCCGGGTCGATCCGCTAACGCTGTTCGACACGACTTGCATACATGGCTGCCAAGCGTGCGGACCTCCCTTCTCCCCTTGTGGGAGAAGGTGCCCCGGAGGGGCGGATGAGGGGTGGGCGCGACCGGAAGCCTCTGGAAACGCCCCCCCCGTCCGGCCTTCGGCCTCCTTTTTCCACAAGGGGAGAAGGGATATCCGGCGTTGCTCGCGGGCATATCGAATCCCGGGGCGAACGGTATTGAGCGATCCGTCCCGACGGGTCCGAACTGATCCTCCCGGCCGCGGGGGTTCTTGATACACTTTCATGCGCCGAGGGGCCCGGCGCGGCCCTCGCGCGAAACCCACCGCCGCCGCCGCGGCCCGTCCCACCGGATTTCGGATGAACCAGCGATCGCGCAGCCTCTTGCCGGCGGCCTGGATGATCTCGGCCGCGTTCTGTTTCGCGACGATGGGGGCGCTCACCCACGAGGTCGGCTCGCGGTGTGACTGGCTGTTCATCGCGTTCGTCCGGATCATCGCGACCTTCGTCCTTTCGGTGGCGTTGGCCCTGGCCGCGGGGGCCCGGCTGGTCGTCTGGCGGCCCCGGACGCTGTGGTGGCGCAGCATCGCGGGGACGCTGAGCCTCGCCTGCACCTTCTACGCGCTGACGCGGCTCCCCGTCGCCGACGTCCTGACGCTCACGAACACCTACCCCCTCTGGATCGTGCTGACGACGTTCGCCGGCGGTCGTCGAGGCGGCAGGGCCATCGACCTGGCCTGCGTGGCGTGCGGCGTCGCGGGGGTCGTCTTGATCCAGCAGCCGCACGGGGCTGGGACGGACGGCGGCGGCGTCGCGATCGCGCTGGTGGCCTCGGTCATGACCGCGGTCGCCATGCTGGGGCTGCATCGGCTCAAGGAGGTCGACGCCCGCGCGGTGGTGGCGCACTTCTCCGGATTGGCCAGCCTGACGACGGCCCTGTGGCTGGTCGCCGCCCGCCCGGTGGTCCAGATCGCCGCGGCGCTCGACGGCGCGGCGGTCCTTCTGCTCGCGGGCGTGGGGCTTTCCGGGACCGCCGGCCAGATCCTTTTGACGAAAGCCTACGCCTCCGGCCCGCCGGCGAAGATCGCCGTGTTAAGCTTGACGCAGGTCGTCTTCGGCCTGGGGTACGATATTTTGCTGCAAGACCGACGCTTGACGTGGCCGACCCTGCTGGGGTTCGTCATGGTGCTGGGGCCGACGGGCTGGATCACGTCGCGGGCGGCCCGTCCCAGACGGGGCCCGATCGCGGAGGACGCGCCGGCTTCGCCCTCGCGCTCCAGTCACGGCGACGTCCAGCCGAAACCAGGAGTGGCGGGCTGATCCGCTTCCAAACGAGGTCGAGGACGATCATGCGCGCGAGACGACCGCCGAGCCCCGAGTTCGACCGCGTGCTTGCGGGCGAGCCCCGTCCCGACCTGGCGCGCGTCGCCCTGGAGATCGCCCGGGACTTCCATCCGGGGCTGGACGTCGACTCCCAGATCGCTCGGATCGACGCCTTGGCCGCCCGCGCCCGGATCCGCCGCCGCGAGGGCTCGCATCCGCTCCAGGCGCTCGGACAGCTCAACTGGGTCCTGTACGTCGAGGACGGTTTCGACGGCGACGCCGAGGACTACTTCGATCCTCGCAACAGCATGCTCAACGAGGTGCTGGACCGCCGACTGGGGATTCCGATCAGCCTTTCGATACTTTACCAGGCCCTCGCCGGGCGGCTGGGCGTGGAACTGGCGGCGGTGAATTCGCCCTCCCATTTCGTTCTTCGGCTGGAGGGGGAGGCGCCGACGTTCATCGACCCGTTCCACCGCGGCGACCTCCTGAGCCTGGACGCCTGCCGCCGCCGCATCGGCGAGTTGTCGGGATGGCCGGGGCCGATCCCGGCGGCGAAGCTGGCCCCTTGCGAGCCTCGCGCGGTGGTCGCTCGGATGCTGCGGAACCTCAAGGGGATTCACGTCGGCCGCGAGGACTTCGCCTCCGCCCTCGTCGTCCAGCGCCGCCTGGCCGCGGCGTCGGAAGATCCGTTGGAGCGTCGCGACCTGGGGATGCTCTGCCTTCAGCTCGACCGTCCCGGCGAGGCCGTCGACCCTTTGGAAGCCTATCTCAAGGCCCGTCCCGACGCCGACGACGCGAAGGCCGTCGGGAACCTCCTCGCCGCCGCCAGGTCGACGCTCGCGCGTTGGAATTGATCCTGACGGAAATCCGCGAATCCCTAAAGTCAGGGGCGGCCGCCGTCCGAAACCCTGGAAATGGAACGCGCCGGCGGACGGTCGGCGAGCGCGCCTCGATTGCCGCGGCCGCGACGCCGCGCTCCGCCGAGACGCCCAGGAGGAGGGCTTCGATCTTGCGCCATGCCGCCAGCATTCTCGGCTTGATCGCCCTTGGCTCCGGGCTGGTCGGTTGCGGCCAGACGGGCGGGATCCGGGTCGCGACCCCCTCCGACGTGAAGACGACCGCCACCGTCGGCGACAAGACGTTCACCGTCGTCTCCGGGCTGCCCGACGACGATTACCAGGTCGCCGAGACCGAGCCAGGCATCCGACGCTCGGGCGAGGCGCGGATCTCCGGTCGGGTCTACGACGAGTACGGCGAGCCCGTCCGCGACGCCGTGGTCCGCCTGGGGATGTCCGGCGCGGCGGGGGGCAAACTCGTCCACGCCAACACCGACCGCTCCGGCGCCTTCACCCTCCGAGGCGTCCGCCCCGGCTCCAACTACACCGTGATCGCGGAGTACCAGGACGACCGAGGGGCCATGACCGGCCGCGCCGACGCCATGGCCCCCGACGTCGGCGTCCGCGTCGACCTCCATCCCCGCGACGCCCGACCGGGGCGGGAGGGCGCGATCGCCGCCGCGCCGAAACAGCCGCGCGTCTCGTCCGTCGCCCGCGCCGAAGGCCCCGACGACGCCGCGTTCTCCGACGGCTACGAGGACGACGAGCCCCGCCCGCCCGCGCGGTCGTCGCGGCCGATCCGGCCCCGCCTCGACGCCGAGCCCGAGGGGTTCGACGACGAGCCGATCGACGAGGCTCCCGAGCCGCCGCCGGCTCGGGAGTCGTTCGACGACGACGGCGAGAACCCGCTGCCGCCGGCGCGCGAGATCAGCAAGGTCAGCGCCCGCGACGACGACTCGTCCGGCCACGAGGCCGAAGCCGAGCCGCGAAACCTTCCGGAGAACCTCATCGGCGGCGGCCGCGAGCCGGCCGAGCCCCCGCCGGCGAATCCCTCGCGACAGCGACGGGCGCGACCGACGTGGTCCGACGTCGCCTCCCTGGACGCGAACGTCCCGTTCGACGAACAGGTGGCCCAGACCAGCGTCGTTCGCGACCGGGTCGCGGCTCCCTCGCCCGAGCCCGGCCCCGCGCCGGCCCCGCGCCAACTCGCGAAGACGTCGACGACCCCGCTCGGCCGTCCGGCCGCGCCCGCCGACATCGAGGCCCGCCGCAGAGCGCCGTATTGCGACTACGACGTCGACCAGCGCCGGGTGACGTCGTTCGCCATGCTCGACGTCAGCGGCCGCAAGGTCTCGCTCAACGACTTCGACGCCGACCTCATCCTGCTGGACTTCTGGGGTTCGTGGTGCGCCCAGTGCCGCCCGGCGCTCGAGCACGCGAAGGAGCTTCAGGCCGAGTTCGGCGGCGGGAAGCTCCAGGTCGTCAGCGTGGCGTATGAGAAGACCCCGACCGCGGAGCGGGTCGCGAAGCTCGCGGACGTCGTCCACACGATGAGGCTGAACTTCCCGGTGTTGATGACCGACTTCAGCGATCCCTGCCCGATTCGCGAAGCCCTGGCGATCGACGTCTTCCCCACGATGATCCTGCTCGACCGCGAGGGCCGCGTCCTGCGCCGCGAGCGCGGAGCGACCCCGACCACGCTCGCCAACATCGACCGCGCCATCGCCGATCATCTCGAACGCCAGGGCCATCCCCGCGCCGCCCGCCGCGAGGTCGTCGGCCGGACGACGCGCTGAGGCCGGCGGACGCTTCGTCGAAAAGGTCGCGAAGCGAGCCGAGAACGATCTTCCCCCCTCGCGGGGGAAGACAGACCGCGAAGCGGTCAGATGAGGGGGACGACAAGCGAGAAGGCCGTCGCGATCCAAGAGCCAGCCCGACCGGCTCGGAATCCCGATGGCTTTCTGGCGCGTCCTCCCCCTCATCCGGCCCTTCGGGCCACCTTCCCC
>CALCIB010000354.1 GCA_937907525.1 uncultured Planctomycetales bacterium | reverse complement strand
CCGGCAGTCGACCATCGGGTCGCTGAACCCGCCGACGTGGCCCGACGCCTCCCAGATCCGCGGGTTCATGATGATCGAGCAGTCCAGCCCGACCATGTCGTCGCGCGACTGGACGTTGTCCCGCCACCAGGCGTCCTTGATGTTCCGCTTCAACTCCACGCCCAGGGGACCGTAGTCCCAGAAGCCGTTGATGCCGCCGTAGACCTCGCTCGAAGGGAAGACGAACCCCCGACGCTTGCAGAGGGAGACCAGCTTGTCCATTTCCAGTGCCATCGTCGCTCTCTTCCCTTCGCTACTCTCGTCCGCCGACGGGGCGCGCCGCGCGCCGATCTCGACCGTCCGGCCCCGCCATTAGAACACGAACCGGGCCCCGCGCCACGACCCCGCCGCGGCTCGACTCGTCCGCTCCGCCTCGTTCAACCGCGCGCGACCGTCAGCCGAAGCGGATCGCGGGCCAGTTCGACGACGATCTGGCAATCGGGGCGGTTGATGGACGCCGCGAAGGCGACGTCGGCGCCCAGGCCCAACTCCGTCACCCGACGCCCGCCGGCGCCGCGGCGCAGGTAATGGACCAGCGGAGGATCCTCGCCGCCGCGGCCGGGGTGGTCCTCGCGCGACCAGACGTTCTCCTGGACCCGCTCCCACAGGCCGCGGGCGATCCAGGCCTCGTCGTTGGCCGGTTCATGATCCAGATCGGCGAACCGACTGACCAGCGCCCCGGCCAAGAGCGCGTCCTCGTAGCTGATCCGGCCCTCGGTCCCGGCGCAGACGACGTGGATCGGCCGCCTCTCGTGGATCAGCCGCTGGACGGTCGCCGCGAGGTTGACGAACGCCCCCGCCAGCACGACCTCGGCCTCCAGGCTGGCCAACAGCGCGCGGGTGCCGTTGGTGGTGGTCATCACCAGGGTCTTGCCGCGGCAGGCGTCGGCGGAGTATTCGCCGGGGGAGTTCCCCAGGTCGAACCCCTGAATCGGCTTGCCGCCGCGCTCGCCCCCCAGGATCGCCGTTCCGGCGGGGAGTCCCTCGGCGATCCTCCGGGCCTCGTCGATCTCCGCGCAGGGGACCACGGCCGAGCAGCCCCGCGCCAGCGCCTGGACGATGGAGGTGGTGGCGCGGAGGACGTCGACCACGACCGCCACGCCGCCGCGCAAGGCCCCGGCCGGCATCGACGACGGCAGCAAATGCACCGAGACCATCCCCGAACGCCCCCCTCGCGAACCGTCACCCGCGCCGCGCGCCCCGCCCGGCCTCTGATCTCCACCCGCGATTATGGCACACCCGGCTCCCCCCGGGGAGCCCCCGCCGTTCCCGTGTCCCCCTCGTCGCCGTAACGCCGACGCCACGCCAGGGAGGCAGCCAGCGCCCCGACCGAATACCAGAGGACGTCGCGGTGGTCGGCCGCGCAATGCGGGCCGAGCCACCCCCGCGCGGGCAGGAAGACCTCGAACGTCCACGACCAAACGACCAGCGGGACCGCGATCTCCATCGCGTCGGGCGGCCCGTCGCGCCTCCTCAACCCGATCGAACGCTCGATCCACAGCATCACCGGCACCCAGAAGGGGATGCAGATCAAATCATTGAAGTGGTCGTGGACGAACCCGGAAACCCAGATCCGCTTGAGGACCAGCCGGTTGATGAAATAAGCCGCCACGCAGGCCAGAAACAGCCGGTCGCGAAGGTAGCGGAAGGGCACGGCTCAGTGTCCGTTGGGAACGTGCAGGGCGCTTAGCACGAACGCCACCACGATCGCGCCCGCGGCCGTCGCCGCGAAGTTCAGGACGATCTCCATGCCCCCGGGCGGGTCGGACGACCACGACCGCGACGCCTTGAGGCACATGAGCGCGGCGACCAGCCCGGCGACGAGACAGGTGTTGCGGACACCTTCCGTCGGCAGGTCGCGCGCGAACTGGCGCAAGGTGGGCCGCGCGAACGGCTTGCGGGCGGAACTCGGGTAGACGTCGGCGTCGCTCCCCTCGCCGCCGTCGCGACCGTCGCGGCCGAGCGAGTAGAGGACGAAGCGGTTTCCCTGGACGACGTACCGGACGGGCCGCCCCCAGTAGTCGAGCAGCCGACCGACGCGCATCCAGTCCTTGAGCCGCTCCACGTCCGAAAGACTCGCCGGCGGCCGCCCGACGGCCCGCCGATGGTTTTCGACCTCTTCCTCCACGCTGTTCAACAGCGCCCGGGTCGCGTACTCGTCCCTTCGAAACCCGTACTGATCGTGCAACGACTGGTACGCCGCCAGGTAGGCGATCGCGGCGACGACCGCGCCCGTCACGACGGACGCGGCCGAAACCACGGCGAAACGTCGAAACCGATCCCTCATGCGACGACGCCCCTTTCGCTCGAAACCACCGCCCGTCCCATCCACGCCCGGCACCGGCGAATCAGCGCGCCGGAACGCCCTGGAGCGCGCGATCCTAAACGAAGGCGAGGGCCTCTGAGAAGCGTCGGTGGATCGCGGACCCGCGAGGCTTCCCGAAGAGGCCCGGGCCGGTCAGTCGAGCGTCACCGGCGCGCGGGGCGCGGCCTTGGACTTCGGCGCGGGCGCGGGGTCGTCGTCCGCGTCGGCGTCGGCGGGGGCGTCGGGCTCGGGCTCGGGCTCGGCGGCGGCCTTGCGGCGGGCGGCGGCCGACTCGCGGGCCGCGGTCAACGCCTTCTTCTGGGGCGCGGTCAGCACGTCCTCGCACTCGGCCATCAGCCGCTCGCGAAGCGCGTCGGCCCGCTGCTCCAGATCCTTGATTTGAGATTGATACTCGGCCTCGATCGCGTAGATCGACTCCCTTTGATCGGCGCTTAAGCCCAGGCCGCCGAAGTACGTGGGCACCCGATGCGGGACGTCCCGCGACGACTTCGCCTTGGGTTCGGCCTCGGGCTCGGCGGCGGCCGCCTTCCTTGGCGCCTTGGCCTTGGCCCTGGCGGCCGGGGTCTCCTGGGCGCCGATCGGGGACGCCATGGCGGCAAGCGCGAACCCGACCATCGCCGCGCCGGCGGTCGCGACCGCCGACTTTCGAAGTAGACTCGTCATGGGGCGACCTTTCCAAAGTTTTCAGAGAGGAGAGGATGGCGCTACCATCCACGCCGCCAATGATAATCCTCGAATCGATCCCTCTCAATGCCCAGGAGCGCGATGTCGCGTGAATGCCACGCGCCGCTTCGGCGCGCGATTCGCGAGAAACGGGCGCGACGGGGAAAACGAGCGCCCGGGCCCAAGAATCGAGACTCGCGCGACGAACACCCCCAGGACCGGTCGTCGGCCGCCGAGGCGGAGTCTTTACCCTTCCCACCGCGGCGGTTACGATTTCCGCTGGCCGATCCGGGCCCCCGCCGCCGAAGTCCGGCGGCCCGTCCTCGCCGCATGGAGTACCAAACGAATGTCCACTGACGCGAAGAGCCCCGAGCCCTCGACCCCACCCCCGGCGACCCGCGGCCGCGAGAGGGGCGTCAAGATCTTCATGTGGCCCAAGGTCGTCTACATCTACCCCTCGGCCATCGTCTCCCTGATCTGCGCGATCGGCATGTACGCGCTGCCGCACAAGGAGTACGACCCCAGCCTCGGATCCCCCCCGGCCGCCGTCGCCGACGCGAACGCGAACGCGAGCGCGAAACCCGCCGTGAACGCGAACGCGGACGACGCCGCCGCCGGAGCGAAGGGGTCCGGAGCGCCGTTGAGTCGTCGCGAGCGGTTCAACACCCCCCAGAACCTGCTGGGGGTGTTGTTCCTGGTGGTCCTGGGGTTCAACCTGGTGGTGATCGGCCTGGACTTTCCGCGCTTCGAGCTGATCGGCGCCGTGCTGGCGATCTTGCTCGGCCTGTTCTTCGTGCTTTGGCTGGGGGCGTACTTCGACCTTGACCTGCTGCGTCCGATCAACGCGCTGCTGGGGTCGATCTACACCTTCGCCAACGCCGGGTTCTACCTGACGTACTTCATCATCGTCATGATCGTGCTGGCGGTCGTCTACGTCACCCGCTGGCTGGACTACTGGGAGATCCTCCCCAACGAGATCCTCCACCACCACGGCCCGCTCAGCGACCTGGAGCGATACTCGACGCTGAACCTGAAGTTCGACAAGGAGGTCCCGGACGTCCTGGAATACCTGCTCCTGGGCGCCGGCCGGTTGGTGCTGCGGGTGCCGGATCGCGACCGCGCGATCATCCTGGAGAACGTCCTGTTCATCAGCTCCAAGGAAGAGACCCTCAAGCGACTGATGAGCCGGCTCAACGTCCGGATCATCACCGACAACGACGCCGCGCAGAGCGATCCGCTCGGCTAAGCCTGACGCGACGCTTCGCCACGCCCCGGCCTCCGGGTCGGGAGGATTCGACAAAGGACCGGGCCGTTCCCCCCGGCTTGGTCCTTCCCTTCTTCCTTTTCGAAGACGGTGGCGGCCTTGAAATCAGTCCGTGACGGGGCGCCGGGCCGACCCGATCAGTCGGCGCGGGCGGGCGCGGCGGTCATGTGCGGCGTCCGGGCCGGCTCGACGGCGGCGTCGAGCAGTTCGCGAAGGATCGGCCCTTGCAGGGCCTCCTC
>CALCIB010000353.1 GCA_937907525.1 uncultured Planctomycetales bacterium | reverse complement strand
CCCTCATCTGACCGCTCCGCGGTCTGTCTTCCCCCGCGAGGGGGGAAGATCGTTTACGTCAAGAATCGCCGAAATCGCGGCGCTCGGGCCTTCGATCACATCATCCCGCCGGGCGAGCCGCCCATGCCGCCCATGCCGCCCATGGCCCCCATCGCTCCCATGCCGGCGCTGTAGTAGGGGTCGGTGGCGTTGGGCTGGACCAGCATCTTGCTGGGGAGGCTGGGGCCCTTGCGAGGCGTCTTGGCCAGCGCGGCCAGGTCGGTCTTGGCCTTCGCCGCCCAGGGGCTGTTGGGCCAGCGCTGGGGGATCTTGCCGAAGTAATACTCCGCCGAGGCCACCTTGCCGATCCGCTTGTAATAGTTGCCGGTCTTGTAGGTCCGCTCGGCCTCCTGGTCGTTGATCAGGTCGAGGGTGTGGTAAAGCTGCTCGTTGCTGGCCTCCTCCTCGGGGAAGGCGGTCATGGCCTGGCGGACCAGGTCGCGGGCCTGCTCCAGCCCCTCGCCGTCGTAATCGGGGCCGAGGTAGCCCTTGATCCGGGAGTCGATCGCGCCCATGTACGCCTTGTGAAGGAACGGGCTTCTGGGCATCCCCTCGATCAACTCGTCGTAGTAGACCGCGGCCGATTCGTAGTCGCCGTTCCGCACGTGGACGCCGGCGATCTGCATCAAGGCGTCGTCGGCCAGCGGGCCGTCGGTCTTGCGATGGCGGACGTGCTCAAGCGCCTTGAGCGCCATCCCGGAGGCGTCCAGAAGCGGTTGCTCGCCGGTGAAGTGGGTGTACCAGGCCAGCTTTTGCTCCGGCTTGGCCTCGGGGTCGCTCTGGGCCAGCCAGATCTGCGCGAGCTCGAACTCGCGGCCGACCAGCTCGTCCAGGTGCAGGGTGCCGGGGTGTTCGGCGAAGAGGCGATCGTAACTCTCGTGGGCGGCCATGTACTTCTTGCGCTTGAACTGGGTCTCGGCCAGGTAGAACAGGGCCTTCTCGGCGTAGGGCGTCCCCTTGCGGACCCTTGCGATCCTGGAGAACGCGGACTCGGCCTGGCGCAGGTTCCCCGCCTCGTAGTCGGCGAAGGCGGCGTCCAGGTCCTTCTGGGCGTCCTCGTCGACGGGCTGCTTGAAGAACTTGGTCCAGCCGTCGGAGCCCATCACCTTGCCGTCGGGATCGCGCTGGGGGCCGGAGGTCGGGTCGTGCTCGTCGCCGGCGGCGTCGGGGTCGCGAGGGCTCAGCCAGCGCTTCAGGAGCGAGTCGTTGCTGGCGACCTTCGAGGTCTTCGACCGGGCCAGTTCCTCGGCGGTCAGCGGCTGGGCCAGACCCGAGTCGTAGGCCGCCCGCCATTGCGACAGCGCGCCGGTGAAGCCCTGACAGCCCGTGGCCGTCGCGACCGCCAGCGCCAGGAGGGCGGATTTGGCGAGGGTCGTCGTCCGTGACGATGGGGTCATGGCTTCCTCTTACACTCCGAGATAGGGCTGCACTCGCGGCCGACGGCCCATGGCGTGACTGACGACCGACCCCACCACCCGCCTGACGTCGGCGAGATCCGAGCCGGCCGGCTCCCACTCCCGCCACCGATTCCCCGGACTGGCGAGCGCCCGGGCGAGGTCGATCGTCCGGCGGTCGAGCGTCACGACGTCGGGCAGGCCGGGGCGGCAGGCCGGGCAGAGCACGCCTCCCGAGGCCGGGCCGAACGCCGTCTCCCGCTCCGCCGTCGTCGGCTCGCCGCACTGGCAGCAGAGGTCGAAGCTCGGCGCCAGGCCGATCTCCCGCAGACACGCCAACTCGAACCGGACCACCCGACGCGGCCGCAACCCGACGTCGCCCAGATGCCGCAAGGTGATCCTCGCCGCGTCGAAGAGCCTGGGGTGCGGGTCGTGGAGGTCGGTCAACTCGGTCAACAGTTCGGCGACGTAATAACCGGCATACAGGGCCGCCAGATCGCGGCGAAGACATGGGAACCGCTCCACCGGCGCGGCCTCGGTCAACAGATCGAGGGACTCCGACGCCTTGGGAAGCAGCACGATATCCGATACCCCCAAGAGGTCAAGCCCACCCTGGAACGCCGACTTCAACCGCCGCGCCCCCTTCGCCAGCGCCGACACCTTCCCCATCTCGCGGGTGAACAACGTCGCCACCGTGCTGGATTCGGTCACGTCCACCGCGCGCGTCACCAGCGCCAACGACCGATTCGCGGCCAAGCCCCCACCTCCCCTCCCCCGGCCGTCGTCCGTCCCGCCTCCACTGTTCAATTATACCGATGAGGAGGTTGACCGGAAACCATTGCAAGCGAACGCGCATAATCCCTTCTCCCCTCGTGGGAGAAGGTGGCCGAAGGCCGGATGAGGGGGGCGTCTCCAGAGGCTTCCGGTCGCGCCTCCCCTCATCCGCCCCTCCGGGGCACCTTCTCCCACAAGCGGAGAAGGGACACGCACGCGCGCTTCTCCAGATGGATATGGAGGCGTGGCGGAGCGCCGCGTCAAGCCGCCGCTGGGCGGACGGTCGCCAGCAACGCGGCGGCGCCGAGGCTCGGCGACAACCGCGCGAGCAACCGCGCCCGCCAGACCAGCGCGATCGGCTGGTCCGTCTCGGCCAGGGGATCAAGCAACGTGGCGACGACCAGGTAAACCACCGCGCCGGCGATCGCGCCCAGGATCGCGAAGGCGACCGTCTGGGAAATCGGCCGGCGACCGCCGATTGCGAAGCCGAGCGCGGCCGCCGCGGCGGTCACGCCCCAGATCGCCAGCAGCGCGGGCAGCCCCGCGACCATCGAATCGACCTCCCATTCGGATCGCGCGTGGAAAACGACGGGGAGCACGAACATCGGCAAGATCGCCCCCGCGAGCCCTCCCGCGACCATGCCGACCACGGCCCCCGTCAAGGGTCGTCCCTTCCGTTTCGTCGAAAGCCCTCCGGCCACCCCCAGCGCGATCCCCAGCGCGGCCCCCCATCCCGCGTGGGCGAGGCTCGTATTCAAGACGAAGGCGTGACGCACCGCCTCCGGCGAGGGGCGGACGGTCGTCGTGTTCCCCATTTGCCGTTTGACCGCCGCGGGCTTGTATGCGTCGTGACCGGCCTCTCCCAAACCGAAACCGATCAGCCCCGCCGCGATCCCCGCCAGCACGCACGCGAGCCACGCGCGAGCGCCCGCCGGCCCGCCCTCCGAGAGCGCTCCAGGCGGGTCGGATATAACGGGGGAGTCGTCGTCGTTGGATCGCTCGTCCGTCATGGCGCGTCCCCTCAAGCCCCTCGTCACCGATCCCTTCCGCCCGCGATCCATCCGCGGCTCCCGCGGAATCAGATTCGTTCGCTTGATGAAACGCCGCGATCAATCGCCTGGGAAGGTGTCCAACGAGTCCATCATTAAGCCTGGGGAATCTAAATGCAAACCCGGCGCGGGGCGCGCGATGCGATTTCGGCATCGGCCGGGATCCTCTCCGACGGGCGAGCCCCATCGGCCCAAGCCGCCAAACTTTGAAAGTAGCGGCGGGAAAATCGGACCGGGCCCTTGATTCCGGCCGAACGCTCTGATAATTACCTCGATTGCCTCCTACGCCTACGATTGCGGGTTAAGACCCCTTCACCACACGATCTGTCTTATATACATAGTAGTAACGACCATCCGGGCCGTCGCCCATGTCGAGCCGACGCGGGCGAGGAGGGGCTCGCGCGCTCCGGCGCGGCGTCGTGCGTCGCGCCGGCCCCGAGGCCCGCGTTCCTGCCTTGAGAAAGGACCAAGATCAGATGACTCGACGATCGATCGTGCTCGGACTCGCGGGCCTGCCGCTGTTCGGCGGCCTTCTGACGCTGACCGGGTGCGGATCCGGCGGCGGCGGCGCGGGCGAGGGGCCGCCGAAGAGCGCCGAGGAGCGCAACGACATGCTCAAGGGCTCGGCCGACTACATGAGGAAGCAGTACGCCTCGAAGGGCAAGAAGAAGTGACGACGGCCGCCGGCATGGTTCGCGAGCCGTCGTGAGGGCCAGGCCGGGGCCGCTCCCTCCATTCAGGCCGCGCCGCGGCTTGTAGGAGGGGCCATGACTCTCGTCGCCCCGTCGTTCCCCGATTCTCGGAGAAGCGCATCCGGCGACGCGGGCAGATTTTCATTCCATCACTCTTTACGAACGAGGAAACCATGTCCAGTCGACGTCGCGATCGGGGCTTCACCCTGATCGAACTCCTGGTGGTGATCGCGATCATCGCCGTCTTGATCGCACTCCTACTGCCGGCCGTGCAGGCCGCCCGCGAGGCGGCCCGCCGCGCCCAGTGCGTCAACAACCTGAAGCAGATCGGGTTGGGTATGCACAACTACCACTCGGCGAACAACTCCTTCCCGCTGGGCTGCACGGCCACCTTCAACTCGACCAACCCCGGCTGCATCAGTTGGACCGGCTGGAGCCCCCAGGCGCTGATGCTGGGGTATCTTGAGCAGCAGCCGCTCTACAACGCCGCGAACTTCATGTTCGACGCCCGCTTCGCCACCGGCTACTGCTGGCCGATCAACAGCACGGTCGACGACGCGAAGATCAACTCGTTCCTCTGCCCGTCCGACGGCAACGCCGGCATGGGGAACGCCGGCAACTACACGGGCTGCATCAACAGCTATTACGGCAGCCGCGGCACGACGATAACCGCCGAGGCCGGCGTCCAGGGTGGCAACCCGCCGAGCTGCGGCGGCGGCCAGGTGACCACCGGGATCTTCGCCTACGGCACGTCCTACGGCCTCAACGCCATCACCGACGGCTCCTCCAACACCGTCGCCTTCAGCGAGAGCATCGCCGGCGACATGGGGTCGCGGCCCAAGAAGTACAGCAGCGGCGTCCTCAACCAAAGCCTCAGCGGCCTGACCGGCGACCCCACCACCCTCTCCCAACTCCAGGACCCCTACAACTCCCTGGCCATCGGCACGCCGCCTCCAGGCGCGTTCGTCCTGAACATCCTCCAGTCGTGCCAATCCACGTTCCTCACGGCGACCCCAAACAACACCCTGTCCACCAACAAGGGCCAGGAGTGGTCCACGGGCCGGGAGGCGTTCTCCCTGTTCAGCACCATCGTCCCGCCGAACTCGAACCAGTACACCTTCGGCTCCTGCCGGTTCGGCTGCGGCGGCTGCCCGGCCGCCGCCGCCGACGGCTCCCACGTCACCAACGCCTCCAGCAACCACTCCGGCGGCGCTAACGCCCTCTTCTGCGACGGCAGCGTGAAGTTCATCAAGTCCTCGATCTCGATGAACATCTGGTGGGGCCTCGGCACCCGCGCCAGCGGCGAGGTCATCAGCTCCGATTCCTACTGACCTCCCCCGCCTGACCGTCCCCGACCGCCAGGGGACGATCGCCGACGCCATCCCGGCCGGCCGACCGCGACGCTCGCTCGCGGCCGGCCGGTTCGCGTTTCCAGGATGCGCGACATCGACTACGGGTTTCACCGTTGACAACTACGGCGAAAACCGTAGAATCGCGGCCGCGGTCGACGATCGCGACGATCCGACGCGACGCTCTCGTAAAGAAGGAGGTCCAACCGCGATGGCGCGTCCCCGCGCGGAGCAGCCGACGCCCGGCGAGCTTGAGGTGTTGAAGACGCTCTGGGAACTGGCCCGGCCGGCGACGGCGCGGGAGGTGCTGGACGTCCTCAACGCCCGCGCCGAAAAGCCCAGGGCCTACACGTCGGCGACCAGCTTGATGAACGTGATGACCGACAAGGGCCTGCTCCGGCGCGAGCCCAGGGGCCGGGCCTTCGTCTACGAGCCGGCGCGCGGGCGCGAGCCCACCCTGCGCTCGCTTTTGGGCGAGACGCTGCGGCGGGCCTACGACGGCTCGGCGCGGCTGCTGGTCGCCCACTTGCTCGATCAGTCGTCGCCGTCGCCCGAGGAGTTGGACGCGATCCGCGCGCTCCTCGACGAGTACGCCGACAGGGCCGCGGAGTCGGAGCCGAAAGGAGGCGGATCGTGCTCGACCTCGCGTCCCCGTCGCCGCAAGGGCTGATCGAACTGGCCTGGCCGACGCTCCTGCATTCGGTCTGGCTCGGCCTCCTCGCCGGCGCGCTCGCCTCGATGACGGAGGCGTTCGGCCGTCCCGCGACGCCCGCCGCGCGACACGCCGCGATCGTCGCCTTGTTGATCGCCGTCGCGATCGCCGCGCCCGCCGCGGCCGTCGCGCAATGGTTGTCGCGTCAAACTCAAGTCACGCCGGCAAGTTTTAGAACGTTAACCCGAGGAGTCGCGCCGGCATTCGCGGCGACGTCGCCCGACGCCGCTTCCGAGCCCGTCGCGGCTCCGCGCTCCGAGCCGGCGGACGGCCGAGGCGCGCGGATCCGGGCGTTGATCGCCGCGGCGTCGGCGCTGCTCGACGCCGCGCGGCCGTGGCTGCTGGCGGCATGGGCCGTCGGCGCGTCGGCGTTCGCGGGAGCGCTGGTCGTCGGGACCGCTCGGGTGCGACGACTCAAGCGCGAGGCGATTCATAATCCGACGTTGAAGCGACGCGCCCGCGCCCTGGGAAGGGCGCTTCGGCTGCGACGGACCCTCCAGGCGCGCGAGCATCCCGACGTCGCCGAGCCGTGCCTGGCCGGCGCGTGGCGGCCGATGGCGCTGGCGCCGTCGCGATGGCTGGCGACCGCCTCGGCCGCGGAGGTCGACGCCGTCCTCGCCCACGAACTGGCCCACGCCAAACGGCTGGACCACCTCGCCAATCTTCTGCTTCGCGGCGTCGAGGCCGCGTTCTGGTTCCATCCCGGCGTCCGGCGCGCGTGCCGGATCGGCCGCCGCGAGGCCGAGCGCGCGGCCGACGCCCTGGCCGCCCGGCTCACCGGCGACCCGCTGGCGCTCGCCCGCGCCCTGGAGTCGGTGGCCCGCTCGCTCCCGTCCCGTCCCCGAACCCTTCGAGCCGGGCTCGCCGTCGGCGGCGACCGCTCGGCCCTCCTTCCTCGCATTCAGGAGTTGTTAGGCATGAAGCCCGCCCGTCCCCGCTTCCCGCTCCGCGCCCTGGTCGCCTTGCCGCTCGCCGCGGCCCTCGCCGTCGCGGCGGTCGCGACGGCCTCCAACTTCCTCGCCGCCGCGCCCGCGGCGCCCCCCTCGCCCGCGCCGTCGTTCGACGTCCTCGCCCAAGGCAATCCGCTCTACGAACCGATCCCCCCCGGCGACGACCCCGCCAAGGCCGAATGGCTGGCGCGGGTCCATCGGGTCCGCGCGAAGATCGCCAACCCCGAGTCGGACGACTACGCCATGAGCGTCCTTTTCCGACTCGTCCCCGGCCGTCCGCGGTCGGAGCGGCCCGGCCAGGCGCCCGCGCGACTCCCGGAGACGGCCCCGGAGTCGCTGTCGGAGGAGACCGTGATCCGGCTGGCGTCGACGCGCCCCGCCCGGCTTTCGCGTGACGATCTGGTGACGCTGGTCCGGACGATCCCGCACGGTCTGGGGGACTCGGCGAAGCTCTCGCGCGAGGAGTTGCTGCGGATCGCCGATCCGGACCAGGTCAGCGTGGACGTCCGGTTCCTTCAGAACGACCGTGCGTGGCCGTTGAAGGAGGCGGCGGGGCCGGCCCAGGTCGTCCCCGCGATTCAGCTCTGGAATTTCGCGTCGTACCTCGCGCGGGGCGTCGTCCAGGCGCCGAAGGTGACGACGTTCGAGGGCGCGTGGTCCCTCGTCTCCATGACCGACGCGCCGGTGGGCGACGCGCCGCTGATGGAGAGGTTGCGGACGGCCGGCGACCGCGGCGGCGCCGACGCGCGGCTCGTCGCCCGACTCGACGGGCCGATCCCCGCGGCCGGGGAGGTTCGCGGCCTCGTCGTGGCGGATCGCCTCGGCGGCGGCCTGCTGGTTCGAACGACCGCGATTCGCAAGCCGTGGGGCCACGCGGTCGAGATCCGATGCGTGGGAACGCTCCCCGCCGAGGCGAAGACGCCGAACGCCGAGCGGAGGACCGTCGAGCGGCTGGCGAGGCTCAACGTCCCCGACGGCTTCGGCGTGGTGCTCGACGCCGGCATCGACGTCCTCGGCGCCGACGACGATCCATCGAGCCCTCCGCTCCGGACGCTCGTCGCCGTCACTCCAATTCACATCCTCAACGAAGAGGAGGAGAAAGCCGTCAACGGCCCGGTGGACGGCTTCGCGACGACGCCGACCGCGTCCCGTTGACGACGGGACCGCCCGCCGAACCTCACGCCGCGGCCGGCCGATCCTCGCTTCCAAGGGCCTGGACGCCGGCCGCGGTTCGTGCTACAGATTCGGTGTACGGTTGATTCACAGAGGCACCGTCATGAGCACCGCCCACCAACCCGGCCCGGCTCGCGCGTCGTCGCTCCCGCGGGGGACGTATTTCGACGAGTACGATCCGACGTACCCCGACAGCGACGGCATGCCGATGGCCGACAACACGACCCAGGAGCGCTGGATCGCCACCATCAAGGGGGGGCTTGATTCGCTCTTCAAGGACGATCCCAACGTCTTCGTCGCCGCCGACCTGCTCTGGTATCCGGTCGAACGCCAGTCCGGGATCCGATGCGCCCCCGACGCGCTGGTGGCCTTCGGCCGGCCGAAGGGGGACCGGCACTCGTACAAGACGTGGGTCGAGAACGGCGTGGCGCCGCAGGTCGTCTTCGAGATCTTGTCGCCGGGCAACACCCGTCGCGAGATGACCCGCAAGCTGTTGTTCTACAACCGTTACGGAGTCGAGGAATATTACCTCTACGACCCCGAGACGGGCCGCTTCCGCGGCTGGCTCCGCGAGCGCGGTCGCCTGCGACGGCTGCCGCGCGGCGACGGCTGGACCAGTCCCCGGCTGCGCGTGACCTTCGAGGCGCCGCCGATCAAGGACGCATTGGTCATCCGCGCGCCCGACGGCCGCCCGTTTCAGACCTACGTCGCCCTCTTCGCCGACCGCGAGAACCAGCGCCGCCGCGCCGACCGCGAACGCCGCCGCGCCACCCGCGCCGTCCGCGAACGAATCCACGCCGAGCGCGAGAAGGCCGACGCCATCGCCTACGCCGAGCGCGAGAAGGGGGAGGCGCTCGCCGAATTGGAGCGACTGAAGGAGCGGCTGCGGGCGGCGGTATTGGACGACGGATGAGGCGTGGAGGCGACGCGACCGCGCGACTTCTTCCCAAATTCGCACGACGTCGCTAGACTTGGGCTCGGCCATGGCCGTCGGCGCGCGCCGAAGTCTCGCCAGCGTCCGCTAGGAGGCGGACGGCCCTCCCGGTTCGGCGGGCGCGCGCCGGATCCCCAACGAGAACGAGTTTCCGGGGCCCTCCGGCTTGCGAGCCGACCGCGACGGCGCCCCGGCCCGCCCTGGGCAGGAGACGATCGAACGTGTCACAGAAAGACCGCCACCTCTTCACCAGCGAGTCCGTGTCGATGGGCCATCCCGACAAGATGGCCGATCAGATCTCCGACGGCATCCTCGACGCCCTCCTGGAGAAGGATCCCAACGCCCGCGTGGCCTGCGAGTCGCTGCTGACGACCGGCCTGGTGGTCCTCGCCGGCGAGGTCACGACCACGGCGACGGTCGACTACCCGGCGATCGTCCGCCAGGTCGTCAAGGACATCGGCTACACCTCCAGCGACCAGGGCTTCGACGGCACCACCTGCGCGGTGATGGTGGCGCTTGGCAAGCAGTCGCCCGACATCGCCATGGGCGTCGACGCCGACGCCGGCACGGGGAAGGACGTCGGCGCCGGCGACCAGGGGATGATGTTCGGCTTCGCCTGCAACGAGACGCCCGAACTGATGCCCCTGCCGATCGCGCTGGCGCATCGGATCATCAACAAGATCACCGAGGTCCGCCAGAACGGCCAGATCCCCTGGCTCCGCCCCGACGCCAAGAGCCAGGTGTCGGTCGAGTACGAGGGATTCACGCCGATCCGGGTCGACACCGTGGTCGTCTCCACCCAGCACGATCCGGGCGTCACCCTGGCGGAGATCCGCGAGCGGATCCAGGCCGAGGTGATCGACCCCTGCATTCCGACCGAGTTGAAGACCGGGAAGATCACCCACCACATCAATCCGACGGGGAACTTCGTCATCGGCGGCCCCCACGGCGATTCGGGCGTGACCGGGCGGAAGATCATCGTCGACACCTACGGCGGCATGGGCCGCCATGGCGGCGGCGCCTTCAGCGGCAAGGACCCCACCAAGGTCGACCGCTCGGCCGCCTACATGGCCCGCTACGTCGCCAAGAACGTCGTCGCCGCCGGGCTCGCCGAGCGCTGCGAGATCCAACTCGCCTACGCCATCGGCGTCTCCGAGCCGGTCAGCGTCCACGTCGACTCCTTCGGCACCGGGACCGTCCCCGACGCCAGGATCGCCGAGCTGGTCCGCAAGACCTTCCCGCTGACCCCCGCGGGGATCATCAAGCACCTCGACCTGCGCAAGCCGATCTACCGCAAGACGGCCAGCGGCGGCCATTTCGGCCGCACCGACGTCGAATTCTCCTGGGAGCGGACGGACAAGGCCGACGTCCTCCGCGCCGCCGCCGCCAAGCTCCAGCCGGTCGCCGTCGGCGTCTGACGCGCCCCAGAGTCGAGTCGAGACGAGGCGACCTAATGACTCCCGCCGAACTGGAAGCCGCCGCCGCTCGGGCCTTCGCGTCCGAGTACGGCGGCCGCGCCCGGATAGCCGCCCGCGCCCCCGGCCGGGTCGAACTGCTGGGGAACCACACCGACTATAACGGCGGCCTGGTCATGGCCGCGGCCATCGACCGCCATACCGCCGTCGTCGGCCGCGTCTGGACCGAGCGCGAGGGCCGCGTCTACGCCGCCAACTTCGAGGGCTCCGCGCGGTTCCCCCTGGCCGCGATCGAGCGCGGGCCCGTCGGCACCTGGCCGAACTACGCCAAGGGCGTCGTCTGGGCGCTTCAAGAGGCCCTCGGCGTCGAGTTGACCGCCGGCTTCGAGGCGACGATCGCCGGCGAGGTCCCGCTGGGAGCCGGCCTCTCCTCCTCCGCCAGCCTGCAAGCGGCCTTCGCCTTCTTCCTGCTCCAAGCCGGGGTCGTCCCCGGCGGGACGGTCGAGCAGTACGTCGGCGAGGGTTCCGACGCCGCGCTCATGGACCTGGCGATGGTCTTGCGCCGCTCCGAGAACGCCTTCGTCGGCGTCTCCTCCGGGCTGCTCGACCAGTTCTCCAGCCTCTTCGGCCGCGCCGACCACGCGCTGTTTTTGGACTGCCAGTCGCTGGAGTTCGCCCGCGTTCCCCTGGGCGCGCCGGGGCCGGCGATCGTGGTCTGCGACTCCAAGACCTCGCGCAAGCTGGCCGACGGCATGTACAACCGCCGCTTCGCCGAGTGCAACGCCGTCGTCGACCACTTCAAGGCGAGGAAGGGCGAGGACGCCGTCCGCCTGCTCCGCGACGTGTCGCTCGACGAGTTGGAGGACGCCTGGAACGATCTCGATCCGACCTGCCGCAAGCGGGCGCGCCACGTCCTGACCGAGAACCGGCGCGTGGAAGAGGGAGTCGCCGCGCTGCGGGCCGGCGACCTGAAGCGGTTCGGGGCGTTGATCTCGGCGTCGCACGCCTCCAGCCGGGACGATTTCGAGAACAGCTCCGCCGCGCTGGACGCCCTGATCGAGGTCGCCGAAGGCGCGCCGGGCTTCCTGGGGGGCAAGCTCTCCGGTGCCGGCTGGGCGGGCTGCACCGTCAACCTCGTGGAAGCCGACGAGGCCGAGGAATTCGCCGAGGCCGTTCGCCACGGCTACTTCCGCCGCCAGGGCGTCGCCCCCGCCGTCCACGTCTGCCGCGCCGCCGACGGCGCCTCGGGGCGGATGCTGAACGGTTGACGAAGCACTCCGCCACGGTCGCTTACGTCTTCACCGCGGCCGGCTCGCCGCCGCGGCGGCCGCGAGCGACGTCGGCGAGGATGCCGCGGAGGACGTCGAGGTCGACCGGCTTGACCAGATGTCGCGCGAAGCCGGCCTCGCGCGAGCGGCGACGGTCCTCGCGCCGGCCCAATCCGGTCACGGCCAGGAGCAGGGTGGCGTCGAGTTCGGGGCGGGTCCGCAACTCACGGGCGACGTCATGGCCGCTCCCGTCGGGCAGACCGAGATCCAGGAGGATCGCGTCGAAGACGGCCGCGTCGGTCGCGGCCAGCGCGCCGGCGGCGTCGTAGGCGACGCGGACGTCGTGGCCGTCGAGCGAGAGCAGCCGCGCCAGCGTGTCCGCCGCGTCGCGGTTGTCGTCGACCACCAGGATCCGGATCGCGGCGCCGCCGGGGGTCGATTCGGCGCGCGGCGAGCGGGGCTTGACCCCGCCGGACGGGAGCAAGGGGAGCCGGACGACGAACTCGCAGCCCTTGCCCTCCCCGTCGCTGCGGGCCTCGACCCGGCCGCCGTGCATCTCGACCAGTCGCTTGACGATCGTCAGGCCGATGCCGAGCCCCCCGCGCGAGTGGGCCACCGAGCAGTCGATCTGGGTGAACATCTCGAAGATTCGCGAGAGCATCTCGGGGGCCAGGCCGACGCCGGAGTCCTTGACGCAGGCGACCGCCTCGTCCCCCTCGCGGCGGAGGGTCAACTCGATCCGGCCGCCGCGCCCGGTGTACTTGGCGGCGTTGGCGAGCAGGTTCGTCAAGATCTGGCCCAGCCGGGTGGGGTCTCCCTCCAGGATCAAGGGGACGTCGGGCATGGAGACGGATAGCGCGTGGCCGGATTCCTCGATCGCGGTTCGGGTCGCCTCGACCGCGGCGGCGGCCGCGTCTTGAAGGCTGGCGCGTTCCTTGCGCAGAACGATCTTGCCGCTGTTGACGCGGGCGACGTCCATCAGGTCGTCGATCAGACGGACCATGTGGCCGAGTTGCCGGTCCATCATCTCGATCATCGCCCTGGACGACGCCTCCGGCGGTCCGAGACGAAGGATCTGCAAGCCGCTGCGGATCGGGGCCAGGGGGTTGCGCAACTCGTGGGCCAACGTCGCCAGGAATTCGTCCTTGCGGCGGTCGGATTGTCGCAGCGCCTCGGACATCCGCTTGGCGTCGTCGATGTCGGTGTTGGTGCCGTACCAGCGGACGACCCGGCCCTCGGCGTCGCGGATCGGCTCGGCGCGGGTGAGGTGCCAGCGGTAGACGCCGTCGTGGCGGCGGAGACGATGCTCGGCCTCGAACGTCCGGCCGTCGCGGGCCGCCGCCAGCCACGCTCCGTGCGACCGCGGCAAGTCGTCGGGATGCACCGTGAAGGCGGCGCTTTCATCGGCCGAGACCGCCCCGGGCGAGCCGAAGTATTCCCGCCATTGGCGGTTGAGAAATTCGAGCATGCCGTCGGCGTCGATGGTCCAGACGACCTGGGGCATGGCGTCGGCCAGGTCGCGGAAGCGAGCCTCGCTCTCGCGGAGGGCGTCGGAGAGCCGCCTGGCGTCGTCGACGTCGGTGCTGACGCCGTACCAGCGGACGACCCGGCCCTCGGCGTCCTTCACGGGGATCGCGCGGGTCAGGTGCCAGCGGTACTCGCCGTCGGCCCGGCGAAGGCGTTCCTCCATCTCGTAGAGTCGGCCCTCGCGGAGCGATTCCCGCCAGGCGTCACGGCACCGCTCCACGTCGTCCGGGTACATGATCCGGACGAGCATTTGCTCGGAGGGGAGCCTTTCGGACAGGCCGAAGTACATCCGCCACTGGCGGTTGAGGTAGTCCAACACGCCGTCGGGGCCGACGGTCCAGACGGCCTGGGGCAAGGCCTCGGCCAGGTCTCGGAAACGGGCCTCGCTTTCACGAAGGGCCTCGCGGGCGCCGACCTGTTCGGTGACCTCGAATCCCATCGCCATCACGCCGGTGATCGCCCCCTCGGGATCGCGGGTGGCCTGGAAGATGACGTTGACGAAGCGGGTGTCGTTCCCTCCCTCGGGGGCTTCGAACCGGACCGGCATCTCCTGCCCGAAGAAGACCTCGCCCGAGCGGTACGCCTGATCCATCAACTCGAACCAGCCTTGTCCCTCGACGTCGGGGAACGCCTCGCGGGCCGTCCTGCCGATCAGATCGCGACCGCCGACCATGGCGACGAACCGCCGGTTGACGAACTCGAAGACGAGGTCCGGGCCGCTCATCACGGTGATCAGCGCCGGGGCGCTCTCCAGCAGCGACCGCAGCCAGGCGCGCTCGTGCTGGAGCGTCCGCAGCAGTTGCTCCCGCTCCCGATCGGCCTGGACTTTCGCCGTGATGTCACTGAACAGGGCGGCGACCCTCGGCCCGCCGAGGGAGAAGGCGTACACGTCGAACGACCGACCGCCCAGGTTCGTCGCGGTCTGGACGAACCGGCTCGGCTCTCCGCTCGCGGCCACCTGGCCGTAGATCTCGAACCAGTGCTCGTCGTTCGCGGAGACCAGTTCGCCCATCCTTCGACCCGCCGCGCCGACAAGGCCGGTCAGAACGACGAAGGCGGGGTTGACCTCCAAAAAGCGATAATCGATCGGGCGGCCGGCCTCGTCGTAGAGCATCTCGATGATGCAGAAGCCCTCGTCGATCGATTCGAAGAGCGATCGATACTTCTCCTCGCTGGCGCGGCGTTCATCCTCGGCGCGGCGGGAGGCCGTCAGGTCGCGGGAGACGCAGTGGATCCGCTCCACTCGGCCGTCGGCGCCGAGGGCGGGGGTCAGGTGGGATTCCCAGTATTTCGGCGTCCCGGATGCCGTGGGAATGAGCCGGGCGATGCGGACGGACTCGCCGGCGGCGACCCGTGCGACCGTCGCGCGGACGGCGGCGCGCGACTCCTCGGGCCAGAGCGACGCCCATTCGCGGCCTCGAACCGTCTCGAAGTCTTCGATACCCAACTTCCGCAGGCCGGGCTCGTTGATCGAGAGGATCCGGCCGTCCAGCGAGAGCACCTTCAGGCAGTCGTGACTGGCGTCGAGCAAGGCGGCCCGCCATTCGGCCTCGCGGCGGGCGAGCCGTCGCGCGCCGGCCGCGGTCCAGGCCGCCGACAAGGCCGCGATCAGGCCCGTGACCAACGTGAACGGGACGGCCCCGCCCAACCCGTCCTGGGCGGCCGTCACGGAACGGAACGGCGGCACGAAAAAGTAATCCGCCGTGACGATCGAGATCGGGATCGCCAGCAACGAGGGGCCGACCCCGCCGATCCACGCCGCGACCATCACGGCCACGACGAAGAACGTCCGCGGCGCGGTGGCGCACAACGGCCAGGTCAGGGCCGTCAAAACCGCGGCCGCGGCGGTCGCGGCCACCGCCGTCGCGTACCGCGCGGAAACCGACCGCGACGAATCCAGTGATGTGTCCACGCCCGCGCTCCCACGTCAGGCCGGGCGCGTCGCTGAATGACGACCGCCCGCGATCGAGGCGTTTATTTAGCCATGGCGACTCGCGTCACCACGTTTCAAGAAATGATTGTCAAGGATTGAGCGACAACGTCCACTTGTACCGAGCGCACGCCGCCGCGGCAAGCGAGCCCCGCCCGGTTGCCCCGGTTCCTACAATGTCGTCCGAGACCGGGGCGCCGCCCCGACGCCGACCTTCGAGGACCGATCGAGATGACCTCCCCTCTGTATCAGCCGCACGCGATTCGAGGCTTGACGCTTCGCAACCGGGTGATGATGTCCCCCATGTGTCAGTATATGTGCCAGGACGGTCTGGCCAACGACTGGCACCTCGTCCACCTGGGGGCGAGGGCCGCCGGCGGGGTCGGGCTGGTGATGGTCGAGGCCACGGCCGTCGTCGCCGAGGGCCGCATCTCCCCCGGCGACATGGGACTTTGGGACGACGCCCACGTCGAGCCCCTGGCCCGAATCGTCCGGTTCGCCAGGTCGCAAGGCGCGGCGATCGGGATCCAACTCGCGCACGCCGGTCGCAAGGCGAGCTGCGACGTGCCCTGGCGCGGCGGCAAGCCGATCCTCGACCCGGCCAGGGGGGGCTGGCCGGTCGTCGCCCCCAGCGCGATCGCCTTCGACGAATCCAGCCCGACGCCTCACGCCTTGACGGTCGCGGAGATCGACGGCGTGGTCGACGCCTTCGAGGCCGCCGCCCGTCGCGCCCTGACTGCGGGTTTCCAGGCGATCGAGATCCACGCCGCTCACGGCTATCTCCTCCACGAGTTCCTATCTCCCCTAAGCAACACCCGCGCCGACGACTACGGAGGTTCCCTGGAGAACCGTACCCGCCTGGTCCGCCGGGTCGCCGAACGGCTCCGCGAGACGATCCCGGACTCGATGCCGCTGTTGACGCGGATCTCGGCGACCGACTGGGCCGAGGGGGGCTGGGACCTCGACCAGTCCGTCGAACTGGCCAAACGGTTGAAGGCGGTGGGCGTCGACCTGATCGACTGCTCCTCCGGCGCTCTGGTCCCGCACGCGAGGATCCCGGTTGGGCCCGGCTATCAGGTGCCGTTCGCCCGTCGGATCCGCGAGGAGGCGGGGATCGCCACCGGGGCCGTGGGGCTCGTCACCGGACCCGGGCAGGCGGAGAAGATCGTGGAGAACGGCGACGCCGACCTGGTCGTCATCGGCCGCGCCCTGCTGCGCGACCCCCACTGGGTCATCAACGCCATGCGCGACCAAGACGAAGACGCCGGCGCCCCCTGGCCTCTTCCCTACGGCTACGTCTTCAGGCGGCGCCGCTGACGACGGCGACCGAGGTTGACTCTCGCCTTCTCCCCTTGAGGGAGAAGGTGGCCCGAAGGGCCGGATGAGGGGTC
>CALCIB010000352.1 GCA_937907525.1 uncultured Planctomycetales bacterium | reverse complement strand
CCCCCGGCCCCAGCCCGCCGCGCCGGCCCCGGCCCCCACCCCGGAGGCCCCCCCCGCCGAGGCCCCGGTCGCCGAGGCCCCGGCTCCGGCCGCCGAGGCCCCGGCCCCGACCGCCGAGGCTCCGGCCCCGACCGAAGCCGCCCCCGCCGAGGCCCCGGCCCCGGAAGCCGCCCCCCCGGCCGAGGCCCCGACGCCGACCCCGGAAGCCGCCCCCGCCGAGAACGCCTGACCCCGCGGCGCGATCGCATCGCCCCGGCCGCGCGTCGCCGCGGCCGGGGCGTCGCCGCGGCTGCGGCGTCGCTCCCGACCTCGCCTCAAATTTCCGCGCCTGAATTTCAAACGCGCGTCACGCATACCGATACGTCGACAGCCCCAGGGAGAGACATTCGATGGCCGAGATCACGGCTCAGGTCGTCAACGAGTTCCGCAAGAAGACCGGGCTGGGCCTGATGGAGTGCAAGAAGCTCCTGACCGAAGCCGGCGGCGACCTCGCCAAGGCCGACACCCTCGCCAAGGAACGCGGGCTGAAGCAGGCCGAACTCCGCTCCGGCCGCGCCGCCAAGGCCGGCCGCGTCGAAGTGTACATCCACCACGACGCCAAGTCGGGCGTCCTGATCGAACTGAACTGCGAGACCGACTTCGTCGCCCGCAACGACGAGTTCAAGCAACTCGCCAAGGACCTGGCCCTGCACGTCATGGCCAGCAACCCCAGGTACGTCCGTCGCGAGGAAGTCCCCGCCGAGCAGGTCGAGGAGCAGAAGCGGATCTTCGTCAGCCAGGTCGGCGACAAGCCGGAGGCCATCCAGGAGAAGATCGCCGTCGGCAAGCTCGACGCCTGGTACAAGGAGATCGTGCTGATGGACCAGCCGTTCATCCGCGACGACTCCAAGAGCGTCAAGGACGTCATCACCGCGGTCAACGCCCGCACCGGCGAGAACATCGCCGTGGCCCGCTTCGCCCGCTTCGTCGTCGGCGAGGACCGCTGACGACGCCGACCCCCGCGCCGGGCGGCCCTCGGCCCACGCCCGGCGCGGCGGCGCCGGCGGCCGGAGGGAATCGTCGCTCCCCATCGCCACGAAGGACCACGCCATGGAACCCGCGCCGACCGGTCGCCCCGCCTTCCGCCGCATCCTCTTGAAACTCTCCGGCGAGAGCTTCTGCCGCCCCGGCGAGGGGGGGATCAACCTCGAGGAGGTCAGCCGGATCGCCGCCCAGGTCGCCCGGGTCGCCTCGCTGGGCGTCCAGGTCGCCGTGGTCGTCGGCGGCGGCAACATCCTCCGCGGCGCCCAGCTCAGCCGCGGCACCGACGTCGTCAAGCAGGCCACCGCCCACTACATGGGCATGACCGCCACCGTCATCAACGGCCTGGCGCTTCAGGACGCCCTGGAGGGCCTGGGACGCCCCACCCGGCTGACGACCACCATCCGAATGGACGAGATCGCCGAGCCGTTCCTCCGCCGCCGCGCCCTGTCGCACCTGGACAAGGGCCGGATCATCGTCATGGCCACCGGCACCGGCCGACCGTTCGTCACCACCGACACCGCCGCCGCGATGCTCGGCAAGGAACTCGGCGTCGACGTCCTCATGAAGGCCACCCGCGTCGACGGCGTCTACTCGGCCGACCCCGAGAAGAACCCCCACGCCATCCTCTACCCCGAACTCGGCTTCGAGAAGGTCGTCCGCGACGAGCTGAAGGTCATGGACATGGCCGCCATCAGCTTCTCCAAGGACAACGACCTGCCGATCCTGGTCTTCAACTTCAAGAAGGACGGCAACATCGAGCGCGCCGTCCTCGGCGCCCCCGTCGGCACCTGGGTCGCCTCCACGCCCCGACCCCGACCGTCATAAGCCCCGCCCGCCCTCGCCAGGGAGACCTCCCGATGAGCATCGAAGAGATCGCGCTGGAAGCCGAAGAGCGCATGGAGAAGTCCGTGGCCCTTTTGGTCGACCAGTTCCGAGGCGTCCGCACCGGCCGCGCCAACGTCGGCCTGGTGGAGTCCGTCCGCGTCGACTACTACGGCTCCTCGACGCCCTTGAAGCAACTCGCCAACCTGAGCACGCCGGAGCCCCAGCAGATCCTCATCCGCCCCTTCGACCCCTCGGTCGTCGGCGCGATCGTCAAGGCGATCCAGACCAGCGACCTGGGCCTGACCCCCAACTCCGACGGCAAGGCCGTCCGCCTGAACATCCCGTCGCTGTCCGTCGAACAACGCAAGAAGCTGGTGGGTCGCGTCAAGGACCTCGCCGAGGAGGCCCGCGTCTCGATCCGCAACATCCGCCGCGACGCCAACAAGCAGGCCGACCAGGAGCAGACCGACAAGATCCTCACCGAGGACGCCGCCGCCTCCTGCAAGGAAGGGATCCAGGGCCTGACCAAGAAGTTCGAGGGCAAGGTCAACGACCTGGCCGACAAGAAGTCCGCCGAGATCCTCGAATCCTGACCCCGCGGCGAGGCGGAGGCTCGAAATTCCGAGCGTCCCCCTTGATCCTCCGCCCGCCATCCTCTATAGTAAGTCTCCCCAGGGGGAAAGGCCCCAAGGCCCCATACCCGGGCGATTAGCTCAGTTGGCTAGAGCGCATGCTCGACACGCATGAGGTCACAGGTTCGAATCCTGTATCGCCCACTCCGAAGTTGATTCGAGTCAACGTCTTACGGATTCCGCTTGCCATCGACTCGTTGCCTCGGCTACGGTAATTACCGAAAGCCGAGGTGATCCCATGTCGAGGAAGCAAATCGGAACGCCCGCCTATCGACTCCATAAGCCTTCCGGGCGAGCCGTCGTGACGCTCGGCCGGAAGGACTTCTACCTCGGTCCCCATGGCTCGGACGAAAGCCGTCGCGAGTACGACCGGGTCGTCGCCGAGTGGCTCGCGAACGGACGTCGGACGCCCGGCGAGCCGATCCTGATCAAGGGGCTCGTGAGACGATACCTGGAGTTCGTCGAGGACCGATACGCCTCCAATGAGCCGGTGACGATCGAGGCGGCGCTGATGGTTCTGTTTGAACTTTACGGCGATCGATCGGTTGAGTCGTTCGGGCCGATCGCCCTGGAAGCCGTCCGCGCCGCGATCATCGCCCAGGGACACGTTCGGACCCAGGTAAACAAGCGTATCGGATGCGTGGTTCGTTGCTTTAAGTGGGGGGTTTCCCGGCAAATCGTCCCCGCGGAGGTTTGGCGGGCCCTCACCGCGCTGGAGGGGATCCGCAAGGGGACGCCGGGCGTCGCGGAGGGCCGAAAGGTCCGACCCGTCGAGGACGCCCACGTCGAGGCCGTCCTACCCCATCTGTCCCGCCACGTCGCGGCGATGGTGCGATTTCAGCGCCTCACGGGGGCCAGGTCGGGGGAGGTCTGCCAGCTGCGGCCTCGCGACCTGGCGACCGCCGCTCCGGTCTGGGAATATCGACCCGAGCGGCACAAGACCGCCCACGTCGACCATGACCGCGTGATCTTCGTCGGCCCCGCGGCCCAGGCGGTGTTGAGGCCGTTCCTGGGCGGCGACCCCGACGCGCCCGTCTTCCGACCCGCCGACGCGGAAGCCGAGCGATACGCCGCGGCCAGGGCCGCCCGCAAATCGAAGGTGCAGCCGTCCCAGGTCGATCGGAGCGATTCGTCGAGCCCGAGGCGGTATCGCGACGCCTACACTCCCGACGTCTACCGGGTCGCGATCGCGCGCGCGATCGCGAAGGTCAACGAGGCCCGCGAAAGGGCGGACTTACCGCCAATCCCCCACTGGCATCCCCACCAACTCAGACACTCGGCCGCGACGCAATTGAGAAGGGAGTTCGACGCCGAAACCGCCCGCGCCGTGCTCGGCCATTCGTCGCTGGACGCCACCGAGATCTACGCCGAGGCCGATCTCGAGAGGGCCCGCGACGCAATGGAAAAGCTGGGGTAGCCAGGTTGACCGGAGAACCCGCAAGAGGTAGGCTTCTCAAAGCACGACGCTCATCTCGCGCGAGACGCTGACGCTCTTCCGAAAGGCCCCGACCACGATCCTGGGATCGAGGCCGGGGCCTTTCGCGTCCAAGGATCACTGATACTTGACGTCGTAGTCCCCGCCCGGTTCGGAGATCCAGTGCGCCGTTGACCCGCCGGGAAGCGCGACCTTGACGCGGAACCGCCACGGGTTCGGCAGATACGATACGCCCGCGCCGTCGATCAAGGCCGGGAGAATGCGTTCGAGCTCCCCCGCGTCGTCGACCCAAAACGCGGGCGCCCAGCGGTTCGCGTTCCGCAGCCACCGCACCTGTTCGAGCCGCGGCGTCGCGCCCGGCCGCTTGATCTCCAACTCGAAATGGCGGCCGTTCGGCAGACAACCGAAGAGATCGGCCGCCCCGACCTCGCCGAATCGGACGACTCGACGCTTTCCGCCTCCCGACGGCGTCCATGAGCCCGTGTTGCGACGCTCGACTCGACAACCGAACGCCTCCAGCACGGCCCGGCAAGCGTTCTGGATATCCGATTCACGAGGCTTCGGCACGCGCATTCCACCTCTCCACGAGAACGCTTCCGATCAGTTCGGCTATCTGGGGGACGATCGCGTTTCCTAGTCCTCTAAGTCTGTCCAGCCTTCGGGGAACCCCATCAGCCACTCTACCCAGGCGGGGTTCAGGACCTTCGGCGGGGTCGCGTCCCCACTGGGCCCCTCCAGTCGTTTCACGAAAGTCGACAAGCCGTCGCTCGACTTCCGCGAAGAGCCCCTGGAATTGTGGTTGCCGTGGACCGTC
The DNA here is from genome assembly GCA_937907525.1 of uncultured Planctomycetales bacterium. GTDB lineage: Bacteria > Planctomycetota > Planctomycetia > Isosphaerales > Isosphaeraceae > Paludisphaera. The sequence continues at coordinate 5,711 of CALCIB010000352.1, read as the reverse complement.
GACGTCGGGAACATCTGGACGGCGATCGAGAGGGGGACGCCACGCTGACCCTGTCTCTCCCGCCTCGCGAACCAGGTCGATGGGTGCTCCCGATCGCTGGGGACGCACGCGGCGGGGGTCGGCCAGTACGTCGCGTGGACCTGGTTCGCGAGCCGAATCCCGTGCCTGACCTTGCTCGGCGTCGACTGGCGCCGGTTGGCCAACGGAGTGGCCCAGCAAGAAAACCCGGTCGCGGAGATGCGGGGCGCCGACGGCCGCCGCCTGTAGGCAATGCCATTCCGCGTCATACCCGATCTCGGCCAGGCCGCCGACCCACGGCGCCCATCCCTCGAACCAGGAGCGCTGAAACGTTTTCCACGAGGACGAATCGCGGTCGAACCACGCGAAGCACGCGATGGAACTCGAACCACAACCCGGATCGTGACCCCGCAAGCCCAGCGCGTCGACCGGCGGAGGACACGTCCTGACAGGGAAACCCTCCACAGACAAGGTCGACCCTCCAATCTTCGGGATCTGTCGGCGGGAACGTCCGGACGTCGCCGTGCCGCCGGACGTCGGGCCAATGCTTCGCGAGGACGCGGCGGGCGTACTCGTCGATCTCGACCTGCCAACGACAGGACAACCCCGCCCGCTCCAGCCCAAGGTCGAGTCCGCCGATCCCGGCGAACAAGCTCCCGAACGTCATCCTTTCGTCACGGGTTGAAGGAAGTGATCATAGCCGTCGGCGCGAAGGACGATCGGACGTCGCTCGCCGAGGACCTCGAACTTCACTGGAACCGGGCCGATGGCCTTCAGCGCCTGGATCAGCCGGAACGGGTTAAGGCCGATCGTGAACGATGGGCCGGAGTAGTCGATCTCCACCTCGGCGTGGGCGTCGCCGAGGTCGGCGGAGCGGCAGTCGATCCGAAGGGCCGCGTCGCCGAACGTGAAATCGCACCACCGACTCTCGTTGGAAGCGGCGACCGCCGCCTGGGAGATCGCCGCGGCCAGGCCGCCGGCGCTCGTCTCGAACGCGAATCGAACCGCCGCCGCGTCGTCGACCACGTCGCGATAGCGAGGGAAACGGCCCTCGATCAGCCGGCCGCTCACCCTGGCGGGCGGGGCGTCCAGGACGAACGACGTCTTGCCGAAAGCCAGGGAGACCGGGCCGGAATCAGGGAGCGCCTTGACGATCGCCTTCAGGGCGTCCGCGGGAACGACGTGGGTCAGGTCGGTCAACCCGGACAGATCGGACGGCGTCGCCAGCGTCGCCATCGAGAGCCGCACACTGTCGGTCGACACCAGGGTTAGGCCCGGCCCCGAGGTGAAGACGGCCCCGCCGAGCGCGTACCGCGTGGAATCGACGTCGGTCGAAAACTCGACCCGCCGGATCGCCACGGCCAGGTCGACCGCGTCGACCTCGATCGGACCTCCGACGTTCCAGGGCGAGGGGTCGGGATACAGGTCCGGGTTCGCGGCGGGCATCCTGAACCGCGATTTGCCGGCCTGGATCAGGACGCTCGACTCGTCCGACGACAGCTCCAGGTCGGACGCCGTCGCCGACGCCAGGATCGTCTTGAGTCTGTCCGCCGGCAGCAGGACCGTCCCGGGCTCGAAGACCGAGGCCGGAAACGTCGCCTCCGCGTCGCGATCCAGATTGGTCGCGAACAGCCGCGCCGAGTCGCCGTCCTCCGCCGTCAATCTCACGTTGAACAGGATCTCCTTCGGTGTCCTGCTCGGCACCGCCGCCCCCACCAGGGCCAGGGCCCGAGACCACTCCGCTCGATCGATTGCCGCCTTCACGTGTCAGCCTCCGTTTTCGTTCTCGTCCTCGTCGAACCACGACGCCTGCCTCGGACGACCCTCGCCGCCCTTCTCACGCGAGGATCGCGAGCTTCGTTTCGCCACGTCCTCCGCCGCGCGTTCGGCGGCGGTTTTCCAGTCGGCGAGGGGGTGGGGGCCTTTGTATCCAGCCCCCCGGAGCCGCTTCGATATGCTCACTGGAAACCTCCGGGACGAACCCGCCGCCCGCCGCGATCGTCGCGACGACGACTCTTTCCTCCGCGCTCAGACTCGGGTCCGTCCACGACGTCCCCTCCGCGTTCCAGCCGCGGGGATCAAGGCTCGGGAACCACGCCAAGGCCCGGTCCCACGGGCTCACGTCCCGACCTCCGCCACCAACTTCCCGCCCTGCTTCTCGTACCGAACGCAAAGAGGACAGAGGTGGCGGCCGTTTCCGAACCCCCACTTGTCGAACCGAGGATCGTCCATCGCGTCGTCGGCCGAGCGCGACGACCCGCGCCTCATCCACGCCGACTTGAAGCCGCATCCGTCGCACTTGATACGAAGGCCATTCTGAACCGCAATCGTCACGCCTCCCGTCGCAAAATCGGGGCGTAGGGCCACTCGCCCCGCGCCAGCAGGTCGGCCACCACCCCGCTCCGTCGCCGCCGGGGTCAGCCAGGTGAACGACCTCGCCCGCGCCAGCGAGACACCGGATCGCCGGGCGCCGCGTTCGAGTTCAGCAGCCCCAGCAGCAACCGCCGCGCGGCTTGCCGCGTCGCGATCCGCCTGGGCTTGCCGTGATACTCCGCCTCGCGGACCTCGGCGCGGACCTTCAGGTATCGCTCCCGGTCCTCGGGCCGGAGATTCAGGCCGATCGGCCGGATCCTCGGCCCCACCCACAAGCCGTCCATCCAGTTGCCGGACACCATCGCTCGCATCGCTCAATCCCCTCCGAATACGCCGACCCTCGACGCGACCGACTCCAAACCGATCTCGTGGAGCCGCGCGAGCTTGGAATAAACCGTCTTCAGCGAGACCCCGAGCGCCTCCGCCGCCCGCTTCTTGTCGCCGTCGCATCGCTCCAGAACCCAGGCGACGTAGGCCAGCGAAACCTCGTCCAGAGTCGGCAGGCGCTTACCGTCGCCCTCGTTCACTCCCATGACCCGCCCCTCGCCCTCCATATCGCCTCCCTCCTCTCGTCCAGGGGTTCAAAACGCCGCCCCGTCCGCCCGGGGCGCCGTCATCCACTCCACCGGCGCCAGCCACCACCAGCCTCGCTCGCCGTCGTCGCCGGCCTTCTGACGGCACTTCAGCCCGAGCCGTTGCTTGGCGGCGTCGCGGGCGCGCCAGGAGATCCGTTCGGCCTTGCAGAAGTCGTCCACGCGCTTCGATGGCAACTCCATCCGGCCGTCGAACAGGCCTCGGATGGCGGCGTCGATCTCGGCGTCGGTCCTCTTGCCCGTCTTGGCGGGCGACTCGCTCCGGAGGGCGTCGTCGGCCGCGATGTCCACCGCGCGGTCGTCCCAGGCGACCCGGGCCAGGGTGTCGGTCGGCTCGATCCGGTAGCGGAGGCCCTTGCGCTCGGGGCCGTTGTTCGACTTGAACGGCACCATCAGCCGGGCCGTCGGGTCTTCGGGGTCGCGGACGAAGATCGAGGCCGCGCGAACCGCGTTGACCCAGGCCACGCCGCCGACGACGCGGGCCGCGGCGTCGACGTTGCGGTTGCCGATCGCCTTGTTGACGTGCGACAACAGGATGATCGCCGCCTCCAGCCACCACGCGGCGATCCGGATCGCCGCCAGCAAACCCTGAAGCTGGGCGTTCTTGTGGTCGTCGACCCCGCCCACGAACGCCGTCGCCGGATCGACGACCACCATCTCGACGCCGCCCATCTCCGCGACGGCCCGCTCCAGGGTCTTGACGTCGCCCAAGGTCCAGGACGCCGTCGGCCCGGCCTCCATGAGGCCGATCGCCGAGCGGTCGGCCCCGGCCGCGATCAGCCGCGGAACGGTCGTATCCTCGGGGTCGTCCTCGCAGTTGATGATCAGGACGTTCCCGCGGCGGAACCGCTCGCCGCCGCCGCCGGGGATCTCGCCCCCGACCGACACCCGCGCGGCCAGGTCGGCGCACACGAACGACTTGCCGAGGCCGCCGGCCCCCGCCAGCGTCGTCAGCTTACGCTTGGGGATCAGGCCCGGCCACAGCCACTCCACCGGCCGCGGCTCGAACTCGCTCGCCAGCTTGACCAGGCGGGCGGGCGGCTCGGCCACCTCGCCGTCGGGAGTCGCCGCCGCAGGGTCGTCCCGCCGCGGCTGCCGAACCGAGACGGCCGACCTCGGCGGGACGTGCTTCGGGGTCGTCGCGCCGGCGTCCAGGCCGTTTCTGATCGCGCGGGCGATCTCCTCCGGGTCGCCGTCGGTCCCGAGGCCGCAGGCCCGGCCCGCGGCGGTCAGGCGGGCCACGACGTCGGCCTCGGCGAGTTCGCCGCCCGCGACGTAGCCGCCCATCTTGAGCGCGGCCTCGTGCAGCTGGACGTTGCGGCCGGACGTCGCTGACTCGACCTTGGCGGCCTCGGCCTCCAGGGCCGCCGCCGCGTAGCCGACCGACCCCGGAGCCTTCACCCGGATCGCCCAGCCGTTCGCGGCCGCCGGGGGCTGAACGATCGCCGTCCGCTCGGGCGAGATCTCCTTTTCGAGCATCGCGGCCGTGACGACGCGGCCGCGTTCGCCGGGATCGACCAACAGCCGGACCTTGCGATGGGGCCGGTCGGCCGTCGCCTCGCCCTTGCGGGCCCACGTCCCCGGCAGCTTGGCGATCCGGTTGACGTTGTGGACGACCCGATCCACCTTGGCGCGGTCGGTGTCGAACCGCGCGCCCCAGGCGGCCAAAAACGCCTTCACCAACTCGCGCGAGATCGCGTCGGCGGACAACTCCACCGGCACGTAGACGTGGTATCCGTTGCCCGAATCGGTCAACGGCGGCGCGGGCCAGTGAAGCTCGTCGATCCGCTCCACGATCGCGTCCAGGACCTCGGCCGCCGCGGCCTTTTCGGCGTCGGTCGCGGACGCGCCCTTCGGCCTGACCGGGTCAACGTCGATCAGGATCCACTTACGAGTCTCGAACTGGCCCACGCCGAAGCCGCGGAGTTCGCCGCGGACGAAGCCCCGGCGGAGCGGGTTGATCGTCGCGTAGACGCCCGCGCCGCCGGCGCACGTCCGAGCCGCCTCGAACGCCGACTCGGCGTCGTCGAGGCCCGCGACCTCCCAGCGACCCGACGGCAAGCCCTGGACGGCCCGGAGTTCCCCGGGCCGCCAGAGCGCCTTCGTCGCCCTCTCAAGCTCGTCCCGGTCGACGTCGCGCGGCGGCGCGGCGACCGGGATCTCCCATTCCGTGACGGTCATCGCCCACCTATTTGCGGCAGTGATCGACGTGGGCCGCGAGGGGATCGACGGCCCGGACGCGCCGGGCCTCCATCTCCACCTTCTCGCGACACAGGTTCTGGGCGTGGTCCAGGGCCGCCGAAGCCCGGTCGCCCTCGTCCAGGTCCACCCACACGGTCACGCCGATCGTGGCCGACTGGTAATTGCCGAGGTTGACCTTCCGCTCGAAGGTCGCGCTCACCTTGCTAGCCTTCATCCAGTGACCCCCCCCGCGCCGGACAGGAACTCCACCTCGCACTCGTCACATCGGAACCGCCGCTTGTCGCGACCGACCCGACGAACGACGTCGAATCGGTCGCACGCCGGACAGAACGGCACGCCGAGCCCCCGTTGAAACCGACTTGGGTCCGGCGCGGGGGCCGTCAAAAAGGGATGTCGTCCGCGACGGCCGTTGCCGCCTGTTCCTGGGGCTGCTGGGGCTGATACTGCCCCTGGGGCTGGTACTGAGGCTGCTGGGGCTGTTGGGGCTGCTGGTACTGGGGCTGTTGGGGCTGCTGGTACTGGGGC
>CALCIB010000351.1 GCA_937907525.1 uncultured Planctomycetales bacterium | reverse complement strand
CGTCCCCCTCATCTGACCGCTTCGCGGTCTGTCTTCCCCCGCGAGGGGGGAAGATTCGTTCAGGCCCCCAAAATCCGTGACGGTTAGTAAAAACGAAGGCGGGAGAGGGTCTTGATGGCGAGGCCCGGCACGAATCCCATGGCGACTTGAATCGTCCCCGCCATGAGCGGGCGCCGATGGGTCGTCGCGACGGGGCCGCCGGAACCTGGCCGATGAAAATATGGCTATTATAAGTCAAAGAAAAGCGATCTCAAAACGCTTGTCTAAAATTCATCGCACTGTCTCTCTTGACGCCCTCGCGAGGTTTTTGGTAAACATTAAACCTGTCAATGACCGTGGATTTCCCCAGGAACAACAACAATGAAAGAGTCATTTCGTGGCGGGACGGTGATCGCCATTGTTTCGGTCGCTCTTGCGTCCCATGCGCTCGCGCCCTCGACGCGGGCGGGTTTGACGCAATTTCTCACCGAGAACGCGACTTACCGCTACGTCAACGCGACGGCCGCGACGTCGGTCTCGTCGGTGCCCGACGAATGGTTCGCCGTGAATTTCGACGACTCGAACTGGTTTACCGGCGGGGCCCCGTTCGCGAACCAGTCGGGCACCATCTCCGACCTCTCCAACGCTTCCGGGCCGCAGACTCCCGACACGGCCGCCGTGCCGTACGTCACCTACTGGGCCGCGAATTACGATCCTTACCTTCGCGCCACGTTCGTGCTGCCGGAGAAGGCGAATCTGACCCTGTGGCTGGCCGTCGACAACGGCGTCAACTCGATCTATCTGAACGGGGTTTTGGCGACCGCTCCCGTGAACATGGAGGGCCCGGCGTACCGGTGGGAGCACGTCTTCGACATTCCGGCGTCGTACACCTTCGCGGGCGTGAACACCTTGGCCCTGCAGCTCGAGGACCACGGCGGCTGGACCGGTTTCGCGTTGATCATCACGGCGGACGACGACAAGCAAAACCCGATCTTCACGTCGAATCCCCCTCCGCCGCCCGCCGTCCCGGAACCCGCCTCGATCCTGCTCGCCGCCGCGGGGCTGGTCGGTCTCCTGGGCGTCTCGAAACGAAACGTCGCCCGCGCGACGAGTTGACGCCGCGGGCCGGCCGGCCGGCCAGCCGACCGGACCCTTTTGAAGAACGTCCCCGAAGCTCGCTCGATACTTCGACTTCCGTCGTTTCAGTTCCTCACGCGCGGCCTCGTTCGCGAAATCCGCGCCCCATGATTCTCTCCAGGAAGAACCGCCATGAGGTATTCGCTCTGGTCGACTCCGCGTCATTCGGGACGGCCCCGCCGCGCCGGCTGGCGGCTGACGTTGCTCGCGGTCCTGATCACGCTCCCGGCGCTGGGTCTCCAGGCCCGCGCGGGAGTCGTCTACTCCGGCTATCTCGCCGGGAGGAACCCCCGCGAGATCACGGCGGCGGGCAACTGGAGCAACCCGTCGACTCTCTTCCCGTTCAGCGGAGTCAACACCACGTCGGCCGAACTCTCGCAAACCGGAGACTGGGGGTTCCATATCATGACCCGCTCGGAGGTCCAGAACACGACCATCTCGGTGGGGGAACTCCAGGAGGCCACGGCGAAGGTCGAGGTCCATCGGGTGGGCACGCTCGCGGGAGGCCCGCCGTTCCCCACCCAGCTCGAGGTGCGGGGCTACCTCGACGGCGCGGTGACGGTCGGGACCAACAGTTTCCACGACGGTTTCCTCACGTTCGGTCCGAGTTCGATCGAGTCGCTTGACGATCTGTTTTTCCCCGATTCGGGGCAATATTCGTTCAGGCGCGAGATCTCCATGATCGTTCCCGTGGATGCGGACGGGCGGTACAACATTGACTTCGCGTTTTCCTCATCCTCGTGGGGTCGCGTCGGCGTGACCGCCGGAGACTTCTCGCACACCCTCCAAATCACGTCGATCCTGCTCGCGGACGGGTCCACGCCCGAGTCCCACGGCTTCGCGATGACCTTCGACGACGGCAGCTCGTCGCCGAACCCGGCGGCGCCCCCGGTTCCGGAACCCAACGGGCTGATGCTGCTGGGCATCGCCGCCGCCTGCCTGGCCGGCCTCCGTCGTTTGAGGCTCGGGACGGCCGCGGCCCCCACCGAGAACTAAACGAAGCGCCGTGCTGGAGGCGCGACGGACCAAACACCCCGCGCCGTCGGCGTCAAGCCCGACGGAGGGCGGGGTCCGTCGGCCGGACGTCCGCGAGCTTCAGCGACGTCCCCGGCAGTATCCAGTCCTCGGGGCTCGGCCTCGTCCCCGTCTTCATCCACGCGACCAGCGCCGAGAGTTGGTATGAGATCAAGGGGGGCACGGCGTCGCCGACGTGGCGGTAGCGGTTGGCGAGGGAACGCGAGGGGAAGTCGAAGCTTTCGGGAAAGCCCTGGATCAGCGCCATCTCGCGAACCGTGAGCAGCCGGTCCTGCTCCGGGTGGGCGTAACGGCCGTTGCCGACGTGGGCGCACTCGCGCTTGATCGTGGGGGCGGGCCTGTCCCACGCCATTCGGCCGTAGACGTCGGGGTGGGAGCCGAGATCCCCCCTCCGGAGCCGGTCCCGCATCGAATCCACCAGCAGGTCGTCGGCGTCGGGATGGCCGGCCAGATCGAACCAGGAGCCGCCGTCGGCGGGGACCGCGGCCATTCGACGCCTCACGGCCTCGGCGGCGAACCCCGGCGAGACCTGCATCGGGTCGTCGGGATCGCGGTGGCCGGCCTTCAACTTCCGGCGGTTGAGATGGCCGATGGCGTGGCGAACCGTGATCGCCTCGCTTGAAACCCTCCACCCGCTCCAAAGGTCCTCCAGCGTCAGGGCCGGACCCACTCGGGAGGCGACGACCAGGGCGCGTTCCCGGATCTGGGGCAGGCCGAACCGGGTGAGGACGCGCGCGCCGCCGGCGACGTCGTACCCCGCGGCCTCCAGGCGTCGAACGAATTCCAGATAGTGATGCGGATGGTTGCCGCGAATCAATTCGCGGGCGTTCTCCATCACGACGAATTCCGGAAGCAGCGCCTCGACGAACTCCGCGCACTTCAGCGCCAGGGAGTTCTTGGGGGAGTCGTTGGAGTGGTTTTCGGGCTTGGCGCGCGAAAAGTCGGTGCAAGGCGGGCAGCACAGGAACGCCGTGAGCGCGCCGGGACGGAGGACGACCCCCGTCCGAGTCTCCACCTCGGCGACGAATTCCTCCGGCGACAGGTTCGCGACGTCGCGGTCGATCGGCTCGATTCCGACGTTCGCGCGATAGGTGGCGTTGCAGGCGAGCTTGCCGAACCCGCCGCCGGGCTTGGCCAATTCGGCGTCCACGGCGGCGACGATCTGGAACGGTTCGCGGTTGGCGAAGCCGTGGCTCATCCCGCCGCAGCCCGAGAAGAAGTCGACCGCGGACCATCGCTCGACGCCGTCGGCTCGATGGGTTCCGATTCGCGTCACCACGGGCCGGCGCCTTCCGATCCGGACCTTGAGGGGAAGTCTCGACGCTCCACTATATCCCATCGTCGCGGGCGATTCCCGCGGGTCGATCCTGTGCGCCGGGCGGGGTGGACCTTAGAATATCGTGCTTGAAGACGGCGAGCCCCCGGCCCGAGGAGTCGAGCGGCGGGGAGGCTCGCCCAGCGCTGTTTTTCCCCAGGGGTCGACGTCGTGAAAGTCTTGGTCATCGGCAAGGGGGGTCGGGAACACGCCCTCTGCTGGAAGTTGAAGCAGTCGCCCCGGGTGGAGGCGGTCTTCTGCGCCCCTGGCAACGCGGGGACGGCGCTGGACGCCCAAAACGTCGCGATCGAACCCCACGACTTCCGCGGCCTGGCGCGGTTCGCCCGGGCCGAGGGGATCGGGCTGACCGTCGTCGGCCCGGAGGAGCCGCTGACCAAGGGGATCGTGGACTTCTTCCAGCGCGAGGGCTTGCGGATCTTCGGCCCTCGCCGCGACGCGGCGGAGCTGGAGGCCAGCAAGGTCTTCGCCAAGGACCTGATGCGCCAGGCCGGCATCCCCACGGCCGACTACCGCGTCTTCCGCGGCGCGCCCGACGCCGAGCATTACGTCCTGTCGCGCGAGATCGCGCTGATTATTCGCTCGCGAGGCCGTTCGACGATCCGCAACACGATCCACTGCCGCACCGCCGCGGAGGCGCTCGACGCCGTGGAGCGGATCCTCGACCCCCGGGAGATGCTCTCCCCCGGCGTCCAGGTGGAGATCGAGGACCGCGGCGCCCGCAAGACGTACTCGTCGATCGTCGAGGCCCGCGAGGCGATCCTGGGCTGTCCCGCCGGACTGGTCGTGAAGGCCGACGGCCTGGCGGCCGGCAAGGGAGTCTACGTCTGCGGCACGCTTCGGCAGGCCCTCGACGCCGTCGACCGGATCATGGTCCGGCGCGCCTACGGCCAGGCCGGCGACCGCGTGCTGATCGAGGAGCGGCTCGACGGCCGCGAGACCAGCGTTCTGGCCCTCACCGACGGCCGGACCATCATCCCCCTGGCCTCCAGCCAGGACTACAAGCGGGCGCTCGACGGCGACCAGGGCCCCAACACCGGCGGCATGGGCGCGTTCTCGCCGACCCCGATCGTCACGCCCGATCTGATGGAGGAGATCGAGCGCGACGTCCTGGTGCCGGTGATCCACTCCCTGAAGCGGGCGCGACGGCCGTTCCGCGGGGTGCTCTACGCCGGGCTGATGCTCACCAACCAGGGCCCCAAGGTCCTGGAGTTCAACGCCCGCTTCGGCGACCCGGAAACCCAGGTCCTCCTCATGCGGCTGAAATCCGACCTGCTCGACGCCCTGGAGGCGGTGGTCGACGGCCGGCTCGACTCCGCCGAGCTGGAGTGGGACCGCCGGCCGTCGGTGACGGTGGTCATGGCCGCGGAGGGCTATCCCGGACAGTACGAGCGCAACCGGGTGATCTCCAACCTGCCCGCGGCCGACGCGATGGACGACGTGAAGGTCTTCCACGCCGGCACCCGGCTGCGCCCCGACCCCGAGCCCGGCCGCGACCCCCGCGTCGTCAGCGACGGCGGCCGGGTCCTGAACGTCACCGCCCTGGGCGACGACCTGGAGGCGGCCCGCGCCCGCGCCTACCGGGCCGTCGCGGCGATCCGCTTCCCCGGCGCCGCCTATCGCCGCGACGTCGCCGCCGGGATCGATTCGCCGACCGTCGCCTGACGCCCCTCCCCTCCCCGCGCCGCGCCGCCCGAGTCGGGATCCCCACGATGAGCGACCCCTTCTTCGAACGCCCCGTCCTCAACTCCCCCTACGCGCTGCCGACGCGACACTGGGAACTCGACCCCCAGGGCCGGCCGACCCAGCGCGTCGTCGAATCCCGCCGCCAGGTGGCGGAGTTCCAATCCCCCATCCCCAGGCCGAGGAAGCTCAAGGGGGGCGATAAACAGGCGACGATCGTCTTCGACGAGGGCGCGGGGCTCTCCACCGCGGAACAACAGTACGACGCCTCCTCGATCGTCAACCAGGTCCGCCGCCTCGTCGGAGAATGGCGCGAACCGCCGAACCCGTCCGCCTGGAGGGTGACGCCCGAGACCGCCCGGCTGCTCCAGTACTGGCGCGCCCCCGACTTCCCCGGCCTCCGGCCGTTCTTCTGCCAGGTCGAGGCCCTGGAAACCGCCGTCTGGCTGACCGAGGTCGCGCCGACGACCCCCGAGGGCCGCCGCGTCCTCGCCAGGCTCGACGCCTCCAACGCCGACGCCAACCCCGGCCTCTCCCGGTTCGCGCTCAAGCTCGCCACCGGCGCGGGCAAGACCACCGTCATGGCCATGCTGATCGCCTGGCAGACCGTCAACGCCGCGCGACGGCCCGCAAGCAAGACCTTCACGCGGGGCTTCCTCGTCGTCGCCCCCGGCCTGACCATCAAGGACCGCCTCCGCGTCCTCCTCCCCAACGACCCGGAGAACTACTACTCCGAACGCATGCTCGTCCCCCCCGACATGCTCGCCGACGTCCGCCGCGCCCGGATCGTCGTCACCAACTTCCACGCCTTCAAGCTCCGCGAACGCCTCGACGTCGCCAGGGGGACGCGCGAACTGATCCAGGGCCGTCGCGGCCGACCGCTGCAAACCCTCGAAACCGAGGGCCAGATGATCCAGCGCGTCATGCCCGAGCTGTCGGGGACCAAGAACGTCCTGGTCCTCAACGACGAGGCCCACCACTGCTACCGCGAGAAACCGGCCGACGACCGCGAGGAGGAAGCCCTCAAGGGGGTCGACGAGAAGGCCGAGGCCAGGGAGAACAACGAGGCCGCCCGACTCTGGATCTCCGGGCTGGAGGCCGTCGGCCGCAAGCTCGGCCTGGCTCGCGTCGTCGACCTTTCCGCCACCCCGTTCTTCCTCCGCGGCTCCGGCTACGCCGAGGGGACCCTCTTCCCCTGGACCGTCTCCGACTTCTCGCTCATGGACGCCATCGAGTGCGGCGTCGTCAAGCTCCCCCGCGTCCCCGTCGCCGACGACGTCCCCGGCGCGGCCATGCCGGTCTACCGCGACCTCTGGGCCAACGTCCGCGCCGACATGCCCAAAAAAGGCCGCGGCAAGGCCGGCGAACTCGACCCGTTGAAGCTCCCCGTCCGCCTCGTCTCCGCCCTCAAGTCCCTCTACGGACAGTACGAGAAGACCTTCGACCTCTGGAGGCGAGCCGGCCACGAGGCCCCCCCCTGCTTCATCGTCGTCTGCCAGAACACCGCCGTATCCAAACTCGTTTACGACTACGTCGCCGGCTTCCGCCGAACCGACGCCGACGGCGTCGGCAAGCTGGCCCACCGCGGCTTGCCGCTGTTCGGCAACTTCGACGAGAAGACCGGCGAACCCCTCGCCCGGCCCAACACCCTGCTCATCGACAGCAGGCAACTGGAGGACGCCGAGGCCGCCCTCTCCGACGACTTCCGCGCCCTGGCCGCCGACGAGATCGCCCGCTTCCGCGACGAGATCGTCACGCGCACCGGCGACCGCCAGGCCGCCGACCGCGTCACCGACCGCGACCTCTTGCGCGAGGTCATGAACACCGTCGGCAAGCCCGGCAAGCTCGGCGGCGACGTCCGCTGCGTCGTCTCCGTCGCCATGCTCACCGAGGGCTGGGACGCCAACACCGTCACCCACGTCCTGGGCCTGCGCGCCTTCGGCACCCAGCTGTTGTGCGAGCAGGTCGTCGGCCGCGCCCTGCGCCGCATGTCCCACGACCTCAACGCCGAGGGGCTTTTGGACGCCGAGTACGCCGACGTCTTCGGCATCCCCTTCGACTTCGCCGCCGAACCCGTCGCCGTCGCCCCCAAACCCCCGCGGCCGACCGTCGCCGTCCAGGCCGTCAGCCCCGATCGCGACCGTCTGGCGATCCGCTTCCCCCGCGTCGAGGGCTACCGCGTCGACCTCCCTCGCGAACGCCTGGACGCCGTCTTCGACGACGACTCCGCGCTGGTCCTCACCCCCGAACTCGTCGGCCCCACCGAAACCCTCAACGCCGGCATCATCGGCCAGACCGTCAACATCGTCAACGACCGCGACGAACACGCCCGAGACGCCGCCGTCGTCTACGAACTCGCCGTCCGACTCCTCAAAACCAGGTACAGGGACGCCGGCGAGGAACCCAAGTTCCACCTCTTCGGCCAGGCCAAACGGATCGCCAAACGCTGGTTCGACGAACGCCTCGTCTGCGAGGGGGGGACCCATCCCGGCCTGCTCTTGATCGATGAACTGGCCGACAGGGCCTGCGACCTGATCGCCGCGGGAATCACCCTCGCCTTCATCGACGACCGACCCGTCAAGGCCATGCTCGACCCCTTCAACCCCGAGGGCTCCACCGCCCACGTCCGCTTCGTCACCTCCAAAACCGAGCGCTGGAAGACCCGACACGACCGCTGCCACGTCAACTGGGTGATCCTGGACAGCGACTGGGAGGGCGAGTTCTGCCGCGTGGTGGAGGACCATCCCCTCGTCCGGGCCTACGTCAAGAACCACAACCTCGGCTTCGAGGTTCCTTATCGCATGGGCCCCGCCGCCCGCAAGTACCGCCCCGACTTCATCGTCCTGGTCGACGACGGCCGCGGCCCGGACGACCCGCTCCACCTGATCGTCGAGATCAAGGGCTTCCGCGGCGAGGACGCCAGGGCCAAGAAGCAAACCATGGACGCCTACTGGATCCCCGGCGTCAACAACCTCAAGACCTTCGGCCGCTGGGCCTTCGCCGAATTCACCGACGTCCACCGGATCAAGGCCGAACTCCACAAACTCATCGCCCACGCCGTCGCGGACTCCGAGCAACGATCGTAATCATCTTCCCCCCTCGCGGGGGAAGCCGGACCGCGGAGCGGCCGGATGAGGGGGACGACGTCTCAGTCAGCCGATATAATTCGCGACGGCCGGTCGATGAATTCATCTTCCCCCCTCGCGGGGGAAGCCGGACCGCGGAGCGGCCGGATGAGGGGGACGACGTCTCAGTCAGCCGATATAATTCGCGACGGCCGGTCGATG
>CALCIB010000350.1 GCA_937907525.1 uncultured Planctomycetales bacterium | reverse complement strand
CCGTCCTCGCCACCGCCGGCGACCACGACCTCGGCGGCAAGAACTGGGACGACCGCGTCGCCACCTTCCTCGCCGAGAAGTTCGCCGAGGAAACCGGATTCGACCCCCTCGACGACCCTGTCGCCCTCAACGAAGTTTTGGTCCGTTCCGAGCAAGCCAAGTGGACCCTCTCCGAACGGACGTCGGCCCGCGTCACGCTCCAGCTCGGCGCGCAACGCAAGACCTTCGAGATCACTCGCGACGAGTTCGAGGCCATGACCGCGCCCTTGATGGACCGCACCCGGCGGCTCACCGAGGAGGCGCTCGGCGAGGCCGGGCTCGACTGGCCCCGCGTCGACGGCGTGCTGCTCGTCGGCGGATCGACCCGGATGCCCATGGTCCGCGCCTATGTCGCCGAGATGGCCGGCAAGCCGCCCAGGGCCGGCGTCAACGTCGACGAGGTCGTCGCCCTGGGCGCGGCGGTCCAGGCCGCGATCGAGGTCGGCGAGGACGTCGCCGACGCCCGGCCGAGGTTCACCCTGGGCGCGTCGCCCCCGCCGCGGAAGGTCGTGGACGTCATGTCCCACAGCCTCGGCGTCGTCGCCGTCGCCACCGACGGTCGCTCCTATGTTAACGACGTCGTGGTGCGCCGCAACCTCCCCATCCCCGCCGACCAGTCCCGGACCTACATGCACGCGACTCATGGAGGTGCGAACACGCGATTGGAAGTCTACCTGACCCAGGGGGAAAGCGCCGCGCCCCTGGACTGTACGATCCTCGGCAAGTACGTCTTCGACGGCATCGCCGCGACCGACGCCGAGGTCGCCGTGGACGTCGGGCTCTCCTACGACGCCGACGGCGTCGTCCAGGTCCGGGCCGTCCAGCGCGACAGCGGCCACCGCCTGAAGATGACCGTCGAGCCGGTCCCCGACGACCTCTCGTGGCTGGGCGAGCCGCCCCGGACGGTCGAGGACGCGACGGCCGCCGGCCGGACCCGCGTCATGCTCCTGATCGACGGCTCCTCCAGCATGATGGGCGAGCCGCTGGAGGAGGCGCGCGCCGCGGCCCGCGAGTTCCTCGACCGTTGCGACTTCACCCGGATGGAGGTGGGGCTGATCTCGTTCGCGACCCACGTCGCCGTGCAGTGCGACTTGACCAACAACGCTCGTCGTCTCTCCGCGGCCATCCACCGTCTGGAGGCCGAGGGGAGCACCAACCTCGCCGACGCCCTGGAGGCCGCCCGCGGCGCCTTGGCCGCCGACGACGCCAGGCGCTACGTCGTGATCCTCACCGACGGCTTCCCCGACGCCGCCGAGGCGGCCGTCGAACAGGCCGAGGCCGCCAAGCGCCAGGGGATCGAGGTCGTCGCCATCGGCATGGGCGCGGCCGACTCCGAGTACCTGGCCCGGCTCGCCAGCGGCGAGGCCGCCAGCATCTTCGTCCACGGCGGCGAACTGGTCCGGACCTTCGGCCACATCGCCCGCGTCATCGCCGAGGGGGGCCGCTCCATGCGGATCATCGACCGATGAGCACGACGGTGGATCCTCAAGTCTCGACCCGTCGACCGTCGCCCGGCCGCCTCGGCGCCAGCGTCCGACAAGCCTACGACCTGGCGGTCGCCGGGGCCCTCGGGGCGCTGTTCGGGCTCTACCTCTACGTCGAGACGGTGGACGCGAAATCGGTCTACACGCGCGACGCCCTGGCGGGCGCGATCCTCGGCGGGGCGATCGGCTTCTTCCTGAACGCCTGGGGCCCGATCCGCGACGGCTCCTGGCGCCGCGCGGCCCTGGCGGCCGCCCACGCCACGCCCGCGTCGGCCCTGGGGGGCGCGGCCGGGCTGGTACTGGGCGAGATGGTCATCGGCTACTTCCAGGGAGGGCTGATCGGTCGCGCCTCGTCCTGGGCCGTGCTGGGGCTGGGGATCGGGCTAGGGCAGGGGATCGCCGATCGCTCATTCCAAAGACTCGTTTACGGCTTGATCGGCGGCGGGCTCGGCGGGTTCGCGGGCGGGCTCTGCTTCGAGGCGCTTCGGGTCGCCCTGGGGAACCGCTTCGGCCTGAGCCAGTCGCTGGGGATCGTGATCCTGGGCGCGGGGCTGGGGTTGTTCCTGGCTCTGGTGGAGCAGGCGCTGCGACGGGCGTGGGTCCAGATCGCCAGCGGCCGGCAGGAGGGGCGGATCTATCTCTTGGCGCGGCCCGTCTGCCGGCTGGGGCTGGACGAACGCGCGGAGGTCGGCATCTTCGGCGACTCGGCCGTCGAGCGGTCCCACGCCGAGATCGTCCGCCGCGGCGACGGCCACGTCCTGCGCGACCTGTCGCGCTCCGGCGCGACCCGCGTCAACGGCCGCGCGACTCCCGGCGAGACCCGGCTTGCCGACGGCGACCGCGTCGAACTGGGCAATACCTCCCTGATTTTTCGAAGCCGGTAACGAGCCATGCCCGAAAGCGCGATCAAGACGCGATACGTCCTGGAAGTCGCCCGGGGCCGCGAGCCCGGCCGGCGGTATACGCTCGACCGCGGCGAGACCGCCGTCGGCAACGCCCCCTGGGCCCCGGCCTTCCTCAGCCTGGCCGACCAGGAGGGCGATTCCCCGCGCCGGATGGCGCCGCGGCAAGCCGTGATCCTGCTCGACGGCGACCGCCTCTCGATCCGAGACCTGGAAAGCCCCGGCGGCACCTTCGTCAATCGCCAACGTCTGTTCACGAATCAAGAGCGCGTACTCGTCCCCGGCGACGTGATCCAGGTCGGCGCCGTGCAACTCGTCGCGCGGGTCGAGGCGGTGGAAAAGCCCGCGCCCAAGCCTCCGCCGCCTCCCAGGCCCGCGCCACCGCCGAAACCCGCCGGCCAAGCGCGCCCCGCGCCGGCGCCCAAGCCCGCGACGACTCCCAAACCCGTCGACCCCAGGGCCCCGCTAGGCGCTCCGTGCGCGTTCGCCGACGGCGCGTCGTGTCGGACGTGGGACGACTTCCTGACGCTCTCAGCCCAGCGCTGGGGCGCGGTTCGCGACGAGTTGGCGTCGGGAAGGATCGGCGAACACCTGCGGCGCGTCGGCCGGGTCGACCTGCTGCCGCGTCGCGAACCGGGATGGTCGGCCGACGACGTCCTGGACGACTGGCTCGGCCGTCTGCCGACGTCCCGGCCGAGCGATCCGGAACTGGACGTGCTGACGAACGCCCTGTCGGTCCCCGCGAACGTGGCGGGAGCGGTGACGCGACGTTCGTTCCGGGTGGCGAACGTGGGCTACCGGCTGCTTCGGCCGAGCGTCGCCGTCGAGCCGAGGCCGGGCTTCGAAGGCGCGATCCGCCTGGCGGGCGAGCCGAGCGGCCCGATCGTCGACGAGGCCGAATACGTCGTGGAGGTCGCGGCCCCGGAGGGCGTCGCGGGCGTCGCCCTGGGCGCGGTGGTCGTGAAGGCCGGCGGAATCACGAAACGTATCGACGTGAGAATAGAAGCGCCCAGGATCGACGCGGTCCCGGACGCGCCCTCGGCGGCGTCCCCCGGCTGGTCGCCGTCCGAGCCGATCGGCGCGGGGCTTTCGGGCGTCTCGGCCTGGCGGCGGCTGTGGGCGTTCCCGCTGGGCGCGCTGGCGTTTCGAGGGCTGGTCGGCCTGGGCGCGACCCTGTCGTTCGCCTCCGGCGACGGGGGCTTGAACCTGGTGGGTGCCGCGACCTGGCCGACGCTCGCCGGCCTCGTCGTCGGCTGGGGCGTGGGCATGAAGGGAGGGCCCCTCGACGCGATCGCCTCGGCGTTCGCCGGCGCGGTCGTGGCGCTTTTGGCCGCGGCCGTCGTCTTCGCCACGATCCAAAGCGTCGAGGCGTTCTTCGGCTCCCCCGCCGTCTCGGCGCTGGCCCTGGGCTTCGGCCTGGCGATCCTGTCGTTGATCGCGTTTCCGACGAGGAGGACGGAATGAACACGATCGCGAAATCCCCTCTCCCGCCGGGAGAGGGCGGCCCGGAGGGCCGGGTGAGGGTCGTCGCGCTTCGGTACGAGCGTTGGTTCATGCCAGGCGCGGTTGTCGGCGCCCTCGAAGCGCGACGACCCTCACCCGCCGCTTCGCGGCCGCCCTCCCCCGGTGGGAGAGGGGACGGATTCGGAATCCAAATCATATTTGTATTAATATTATTATTTTTTATATTAATGCCCGCGCGCGCCCAGGAACCGCCGACGCCCGACGACCTCTCCGTCGTCGTCACCGGAGCCAGCCAGGACGACTTCCCGAAGATCGGGGTGCAGTTCGAGTTGAGGCGAGCCGACGGCTCGTTCGTCCGCGACGCGACGCGCGACGACTTCCGCGTCTCCGAGGAGGGCGTCGAGCGGCCGATCCTCGACTTCCAGGCGCCGATCGCCACCGAGGCCGTTCCGACCACCATCGTCCTGGTCGTCGACCGCAGCGGCAGCATGCTGGAGGAGGGACGCCTGCCTTCGCTCAAGGGCGCGGTGGCGCGGTTCCTGGAGAAGATGCCGCAAGGCTCCAAGGTGGCCGTGATCGCGTTCAACAACCAGGTGGAACTCGTCCAACGGTTCACCGCCGACCGCCGCAAGGTCCAGGCGGCCGTCGACGAGCTCTTCGCCGACGGCCCGACGCGGTTCTTCGACGCCGTCGCCGAGGCCGTCGATCTGCTTCGGGAGGAGCGCGGTCGACGCGCCGTGATCGCGCTGACCGACGGCCAGGACACCCACAGCCGATTCGCCCTGGAGGACGTCGCCGCGCGCGCCCGCGAACTCGGCCTGCCCATCTACACCCTCGGCTTCGGCGACGAGCGCGAGATCGCCGTCGGCGAACTCAAGGCCCTGGCCCGGGCCACCCGCGCCGAGTATTATCCGGCCCGGCGCTCCGAGGAACTGCGGAAGGTCTACGAGGCCATCGCCGAGCGGATCGGCGCCGGCTACTCGCTCTCCTACCAGAGCGACCGCCGCATCCCCGACGGCACCCTCCGCCCGGTGGAGGTCTTCTACAAGCCGAGCCGGAAGGCCGGCGCCACCACCGTCTTCATCCCCGGCATGGTCGTCCCGGCCGGCGGCTGGTCGCCCCTGTTCCTGGCCCTGGCCTCGGCCCTGGCGGCGCTCGCCGTCCTGCCGGAACGATTGCGGCGAAAGGTCGGATGATCCGACGTCTTCCCCACTCGCGGGGGAAGACAGACCGCGCGGCGGTCAGATGAGGGGGACGACGCGCGAGAAAGCCGTCGCGATCCAGGAGCCATC
>CALCIB010000349.1 GCA_937907525.1 uncultured Planctomycetales bacterium | reverse complement strand
AGCCATGCCCGAATACCTCTTGACCGGCCGCGACGCGAAGGGAAGAACGACCACCGAGCGCGTCGAGGCCGGCTCGGCCGACGACGCCGTCATGATCGCCCGCGGGGCGCTGGGGCTCTCCGACGTCGTCCTTCATACCGACGACGTCGGCGCCCTCTACCAGCGGCAGAAGAACGTGGCGGCGGTCATATCGCCGCGCGACTACCTGCGGTTCCGCGAGCTTCCCGCGCCGGTCGTGACGGTCCTGATCGTCGCGAAGGCGGCCTACCTTCGGTTCTGGCCGGTGACGCTCCTCCTCCTCGGCCTGATCATCGCCAGGCGCTGGTCGGGAACGCCCTGGGGACTTTCGGATTGGCTCTTGACGCTTTTGCTCCTGGAGCCGGTCGTCGTCGCGCTGGTCATCCAACTCCTCCCGAATCGAGCGAATCGCTACAGACGGCTGAGCGACGCCGAAGCGTGGGGGCGCTGGGAGGAGGTGCTGAGGCGTTGCGAGGCGCTCAAGGGGTCGAAGGTCCCGCCCGAGGCGTTGGCCTTCCATCGGGCCAAGGCCCTCGCCAGGCTGGGGCGGTTGGAGGAGGGGCTGGCGGTCGTCGCCCCGTTCGGCGACGGCGCGGCGATGCCGGAATGGCTCTTTCTCTCCCGGACGCCCGAAGTGTACGTCGCCGCCCGACGGTTGGACGACGCCCACGCCGCCTGGAAACGCGCCGTCGAAGCGGCCCCGGAGAATCCCGCGGTGCTGATCGGCGCCGCCCGGTTCGAGATCCGCCGCCGTCGCGACCCCCGCCGGGCGCGGGAGCTTTTGGAGCGGGCGCGAACCCACGCCCTGAGCGACCTCCTGGACGTGTTCGCGCGGGCGACCGAGGGCGAAATCGCCCACGCCGAGGGTCGGCGCCGCGAGGCCGTCGATCTGCTCGGGGATGCCCACCGCCGCTTGTCGGCGTTCCGACACGGCCACCCGTCCACGCGCGCCGCGCTCGACTACGTGAAAGCCGAACTCGCCCTGGCCCTGGCCGCGGCCGGCGATTCGGACAAGGCCCTAAGCCACGCCCGCGCGGCCTTGCCGCGACTCCGCGCCCAGGAGTCCGACGACCTGATCGACCGCCTCCGCTCCGCCCTGGGCCCGGCGATCGACGCTTGACCGTCGGTGTTCAGAGACCGTCGAAACGTGGCGAGCGATAATGCGGGGCGAGAACCGTCTGAATTATGAATAATATATACTGACAAATATCCCTTCTCCCCTTGCGGGAGAAGGTGGTCGAAGGCCGGATGAGGGGGGCGTTTCCAGAGGCTTTCGGTCGCGCAACCCCTCATCCGCCCCTTCGGGGCACCTTCTCCCGCAAAGGGAGAAGGGGGGAAGCTTGTTCGTTCGCGATGGCTTTTGACAGCGCGGGCGCGATATGATCTTCGCGAGAAATCGCCGCGAAGCGCGAGCCCTGGAGGCGTCGTCGAGCCATGCCCGAATACCTCTTGACCGGCCGCGACGCGAAGGGAAGAACGACCACCGAGCGCGTCGAGGCCGGCTCGGCCGACGACGCCGTCATGATCGCCCGCGGGGCGCTGGGGCTCTCGGACGTCGTCCTCCACACCGACGACGCCAGCGCCTTCTACCAGCGGCAGAAGGACGTGGCGGAGGTCATCTCGCCGCGCGATTACCTGCGGCTGCGCGACCTGCCGACGCCGATCGCGCGGTTCCTGATCGTCGCCAAGGCGATCTACGGCCGGCTCCTCTGGCTGATCGTCCTGGGGATGCTGCTGATCGTCGTTCCCCAGTACGCCCGCGGGGAACCCTGGGGCCGGGTCATCGGGACCGCGGCGTTCCTGCTTCTGGCGCCGGGGATCGCCGCGGGCGTCACTCAATTCTCCGTCGGCCGCGTGGGCGACCGTTACACGCGGATGCTCGACGCCGCGGCGTGGGGCCGCGGCGAGGAAGTGCTGAGGCGCTGCGAGGAGCTCAAGGGGTCGAAGGTCCCGCCCGAGGAATTGGCGTTCCAAAAAGCCACGGCCCTCGCCGGGCTCGGCCGGCTGGAGGAGGGATTGGCCGTCGTCGCGCCTTACGGCGACGGCGCGGCGATGCCGGAATGGCTCCACCTCACGCGCCTCTCCGACGTCCACGTCCGCGCCCGTCGATTCGACGACGCCCGCGACGCGCTGAACCGGGCGGCCGAGATCGCGCCCGAGAACCCGACGGTTCTGATCGACGTCGCCCTGTTCGAGATCCGCCACCGCCGCGACGTCCGCCGCGCCCGCGAGTTCCTGGAGCGGGCGCGAACCCACGCCCTAAGCGACGTCGTCGCCGTCTTCGCCGACTGGATCGACGGCCAGATCGCCCGCGAGGAGGGCCGGGCCCGCGAGGCCGTCGAACGGCTGGAGGACGCCCGCCGCCGGCTGTCGGCGTTCCGGCACGCCTCGCCGATCGTCGGCGTCTCGCTCGACCTTTTGGAAGCCGACCTCGCCCTGGCCCTGGCCGCCGCCGGCGAGCCCGACGCCGCCCTCCGCCACGCCCGCGCCGCCATGCCCCGCCTCCGCGCCCTGAACGCCGACCCCCTCGTCGACCGCCTCCGCGCCGCCCTGGGCCCGGCCGTCGAGGGCTGACCCCGCGCCGCCGGGGACCGCTTGCCGGAACCCGGGCGATCCGGGAATAATGGGAGCGGCGACGAGGTCCGTCGGCGGGCGCTCGTCTCGGGAGAAAACGCCGTGAGCACCGTCACGATCCAGGAAGCCCAGACCCGATTGACGGAGTTGATCCGCCGACTGGGCCCCGGCGACGAGTTGGTCATCACCGACGACGACCGCCCCGTGGCCCGGCTGGCGCCGATCGCCCGCGCCGAACCCGGCCCCCGCCGCCTGGGATCGATGCGAGGGAGTGTCCTCCACATGGCTCCCGACTTCGACGAGCCGCTCGACGACTTCCGGGAGTTCCCGTAGGCTGGGTCTGGACCCAGCCCTCGCAAGCCAAGGCTTCTCCAAGCTGGGTCTCGACCCAGCCTAGCAGACCGTCGCCTCTAAGAGAGCGGGAGTTCCCGTAGGCTGGGTCTGGACCCAGCCCTCGCAAGCCAAGGCTTCTCCAAGCTGGGTCTCGACCCAGCCTACCAAACCAATCCACACCAAGACCTTCCAGAGAAAGAACCCAACCCCGTGGCGCGCGAGAAGATCGTCCTGGCCTACAGCGGCGGCCTCGATACGTCGGTGGCCGTCAAATGGATCAACGAAACCTATAATATGGACGTGATCGCCTACACCTGCGACCTCGGGCAGGGGCAGGACATCCACGCGATCCGCGAGAAGGCCCTCCGCACCGGCGCGGTCGACGCCATCGCCGAGGACGCCCGCAACCTCTTCATCGACTACTTCGTCTGGCCGTCGCTGATGGCCGGCGCCTTGTACGAAGGCAAGTACCCGCTCGCCACCGCGCTGGGGCGGCCCCTGATCGCGCAACTGATGGTGAAAACCGCCCGCGAGCACGGCGCGACCGCCGTCGCCCACGGCTGCACCGGCAAGGGGAACGACCAGGTCCGCTTCGACGTCACCTTCCAGACCCTCGCCCCCGACCTCAAGATCGTCGCCCCGGTGCGCGAGTGGAAGTGGACCCGGACCCAGGAACTGGAGTTCGCCGCCAAGCACGGCATCGAGGTCGAGGCGACCAAGCAGTCGATCTTCAGCACCGACCAGAACATCTGGGGCCGCTCCATCGAGGCCGGCGTCCTGGAGGACCCCTGGGCCGCGCCGCCGCCGGAAACCTTCCAGTGGACCGTCGACCCGACCCAGGCCCCCGACCAGCCCCGGGAAGTCGAGATCGCCTTCGAGCAAGGCCGGCCCGTCGCCATCGACGGCAAGGAGATGGACGGCGTCGAACTGATCGAAACCGCCAACCGGATCGCCGGCGAGCACGGCGTCGGCCGCATCGACCACATCGAGAACCGCCTGGTCGGCATCAAGTCGCGCGAGATCTACGAGGCCCCGGGCGCGATCCTGTTGCACCAGGCCCACAAGGAGCTTGAGACCCTCACGCTCTCCAAGGAGTCGGATCGGTTCAAGGGCCTCGTCAGCCAGACCTACGCCGATTTGATCTACAACGGCCTTTGGTTCAGCCAACTCCACCAGGACCTGATGGCGTTCACGGTCTCCAACCAGCAGTACGTCACCGGCGCGGTCCGGATGCGACTGTACAAGGGGGGGATGATCGTCGTCGGCCGCAAGAGCCCCAACAGCCTCTACCGCCACGAACTGGCGACCTACGAGGAGGGCGACCAGTACGACGCCGCCGCCGCCCTGGGCTTCATCAAGATCCACGGCCTCGGCCAGACGACCCAGGCCAAGCACCAACTCCTCAACACCAAGGCCGGCGGCGCCCGGTTGGAACTCCCCAGCATCATCCCGCCCGACAAGGTCGAGTAACCCCCGCGCCGGCCGCCTCGCCGAGCGCGGGGAGGAGCGGGGCGAAGCCGCCGAGCCGCGGGCCCGTCCCGTTCGGGGCGAGGCTCGCGGCCCCGACGACGTCCGACGGCTTGCGCCTCCGGCCTCGGCGTCGAGTCACGCCCTCTCCACCGAGACCTTGAACGCGCCGACGCCGCGCATCGGCTTGGCGTGGCGGACGGCGACGTAGTAGTCGCGGGCCTCGGTAAAACGGACGGGCTGCGCCAGGTTCGTCCCCTCCACGGCGAAGAGCCGGCCGTCGGCCTCGTCCCGCTCGCGCTGGATCGAGAGGAGCAGGGGGGTGGCGCCCTCGGTCTTGACGACGTGGACGCCCGGCGTGTCGATGGTGAAGCGGTAGCGCGCCACCTGGCCGGGCTCGGCGATCTCGCCGGCCTTGGACGGCCCGTCCACCTTCAGGAGGGCCTCGGCGAGCTCGCCCGCCCCCTCCGCCGGGTAGGCGACGTTCGCCATCACCTTGTCCATCGGCGTGAGGACGGTGTTGTTGGGCGTGTCGAACGGCCTCCCGTCCTCGTAGCGGGCCAGCCC
Source organism: uncultured Planctomycetales bacterium (assembly GCA_937907525.1). Taxonomy (GTDB): domain Bacteria; phylum Planctomycetota; class Planctomycetia; order Isosphaerales; family Isosphaeraceae; genus Paludisphaera. The sequence continues at coordinate 38,831 of CALCIB010000349.1, read as the reverse complement.
CGGAGGAAACTGGTACATCATGATCGACTTGAGATCGAACGCGCTCGACGACAGCGGCCCGCCCCGGTAGGCGTCGACGATCTGCTGCCGGATCATCTGGGGCGTCCAACTGTTGGGCGGGACGCCGAACGTCCGGTTCAGCGCCGCCTCGTCCCAGACGATCGGACCGTCCGGCCTCATATGCTCGTGGATGAACCCGAGGCAGTGGCCGAACTCGTGGAGGATCACCCTGCGGAACTCCTCCTGGAGCCGGTTCGGGTCGTTCGCCAGCGCCGGATTGAAGACCAGGTTCATCGACTGCCGGCCCTGCCGCACCGCCTGTAGGCAGTCGACCCCCATCCAGCAATTGTAGGTCCCGATGGGGACTCCGGGTTGCGGCAGCAGATTGATCGTGACGTGGGCCGTCGGCTGGTCGAAGTCGAACGTGACGTTCGCGTAGTCGCTCCAGGTCGGCGCGAGGTTGCGGACGGCCTGGCGGATCGTCGCGCCCCAGACGTCCGTCCCGTTCAGGAAGACGACTTGCAGCTTGGCGCCGTCGCGCCAGCGCTTCGAGAGGTCGAGGGCGGCCTTGGTCGGCGGGACCTCGGTCTCCGGCCTCTCGGGGATGAACGGGCCGCCGAACGACTGGTTGGAGCAGAAGCCCGCGGCCGGGGCCGCGTCGGGGAACTCGGTGGGGCGCTCGCCCCCCTCGGGGACGAACTTGGAGAGATCGACGGGCAGGGGGTCGAAGTCGGCCATGGGGAATCTCCGGTTCGGGGGACGGACGATCGGGGAAGAACGCGACGGGCGAGGCGGAGGGCTCGGGCCTAGCGCCCGGCCGCGGCCGCGAGGGGGCGACGAGCCGACCAAAGCGCGCCGGGAAGAAGCGCGTCGGCGGCGGGGGCCAGGAGCGGGGCCCGGGGGGCCTCCGCGGGCGTGATCGCAAGCGTCTCGACGGCCTCGCGGGTCGCCCGAAGCGGCATGGCGAGCATCGGCAGGCCCCGGGCGAGGCAGTCGCGGAACGCCGCGCGGGCGGCGTCGGCGTCGCCCCGTTGCATCCGGGCCAGGCCGAGCAGGGCGTGGCCGTCGGGCGCGCCCGGATGGTGGACGGTCATCCGTTCAGCCAACTCCGTCAGCGCGTCGAGCCGGCCGCCGCGCAGAAGCGCCAGGCCGGCGAGCGCCCCGGCGATCGGGTCGAGCGCCCCGGCGATCGGCTCGAGCGCCGCGGCGGCCAGGGGCAGGCGGAGCAGACGCTCGGCGACCGCGGCGGCGATCCGGACGTCGTCGCCGCGGAGGAACCGCTGGAGCATGTCGATCAGGCGGACCTCGTCCGGCTCGGGCGGGACGTCGCTCCATCCCGCGGGCATGAACAGCGAGACGTCGACGCGACCGTCCTCGCCCTGGTAGGCGATCAGGTCGGTCGCGCGGTCCTCCAGCACCACGAGTTCGAAGACGGTCGTCCCGTGCATCGGCCCGCCGATCGAGAGCCGGTACGGACCCGGCTTCAGCACCCAGGCGATCGAGGCCATCGCGGCGACGCCCTCGACCCGACGAAGCCGAAGCGCCTCGCCGGGCTCGCCGTCGAGCGGCCAGACCCGCGCCTCCAACTCCTCGAGGTAGGCCGCGACGCCCTCGAGCGTGGAGAGGCGGGCCGCCAGCGCCGGGTCGACGAGCCGCCCCGGCCCGGGGACGACGACCTCGCCGCCGACGAAGAGGCGGATCCCCTCGGGCGCGTCCTCGTCGCGGTGGAGGAGTCGACCCAGGTGGGAATCCCCCAGCCGCTTCGCGACGCTTTTCCAATGGGCGCCTCGACCCTTCGCGCGGCCGGCGAGCGCGATCAAGGTGGAAGCCGCCGGCGCGACGGCGGACTCGACGCGGCCCGCGGCCTGGACGAGCCGATCCAGCGGCGAACCCGGCTCGATCGCCTGGGTCAGACGGCGCGCCAGGCCGGAGGCCGCGACCCGCGGCGGCTGGAGCCGGATCGGCTCGTTCCGGCCCGACCCCAGAGCGAAGACCGTCTCGACGCCGTCGCCTTCCGGCGCCCGCGTCCGGGCGCGATAGACGCCCGGCGGCAGGCCCTGGCAGTCCAACCGCCCCACGCCGACGAGCGGAACGCCCGAGGAGTCGCGCGCCGGACTCCCGGCCGAGTCCAGCAGTTCGATCGGGACCATCGGGTCGTCGGCCGAGATCGCGACCGCCGCCGGCGCCGCCATGCCGCGCGTCGGCGCGGCCAACGACGCCAGGACCTCCCGGGACGGCTCGACGACCGTCGTCGCCTCCGTCGCCCCGCCCGAGGCGGCCGCGACGGAGCCGGCCGCGACGGACTCGAGCTTGACGCCGTGCTCGAACGGGTCGTCGTAGACCTCCAACGCCCTCGGAGACGGCCCCGACAGCCCCGGCTCGGGGACGACCCGCGCGAAGTAAAGCCGCGGCGAAAGCTTGAAATCGACCGCCGCCCCCGCCGTCATCTCGCGAGACAACTCGGCGGGAAGCCCGTCGCCGAGAAGCCGCGCCTCGGCGACCTTCGTCCCGGTCGCGACCGTCGCGGGAGCCTCGACCCCGACGCGAAAAGTCACGTCCGGGACCGCGTCGAGCGTCTTCAGCAGCGCGTCGCCGTGGTCCCCCCCCAGTCGCGGCAGCCTGGGCAACGACCGGGCCTCGTCCTCGAGGCGCTTCTGGACGTATCGGAACAGCCGCGAGGCCGAGACCTCGTACCTTCCGCTCTCGGGACGGTACGCCTTGGCCGCCCCCCCGCCCCCAAGACCCTCGAACAGAAGGTCGGAGAACAACCCCTCCCCCGCCTCCGCCTTCAGTCCCAGGGCCGTGGCGTTGTAGACGTATTGATCGGTCGGCACGCGCCAGCGGTCGGGCCTCAGCCGGCCGACCGACGCCACCTCCTCGTCGGGAAGCTGGTTCCGGCAGCAATCGAAAAAGAAGAACTGCTCGCGGCAACCCGTGGCCAAAAGCGCCGTGACGATCGAGGGGATGCTGATCGGCCACTTCTCGCTCGAAAGGTCGTAGTCGGCCGGAACGACGGCGTCCACCACGACGCTCCCCACCGCCTCCTTGATCACGGTCGAAAGGCCGTGTCCCGAATAATAGAAGTAGAGCCGGCCGCCCTGGCCGCCCATCCGACCGTGGATGTCGCGCAGGGCCTTCTTGATCTCGTCGGACCCCGCCGCGCGCAGGTCCCCGCCCAGACCTTTCAGAAGGTCGCGGACCTTCTTCAAACCCTCCGGCGGCCGATTCATGGCGCCGAGGATCGGCTCCAGCGCGGCGTCGTCGCGGGGACCGAGGAGAAGCACGAGGTTCCCCTCCTCGACTCCGTACTCCGTGTTGGCCGGATCGAGAAGCCACTCCGCCATCCGGATCGCGTCCCCCACCGGCCGCCCCAGCGTGGGGAACCTGCTCGCCTGATAAGAGTTGATTCCGATGACGACGGCGTAGTTGGCCATATGCCACCCCCCCAATCACCCGTTCGGCCGCGCCCCGCCTTGAAACGCCGGCGGGCCCTGGCGCGATGTCCGCTTAATATTCGCGGCCGGGGTCGATTTCTTACAAGATTCGCGGATCTTAGGCGTTTTCCATCTGATTCAATGATTGACGTGCGCCGAAGACGCCGCGGCGCGAGCGCCCGGCTCGCCGTGTTCGCGGCTGGACGTCGATGGATCGCGCGAATTCGGGATCCCCTCCCCGTTCGCCCCCGGCCGGCGGCCCGCGCCCGCTCCAAAGTCGTGGGTTCGGTCGCGACGTCCGCCGCGACCATGGCGAGCCGCCTCGACCCTTGACTCCAACGACATCCGTCGGAACAATGGGCCCGGAGCATGTGACCGAGTCGTCCCCGGCGGAGGGTCGAGTGATGAAGCGGCTTCGGGGTTCGCTGTTGGCTCTGGCGCTGGCGGGGCTCGCCGGCGGGGCGCAAGCCTGTCTCAACGACGTCGAGTTGCCGGGGCGCGAGCGGGAGTTCCGCTCCCAGTACGCGCTGATTCCGGGGCTCCAGGAGCCCGAGAAGGTCGAACCCGCGCCCGACCACGACGGCCTGCTGATGATCGCCGGCGCGGCGCTGTTGGCTGGGGCGTTCGGCCTGGCCGTGCTTCGCGACCGCGAGACGGCGACGATCGCCCGTCCGGCGCCCGAGCGGCCGGACGAGGCGTTCGACCTGGAGGAACGTCGCGACCCCGTGGAGGTCTGAGCCGTGACCGCCAAGGGTCGAGTCGGATGCGCGGCGGCCGCGGCGTTCGTGGTCGGGAGCGTCGTCTTCTTCGTCGTCATGTTCATGACGACCTTCGCCTTCGCCATGCGCGGATCGCTCCATCACCCCGACCTGGCCCGGACGTTTCCGTTGCCGCACCACGTCCCGGAGTTCCCCGGCGGGCTGTCGTTCCGCTTCGCCATGGTCAACGACGTGATCCACGAGCGATTCGCCAGGCACGGCCCCGACTACTACCGCGAACGAAACCGGATCGTCCGCGAAAAGTTGGCCGCGATCGACCCCGACGACCCCGCCGTTTTCCCCCTCATGGACGACCTGGGGGTGGGCCTGGAGCGGTTGGGGAAATCGGACGAGGCGGCCGCGGTCCTCCGCGACAAGCTGGCCCGGCAAGAGGCGAAGGGGATCGAGGGCCGCGACCTCTACACGTCCTACGCCAATCTAGGGACGTTCCTGATCCACGGCGGCCTCGCCCGCGCCGCGGCCGGCGACGCCGACGCCCGCGAGCAAGTCCGCGAGGGCCTCGCCTTCATCCGCAAGGCCGTGGAAGTCAACCCCGAGGCCCACTTCGGCCGCGAGCGCTGGCAACTCGCCATCGTCGAGTTCCTGCTGGCCGCGATGGAAGACCCCGCGCTGCTCACGAAATTCGACTGCGTCGGCGACCGCGTCGATGTCCTCGCCGAGCCGGAGGCCGAACTCGCGCGTCTCCTCCACAACCCGCCCTACGGCCGCGCCTACGACCCTTGGTATTCCGAAGCGTTGATGTTCGGCCAGGCCCAAGCGGAGGACCGCGCGTGGGTCCGCGATCGCATCGCCAAGGTCGGCGCCGAGGACGGTTGGAAGGGCGTCGACGTCCCGTCGCACCGCGAGCCCGTCCCGTTCGACGAACCGGTTCTGGGGATCATCGGCATGTGGCGCGAGGGGGGCGGGGCGAGCCCGCACTTCGCGCTCGCCCTGGGGGAGATCATGCTCCGAGTCGGCCAGCGACTCATCGCCTGGTCGGCCTTCGAACGAGCCTCGCGGCTGGCCGATCGCTACTCCTCCACGTCCGAGGCGCGCGACTTTCTACGCGAGCATTGCCGGAAACGTCAGGAAGAGATCGAACAAGTCATCGCCCCCTTCGGAGCCGTCGAAAATCGACTGCGGGCCGCCTTCGACGCCGAACTCGCCTTCGGCCAGGGTTACCAAAAGGATTACCAGGACTTCGAGGCGGCGAAGATCGCGGCCGGCGGGTCGATCCTGGACGATCGGTTCCACGACGACTTTCCCCGGCGAGGCGAGCCGATCGCCTCGCCCAGCGGCGGGGAGGAGTGGGTCGAGGTCGTCCCGAGGGCGGACGCGGCGCGTCGCGACGCCTCCCGGGCGCGGGCCCTCGCCGTGTTCTGGGCGGGGCTCGCGGCGTTCGCGACGTCGGCCGGCCTTCGCCTCCTCGCCAAACGGCGGGTCAGGCGGACGCTTGGATCGAGATCTTGAAGTCGCCCGCGCCGGTCAGCGGCCGGGCGTGGCGGACGGCGACGAAGTAGTCGCGGGATTCGGTCAAAAGGATCGGCATATTCATGTTCGTTCCCTCCGCCGCGAAGAGCCGGCCGGCGGCGGCGCCGCGGTCGCGCTGGATCGAGAGGAGCAGGGGGGTCGCGCCCTCGGTCTTGACGACGAACACGCCGGGCTGGGCCGGATGAAAGCGGTAGACCGCCGCCTGACCGGCCTCGGCGATCGCGCCGGGCTTGGGCGGGTCGCCGGCGACCAGGACGCCCTCGGCGGGCTGGGTCGTTCCGGGCTTCGGGTAAGCCATGTTCGCCAGCACCTTGTCCATCGGCGAGAGGGCCGCGTTGTTGGGCGAGACGAACGGCGAGCCGTCGGCGTACCGGGCCAGCCCGGCGGGGAACTGATACATCATGATCGACGTCGGATCGAACAACCCCGATTCGAGCGTCCCGCCCCGGTAGACGTCCACGATCTGCTCCCGGATCGTCTGGGGACTCCAACTATTGGGAGGCGCGCCGAAGGTCGCGCTCAGCGCCCCCTCGTCCCAGACGATCGGACGATCCGGCCTCATATGTTCGTGGATGAACCCAAGGCAGTGGCCGAACTCGTGGAGGATCACCCGGCGGAACTCCTCTTCAAGGAACGCCGGATCGTTCGCCAGCGACGGATGGAAGACCAGGTTCATCGCCGGCATCCCCTGGCGGATGACGCTCAGGCAGTCCAGCCCCAGGTAGCACGAGTAGGTCCCGTAGCCGATCCCGAGCCGGGGGAGCGGCAGCAGGTTGACCGTGACGTGGGCCGTGGGTTGGTCGAAGTCGAACGCGACGTCGGCGTAGTCGCTCCAGAGGGGCGCGATCCGGCGGACGGCCCGGCGGATCGTCGCGCCCCAGGCGTCGGCGCCGTTGAGGAAGACCACGTTCAGCTTGGTCCCGGCGGGCCAGCGCCGCGACAGGTCGAGCGCGGCCCTGGTCGGCCGGACCTCGGTCTCCGGCCTCCCCGGCGCGATCGGCCCCCCCGCCATCTGGTTGGCGCAGAAGCCGGCGCGCGGACGGGCGCCGGGATCCTCGACGGGGCGGTCGCCCGCCTCGGGAACGAAGAGGGAGACGTCGACGGGCAGGGGTTCGATGTCGGTCATGGCGGATCTCCTTGGAATGGTCGGAATCCTGGCATGTCGGATCGGGGGAGGGGGGGAATGAACCACAGAGTCACGGAGGACACAGAGAGGAATTCAAATCAGATAAATGATCAATTTATTTCATCTTATTCAATTTAGCTGCAATTTAAACATTGCATCTCGTTGTTTCCTCTCTGTGTCCTCCGTGACTCCGTGGTTCGTTCCACCCAATCCCGTCACCGGCGCGGTTCAGGAGACGGCCGCGACGGGGCGTCGGGCCGACCAGAGCGAGCCGGGGATGAGCGAGCCCCCGGCCTGGACGAGCAGCGGGATTCGAGGGGCCTCGGCGGGGCCGATCGCGAGCGCGTCGACGGCGTCGTCGGTCGCGTGCAAGACCGACGCGAGCATCGGCAACCCGCGGGCGAGGGCGGCGGCGAACGCCCACCGCGCGGCTTCGCGGTCGCCCTCGCGCAGCCGGCAAAGGCCGAGCATGGCGTGGCCGTCGGGCAGGTCGGGATGTCGGTCGGTCAGCCGCGCCGCCAGGACCGCCAGCGCGTCCAGCCGGCCTCGCCGCAACGACGCCAGGGCGCCGAGCATCACGGCCGTCGGATCAGGGGGCGATCCTATGTTCGTCGCGTCAAGCAACTGATCGGCGAAGGCCGCGGCCCGTTCGACGTCGCCGTCGCGGAGGAGTCGTTGAAGCGTTTCGGTTGATTGGAATTCGATATGATCGCGCGAATCGGACTCTACTCGGGCGAGGGGCATGGAGACCGAGATGTCCACGCGGCCGTCGGCCCCCTGGCGAACGTCCAGAACGGTCGCGCGATCCGGCGGCACGACCAGTTCGAAGGTGGTCGTCCCGTGCGACGGGCCGCCGAGCGAGAGCCGGTACGGCCCCGGCGTCAGCGTCCAGGAAAACGAGCCCGTCCCGGCGGCGTCCCCGGATCGTTCGAGCCGTCGCGGATCGCCGGGCTCGCCGTCGAGCGGCCAGACCCGCGCCTCCAATTCGTCGAGATAGGCCGCGACGCCCTCGGGCGTGGCGAGTCGGCCCGCGACGATCGGATCGACGAGCCTCCCCGCCGCGGGGGCGACCACCTCGCAGGCGACGCGGATTCGGACTCCCGCGGACGCCTTCTCGCCGCGACCAAGGAGCCGCCCCAGCCACGACCGCGCGATCCGCGGCGGCTCGTCGCGCGGGTCGCGGATCGAGCCTCGACGTTCGATCGGCGGCGCCGCGAAGAGCGGCGCGACCGTCGTCGCGGCCTCGGCCGGCGCGACCGCCGCGGCGGCGACGGCGGGGGCGAGCGTCACCGGGAAGTCGGTCGGGTCGTCGTAGACCTCAAGCGCCGTCGGCGTCGGCCCCGACAGCCCCGGCTCGGGGACGACCTGCACGAAGTAGAGCCGAGGCGCCAGCGCGAAATCGACCGTCGCCCCCGCCGTCGCGTCCCGAGGAGGCTCCGGCGGCAGGCCGTCGCCGAACAGCCGAGCCTCCGCGACCTTCGTCCCGGCCGCGAACCCCGCGGGCGCCTGGACCGTGATTCGGAAGCTCACGTCTTCAACCGTTTTCAGCGTCTTCAGGATCGGGTCTCCGCCGTGCTCGCCTCCCAGCCTCGGCCGTTGCGGTCGCGGCTCGACGCCCTCGCCGCCGTCGACGTAGGGCTGCCGCCCGAGGGCTTCGAAGCCTCTCTGGAGGTACTGGAAGAGTCGCTCGGCGCGGACCTCGTAGGCCCCCGACGACCGCGAGAACGCCTTGGCCGAACCATCGCCCGCCAGCCCGCGGAACAGGACGTCCGAGAACGACCCGTCCCCGTCCGCCGCCTTCAGGCCCAGGGCCGTGGCGCTGAAGACGTATTGATCCGTCGGTATGCGGCGCCGGTTGGGCTGGAGCCGGCCGACCCTCGCGATCTCCTCGCGCTGAAGCTGGTTGCGGCAGCAGTCGAGGAAGAAGAACTGCTCCGGACAGCTCGTGGCCAGGAGCGTCCGGGTGATCGACGGGACGCTGATCGCCAACCTCGGAATCGCGGAATCGTAGTCGAATGGGACCAGGGCGTCCTCGACGTCGTTGCCCAGGGCGTCGAGCGCCGCGGAGAGGCCGTGGCCCGCGTAGTAGAAGTAGAGCCGCCCCCCCTGGCCGCCCGCGCGGGCGTGGAGATCGCGAACGGCCTTGTTGATCCAGTCGGACCCGGCCTCGGCCCGGTTGCCGAGCGTGGCCAGCCTCGCCAGCAGGCGCGCGGCCTCGGCCCGTTCCTCGGACGTCGCCAGGGCGTCGACGATCCCCGCCAGGGCGGCGTCGTCGTTGGGGCTGAGAAGCAGGACGAGGTTTTCCTCGGCGACCCCGTCGGCGCCGGCCGAGTCGAGGAGCCACCGCGCCATCCGGATCGCGTCGACCGCCGGCCGAGTCAGGCGGGGGAAACGATCCGAATCCCGATACTCGTTGATCCCGATGACGATCGCGTGGTTGGGCACGGGCGCTTCCTCCGGGGCGGCGCGGTTGTCGCGGCTTCCGAGGAATACGCTCGCCGCTCGGGGGCGGCCGGTTTCACGAATCCGAGGGTTCCGTCGATTTCCCGGCGGCCCGCGCCCGCTCCAGAAGCGCGGCGACCCGCTCCACGCAGGCGTCCAGGTCGCGGTCGACCTCGTGTCCCCAGAGCCGGATGACGAACCACCCCCGCCGCCTGAGCTTGGCGAAGTTGCGGCGGTCTCGGGCGCGGTTGCCCTCGATCTTGGCTCGCCAGAAGTCCGACATCTTGTGCCGCCACGAGGGGTAGCGCCAGCCGTGCCAGAAGTCGCCGTCGACGAACACGACGACGCGCGCCCTGGTGAACACGAAGTCGGGCTTGCCGGGCAAGAACTTGTAGTTGCGGCGATACCGCCAGCCCCGGCGGTGGAACGCCGAGGAGACCTTCCGCTCCAGCGAGGTGTTCTTCCCCTTGACCGCCCGCATCGCCCGCCGGCGCTGCTCGGGCGTGAGTTTGTCGACCAAGGGAAGCCCTCCCCGCGAGTGACCGCCGCGGCCGGCGACGGGACGCGGCCGGCACTCCATTGTACGGCCGAGCCACGATGATTTTCACCCGGATTTATTGACTTCCAAAATCGTCCGGGTATTATCCATCGCGAGATTAATCCGGATGTTATCCGGGACGAAGCGGAGGGGGCGATGGAATCGGAGCGGACGTACACGGCCTTCGCGAACGGGCGTCTGGTCGCCGCGGGGGGGCTCGGGGCGATGCTGGGCAAGGTGAAGGCCCACCTGGACCGAGGTGGGGAGCCGGCCTTGATCTTCGAGGACTGGACCGGCAACCAGGTCGATTTCGACTTCCGGGGGAGTCCGGCGGAGGTGGTCGAGCGGGCCCTTCCGCCCGAGCCGAAGACCGGGCCGGGCCGGCCGCGACTGGGGGTGGTGGCGCGAGAGGTCACGCTCCTGCCCCGCCACTGGGAATGGCTGGAGCGGCGGCCTGGCGGAGCGTCCGCGGCGCTTCGGCGGCTGGTCGACGAGGCCCGCAAGCGCGAGCCGGGCAAGGAGCGGGCGCGGCTGGCGCGCGAGGCCGCCAGCAAGGTGATGTGGGCCGCGGCCGGCGACCTGCCCAACTTCGAGGAGGCGTCGCGCGCCCTCTTCGGCCGCGACCAGGCGCGGTTCGAGAAGCTCGTCGCCCCGTGGCCCAGGGACCTGCGGAAGCACCTCGCCCGGCTGCTCCGCGAGGCCGACGCGATGGAGGAGAAGCCGGCCGCGGGGGGCTGAGCGGTCAATCCGACCGTCGCTCCTCGACGACCGTCCAGCGGGCCTCGATCGGCGCCTCCAGGTCGTCGACCTCCGGCTTCTCCTTCTCCGGGAAGTGGAGGGCGGCGACCCGGACGTCCAGCCTCCGCGCCAGCCAGTCGAGCAGCCGGCGGTCCCAGCCCAGCACGTGGAGGGCCGCCGCGACCGATAGGGCCGCGAGCATGAAGACCGCCAGAAGCATCATGACGATCAAACCCGCCACGATCAGGATGGGGACGAGGATCCAGGGGATCCAGAAGCTGGGGGGCATGGCGGGCCTCGGGCGGCTCGGGACGCGATCTCCGGGTCGGTCCATCGTACCACGGGGATCGTCGGTTGCGGAATCGCGGTCGATGGGGTAGGATCGGCCCCGATCGACCGAACGGATTCGACTTCATGGATGGGACATCGATCATGCGCGCGAGTCGCCGTATTTCGCGACCGGCCTTCGCGGCCCTCCTCTTCCTGGTCCCGGCGGCGGCCTCCCTGACCGTCCCGGGCGCCTGGACGGCGACCGTCGCGGGGCCCTCGGGGCCCTTGAGCACCACGACCAGCGGGGAGTCGGTCCAGGTCCTCAACGTGCTCAAGGTCCAGCGCGGGCTGCCGTTGTACGACCGGCCGAGCGAGCCGCCCTACCATCCGACGACCCTGTACGACGCGGGGTCCTACGGGTCGTACGCCGCGGCGACCCGGCGGTTGCCGGCCTCGGTCGCCGACCGCGGCCTGGGAATGCGGCTGTTCACGCTCGTCCTGGCGAGTCTGGGACTGGCCGCCACGCTCGCCTACGGCCTGCTGGAGCTCCGACGACGCCGGCCGACGCGGGGTGGTTCGACCTGGACCGCGGCGAGGGACTCGACCGCGCCGCGGCGCCGTTGCGACGGGCCGACGGGCCGGTCCACCGTCAGCCGGCGCTCTCGGGGCTGGGGCTCGGGCCGCCGTTCCCGGTCCACGCCTTCGACGACGAGCCGTTCCTCCACCGTCCGGCCGCGGCGCGAGGGCTTCCGGACGGTCCCGGCGTGCGAGGCCGGATCGCCGCGAAGCACTTCAAGATGATGGTCGCGGAGGCCGAGGGCGAGGGCCTCGCCGAGATCGTCCGCGGTGCCGGTCACGTCGAGGAGTCGGGCTGGACCCGCCTTCGCGGCTTCGTCCCGCCGAGCCCCGCCCCCCGCACGACCGCCCGCCGCTGATTCGAAGCCCCGCCGACCCGACGCCGACCCGGAAGGACCCGCCCCATGTCCTCGACCGTCACCGCCGAGCCGAACCGCCGCCGCGGCCTCGCGACCGACCTCGCCGCGCCCGCGGCGGCCGACCGCCGCGCGGACGCCCTCGCGATCCTCGCCCTGGCGCTTTGGACCGTCGCCAGCCGCGCGCCGTACCTGGACTCGTTCGACTACATGGGGAAGGACGGGCCTCTTTATATCAACGCTCTCAAACTTGATTCCACGTTCAACGTCCCGATGCCTGGGAACCTGGGCTACGTCCTGCTGGGGAGGCTGGCGAACGTCTTCCAGGCCGATCCGGTGACGGCGTTCCTGACGGTGAACGTCGGCTTGACGATCGCGGGGGCGGCGTTCGCCTATCTGTTCGGGACGCTGGCGGTTTCGAGGCCGTTGGCGGCGGCGGCGGCGCTGGCGACGACGTGCAACCCGATCGTCTGGTGGCACGGCGGGGCGATCGCCAGCTACCCCGTCTGGCTGGCCGTCCTGCCGGCGATCGGCTTTTACGGGCTCCGCTACCAGCGGTCGCGACGGACGGCCGACATGATCGGCGCCAGTTTGGCGCTCGGGGTCGGGATGGTCCTGCGGCCCGACCTGTTGGCCTTCGGGACGCCCCTGTGGGCCGGCTCGTTGCTTCTGGGACGGGCGCCCTGGCGGCACTGGCTGATCGGCGGGGCGATCCTGGCGGCGTCGTGCTGTTTCTGGTTTTTCGGCACTTCCTGGGTTCTGGGGGGGGTCGACGTCTACCTCGACCGCGTGCGCGCCAAGCACGAGGGGGACAAGGCCGGGTTCTCGATGGCGGCGCGGGGGTTGTTCGAGGGGTTGGTCCGCAACCTGGTGAAGTACGGCCTGTTCCTGGCCTGGGGGGCGGTCCTGGCGTTGCCGCCGTTCTTGCTGGGGCTGGCGCGGTCGCTCCGGCCGTCGAACTGGCGGGAGCTGCTCTTGGCGACGCTCTGGGTGGGGCCGTCGTGGGGGTTCTCGTTCCTGATCTTCGCCGGCAACGCCGGGCTGGTCTTCCCGTTCCTGCCGCTGCTCTACCTGGGCGCGGCGGTCGGCTTGCGGTCGCTGCTGGGAGAGCGCCGGGCCTTCTGGGCGATGGGCCTGCTGGCCGCGGCGGGGGTGGCGCAGTTCACGCTGACGCCGCTTCGGGTCCAGCGCGACCAGCGCGACGTGATCCTCAACGTGACCTTCCTCCGCTACAGCGGGGCGGGACTGATCCAGAGGTACAACTTCAACCTCGACGACTTCGGCGTCTCGCCCGCGTTGGCCGACGTCCGCCGCCAGATGACGAGCCCCGAGCCCGTCCCCTCCCTCCCCGAACTCCTCCCCGGCCAGGTGTTGCCGCGGTGACGGCCCCGGCGGGTTCGTTCGCCGTCGCGGCATGAGATTTAATATTGACGTAACATCTTGATCTCAAATACCTTGACAACTAATTTCACGTGGGTTCGTTCGTCGAGTTCGAAGTGACGCGCGAGAGGGCTTGAATCCGTCCCCTCTCCCACCGGGAGAGGGCAGCCGCGCGGCGGCGGGTGAGGGTCGTCGCGCTTCGCGAACGCCGACGGCCGCGCCGGGTTCGAGCCGACGCTCCTTCCGAAGCGCGACGACCCTCACCCGGCCCTCCGGGCCACCCTCTCCCGGCGGGAGAGGGGACGGATCTTCGTTCGGCCCGTGGGCGCGGCGCGCTGTTGCGACGTGTCTTCGCTCGGCCCGTGGTCTCGGGCCGCGGTTCCGACTGCCGGATTGTCAAAGAACGGTCGTCTTCGGGATGATCCGCGGTCGGGCCGGCGGGATTTCAGGTTTCCGCGGGTTTCTCGAAATCGGCGCGGGGACGCGCCTGGGGAGGGGGCCCTTGCCTTGCCCGGATCGGACCTTATACTGAAATTTAGTCCATTTACCCGGGGCATGGGAGGTCCAGTCATGTCGAGCGAACCGAAGCCCAGGGAGACGCGCGTCGCGACGTTCGTCGGCCCCGACGGCGAGCCGTTCTCGTTCATCACGCGGATCTGGAGGAAGAAGGACGCCAAGGCTTGCACGCTCTGCCCGACGTGCAACCGCAAGTCGCTGACCTTGATGTCGCTCTGCGCCGTGGCGACGCCGGGGTTCGTCAGCGACGAGGAGGCCGCGACCCATCGGTTCGCCGAAGGCGACTTCCTGCCCGAGATGACGGTGGAGGTGCGCCGGGTCAGGTACGAGGAGGAGGACGACGACGATTGAACGCGACGGCGCTTGCGAAGGACGACCGATCCGGAACTCCGGGAATTTGGAAAACCGTCGAGACCGATGGTTGTAGGGCTCCCGGCGCGGCTGGTAGAATCCCCGGTCGTTCAGATCTCGGCGTCATCTGGAAAAGTCGTCGGTTCGGTTCGGATCGCGACATCGCCACCGTTCGAGCGGCCATGCGCAAGCCTCCCCTTCCATCGTCGCGGACGATCGCCGGCGCGTTGTTGACGCTGCTGACGTTGGCGAGCGCGCCGAGCGAGACGAGGGCTGGTTGCCACCTACCGCCGGGCGCGCCGGCCGCCGCGGCGGCGGGGCTCGATCATCTGGCGGAACTGGGCGCGCTGGCCGACGCGCCGGGTCCGCGGCCGCCCTCGCCGTGCGACGGTTTGCGATGCTCCGAGGATCCGGCTCCCGGCCCGATTCCCGGCGGCGTCGGCGTCGACCGGCTGGAGCATTGGGGCCGTCTGGCCGCGGCCGTCCTTGAGGATCGCTCGTCCCGCTCCCATCCGATCCCCAGGTCGGGCCCGCTCCGCCCCTCCCACCGCGGCCACGCGCCGTTCCATCCCCCGCGCGTCTGACCGTCCCGGCCGCGCCGACCGGCGCGCCCGCGCGCGCTCCATCCATCGCCTCCTCGTCGCGGCCGTCGCCGCTCGCGCGATCCCGCGGCCTCGTTCGCCGCGCGCGGGGGCGTCCGTCGCCGCTGAAACGACGATCCCGCCTCGGGATCGGCCGAAGGCCCGCGCGCCTCGCCGCGTCGAGCGTCGCGAGCGTCGCGAGCGTCGCGTCAAATCCATCAAATCATGAACACGTCGCAACGATATTATCAAACGATCGGAGCATTCTCATGGATCGTCGGGGATTCACGTTGATCGAGTTGTTGGTGGTGATCGCGATCATCGCGGTGTTGATCGCGCTTTTGCTGCCGGCGGTGCAGTCGGCGCGGGAGGCGGCGCGGCGGATCCAGTGCGTCAACGCCCTGAAGCAGTTCGGGATCGCGCTGCACAACTACCACGACGTGCAGGGTTGCTTCCCGCACAGTCGGGGGTTGAGCACGCCGGCGCCGAGCTTCCCGCCCACGGCCACGTTCTCCGGGTTCGCCCGGCTGCTGGGGTACATGGAGCAGACCCAGACGTTCAACACGATCAACTTCGACCTCTTGCCGAGCGACCCGGCCAACTCCACGTCGAGGGCGACGGCGGTCGCGGTCTTCTCCTGCCCGTCCGACCCCCAGGCGACGGTCCCTCCGGGGGAGGCGCCGATCAGTTACAGGTTCAGCGAGGGGAGCGGCATCCTGTTCACCCACGGCGCCAGCGACACCGGCGGGGCGAACGCGGCGATGCCGCCGCCCGACGGGGTGTTCTTCAGCGTCAGCCGGACCACGATCGCCGCGGTCACGGACGGGACCAGCAACACGGCGGCCATGTCGGAGCGGCGCAAGGGGGACTTCAGCAACGCGGTCTCCACGCCGAGGAGCGACCTGTACCTCCCCCGGACGTTCCCGGCGACGGCCGACGCGGCGATCGCCGACTGTCGGAGCGTCGACGTGACGGGCCTGTCGTCGCAGGGGGTCTCGTCGCAGGGCTCGCCCTGGCTGGACGGGAGCACGTCGTGCGTCTTCGGCCACGGCGACGCGCCCAACGGCCGCTCGTGCATGTACCCTCCCGGCCGGATCCTCAACCTGGCCTCCAGCTTCCACCCCGGCGGCGTCAACGTCCTGTTTTGCGACGGCACGGTGCGGTTCGTCAAGGACGCCGTCGCCCGCGACGTCTGGCGCGCCCTGGGCACCCGCGCCGGCGGCGAGGTCGTCGGCGCCGACGCATTTTGACGGGCGGGGAAAGCCGCTGGCCGTCACGCATTTTGTGAAGGAGTGAACGATCTTCCCCCCTCGCGGGGGAAGACAGACCGCGACGCGGTCAGATGAGGGGGACGACGCGCGAAAACACCGTTGGAATTCGCGGAGGCTTGTCCAGCCGGTGCTGGATTCCGACGGCTTTCTCGCGTGCCCCCCCTCATCCGGCCCTTCGGGCCACCTTCCCCCGCGAGGGGGGAAGGACGTTGGGACCGCCCCCAAAATGCGTGTCGGTCAGGAAAACCAATGTCGCCCGAGTTTCTCGAATCCAAGGATCGTCGCATCATGAAATTCGCTCGCGTCTTGACCCTGGGGCTCGGCCTGGCCGCCGCGTCCCTTTCGTCGGCGTTCGCCGAGGGAGGCCCCGCCGTGAACGTGTTGACCGACCGGGAGGCGTGGGAGAGGATGCCGGAGACCGTCTCCGGCGGGGGGGGCGCGTTGCCCGCCTGGGCGCGAGCCGTCGCCGCGAGGCTCCCCCGCACGGCCGCCGCGATGCTGGAACTCGACCACGCCCAGCGCGTCACCAGTCCGGTCGACCCCAAGCTCCGCGCCGCGATGCGCTGGGTGATCGCGGATTGCAACCGCTGTGAATACTCCATGGCCCACGCCCTGGCCGACGCCGTAAGGGCCGGGATGGACGAGGCGACCGTCAAGGCGGTGACCGGCGACCCCTCGGGCTGGCCGGCGGAGTATCGCGACGCGCTGGAGTTCGCGCGGCTGCACACCCTCGACGCCCCCTCGATCCCCGACGCCCTGTTCGCCAGGCTCGTCGAGCGGTATGGCGCGAAACAGGCCGCGGCGATGGTGCTTTTAGGTGCCTACGGCAACTTCCAGGACCGGGTGGCGTTGGGGCTGGGGCTGGAACTGGCGATGGAGCCCGACGGCCCGCTAGGACCGATCGCCGTGGCGTTCGCGCCGGGGTCGTTCCAGTCCCGGCCGATCATGCCGCCGCAACCGAAGGCGGAACCGCTTCGGGACGGCGGCGCGACGGTGGTCGACCGCGATCCGGAGTGGTCGGAGCTGTCTTACGAGGCGCTGCAATCGCGGCTGGAGGGCCAGCGCGCGCGGACGCCCCGGCTGCCGGTCCCGACGTGGGACGAGGTGGTCAAGGGGCTGCCGCCGGAGTTCGCCCAGCGGCCGACGCGGATCGTCTGGAATCTCGTCGGCATGGGTTACGTCCCGGAGCTGGCGCTGCCGTGGAGCCGGGCGACGCGGACGATGTGGGCGGAGACGAAGCCGGATCGGGTCTTCGAGGAGAGCCTGTTCTGGATTCAGACCCGCGCGATCCGTTGCAACTACTGCATGGGGCATTGCGAGATGCTCCTTGAGGTGGCGGGGCTGGACAGGGGGGAGGTCGCGGAGCGGACGCGGCGGCTGGCCGGCGACGACTGGTCGGCGTTCCCTCCCGAGCAGCAACGGGCGTTCGCCTACGCCCGCAAGCTGACCAAGGCCCCCTGGAGCGTCACGACGGCCGATTATCGCGGCCTGGAGGCGGACCTGGGCCCGGACGTGGCGATGGCGACGTTCTGGTGGCTCTGCCGCGGCCTGTACATGACCCGCGTCTCCGACGGCTTCGCCCTGCCGCTGGAGCGCGAGAACGTCTTCATGGACTTCTACGGCCCCGGCGGGCCGAAGCCGAAGTGAAGCGGGAAAGGGCGGACGGGACGGCGATCCGTCCCGCCCGCCCTCCCGGCCGCCGCGTCGCGATTCGTCCGTGAACGCGCTTGACGGGGTGGCGGGCTTCGGGGATACTCCTGGTCCTCCGAGAGTGTCCGAATCCGGGATGGAATCCTGGGGGCGGATCCGCAGCCGATCGAGTCAAGGAAGACGAGACACGCCGTGCCCAGCCACTCCTCGATCCACCGTCGCGCCTCGGGCCCGTCGGGTCGTCCTCCTCGACCCCTCGCGGCGGACCTTGGCGCGTTCGCGGCCGCCGTCCTCCGCGGCGTCGCCGCGCCGTCGCGAGTTCCCCTTGACGGTCGCGCCGCCGCGGCCGTCTCGATCGCGTCCGTCGCCGGACGGCCGCCGATTCCGATGGGATTCGCGGGCCGGTCGGCCAGGGACGGCGCGTGGACCGCGGGACGCGGGGAGGGCTCGGCGCGATGACGATCTCCAACGGCTACTTGATGATCTTCGCGTTCGCGATGATGGGCTGCGTGCTGGCGACGCCGCTGGTGACGCAGTTCGCCGGCTGGGTCGGCGCGATCGACAGGCCCGACGGCTACCGTCGGATCCATACGTCGAGCGTCCCCCGGCTGGGAGGGCTGGGGCTGGCGGTCGGCGTCGCGGTCGGCGTGCTCTTGCCGCACGCCTCGACGTGGTCGCCCAACTTCAGCATCAACCTGCCGGACCTGACCCACGAGTGGTCGATCGGCGTCGCGGCCCTGATCGTGCTGGGCGTCGGCTTCATCGATGACACGCGCTCCTTGGGGCCGCGGGTGAAGCTGCTGGGGCAGGCCGCGGCGGTCATGGCGTTGTACCTGGGGGGGATCAGGATCGATCGGATCGAGACCCTGGGGCTGGACCTGGACCTGACCCGAGGCGCGTTCCACTTCGCGATCCTGGCCCGGCCGTTCGACGTCGCCCCGGCGAGCCTGGGGGTGACGCTCTTCTGGTTTTTGGGCTGCATGAACGTCTGGAACCTGATCGACGGCATGGACGGCCTGGCCTCCGGGGTGGGGCTCCTGGTCAGCGGCACGTTGACGTTGGTGGCGTTGCACAACCGGAACGTGGAGGTCGCGATCCTGGCGACCGCCCTGGCCGGCTCGCTGGCCGGGTTCCTGCTTTACAACTGGCACCCCGCCTGCATCTTCCTGGGAGACAGCGGGGCGCTTTTGATCGGGCTGTTCATCGGGGTGATCGGGGTGCAGGGGTCGCTGAAGGGACCCTCGGCGATCTCGATCCTCTTTCCGATCCTGGCGATGGGGCTGCCGATCTCGGACACGGCGATGGCGATCTTCCGTCGCTGGGTCCGGAACCTGCCGATGAGCGCCGCGGACCGTCGCCACGTCCACCACATCCTGATCGGGCTGGGGCTCAACCCCAGGCAGGCGGCGCTTTTGCTGTACTGCTTCTCGGGGTTTTTGTGCGGGGCGGTGTTGTTGGGGGTGTCGCTGCGGAGCGAATTCCTGGCGCTGGTCTTGGGGATGTCGGGCTGCCTGGCGTTCCTGGTGGTGGTGACCAGCCGCCGCGACGAATTGCACAATCTGATGGACGACTTCCAGGCGCGGATGCTGCGGGGCCGGCAGGAGCGGCAGGCGGCGAAGCTGACGTGGGAGGCGATCCAGCGGGTGGAGCTGTGCCAGTCGCCGCTGGCGGCGTTCGAGATTTTGGAGAAGACGGCCGAGGCCCTGGGCTGTCCGCGGTTGCACGTCGCCTGCGCCGACGCGGGGTTTCCGCCGGAGGACGCGGTATCGACCCTGGACGCGATCGAGGACGGGGACGGAGCGGCGCCCGCGGCGATCTTCCGGACCGCGGCCGGGGAGCTTCGAATCACGGCGGTGATGCGGCTTTCGGCCGACGCCGGCGGCGAGGGCCTGGCGTCGGACATCGCCTTCCGCTACCTGCAACGACTGACTCGGAGCCTGGCCGATCGTCTGGCGGGCTTCGCCGCGGAAGAGGAGGCGAGGCGGGCCGAGGCGGTCGAGACGCCGCCCGCCCCGAAGCCCGCCCAACCGACCACGCCGGCCCTGGGCCGCTTCGAAGCCGGGCTGGCCCGCCGCTGATCGATCCGACCGACGACGACGACGACAACACCCGACGGAGGCTGTCATGGACGATCTCGCCCCCTATCGCGGAGAAGCCGCCCCGATCGCGCCGTCGCCGCGCCTCGCGGCGGGCGCGTATCCGGCCGCGGCCGTCGCGACCGTCGTCGCCTCCCCCCTCGGGCCCGACCCGGCCGCGGTGAAGACCCCCGCGCACTACCTGGGCGCCCTGCGGCGGCGGTTCTGGCTGGCCCTCCTGATCGCCGTGCCGCTGGGGACCTTGACCTCCATCTACGCGCTGCGCCGGCCGAAGATCTACCAGGCCGTCGGCCAGATCCGGATCGAGGCGCCGCACTACGACTCGGCGCTTTCGGCGCTGGTGGCGCGGGACATGGGCAAGCCGGACCCGACCGCGGCGACGAGCTACGCCGCGGACAAGGTCACCGACCTGCAATACGGCCGCGTCCTGGCCGAGCGGGTCATGGCCCGCAACCAGTTCGGCCCGGAGGTCGCCCGCATGGACGACCCGGCCGCGGAGCTGATCGTCGACAACATCGGCGTCAAGCCGGTGCTCAGGTCCAACACCTACACCGTGACCCTCACCGGCCGCGACCCGGCGTTGACCAAGCGGCTTCTGGAGGCCCTGCTGGAGGAACTGGTCAAGTCCGCCAACGAGGAGCAGTCGTCGCGGATCCGGGAGACCGTCGAGAACGCCCGCCGCGCGCTCAACGCGCTGGTCAAGGAGCGGGACGACCGCCAGGGGGAGATGGTCCGCCAGATCGAGGCGTTGGGGACCATCGGCCCCGGCGGGCGGAACGTCCTGGAGGAGCAGTACGTCCGGTTGGGCCAGTCGATCGAGGCCCAGCAGGCGCGGATCGCCGAGTTGAACCAGAAGATGATGTTCGCCCCCCTGTTCCCCAAGGAGGAGATGATCTCCCCCCGCGAGGCGGCGGCGCGTCGGCAGCGCGAGCAGTTGGAGGAGTTGAAGCAGAACCTCGTCGACCACCTGGACGTGCTTCGGAGCCAGGTCCGGCACTTCGACTCCGACCCGGCGGTCAAGCGGGTGGCGCGGCAGCTTCGAGGCGTGATGGACGCCATCGACGAGATCGACGGCTCGTTCGAGGAAAAGACCAAGATGGCCGCCGATCCCACCGAGATGATCCAGGAGTCGCTGAAGAACGACCTGGAGGCCCGCGAGGGGCAACGGCGGGAGATGCTGGTCCGAATGCAGAAGGCCATGCCGGACCATCAGAAGTTCATGTATTTGATGGAGGACCACGCCTCGATCCGCAAGCGAATCGACGAGATGCAGGAGAAGCTCCAGTCGTTCGAGATCCTCTCGAAGTCGCAGGAGGCCAGCCCGCCGGTGAAGGTGCTGGGGAGGATCGAGGAGCCGGCGGTCCCGATCAAGCCGAACCGGCCGATGATGATCGCCGCGGGGCTGGTCGTCAGCCTGGGGGCGGGGCTGGGGCTGGTCTTCTTGCTTGAGCACCTGGACCACTCGGTGCGGGTGCCGGAGCACGTCAGCCACGGCTTGAACCTGCCGCTTCTGGGCGTGGTGCCGCGGATCGCGCGCACGGCCTTGACCCATCGCGGCGGCCACCTGTGGACCTCCGCGGCGCCCGACTCGGCCTCGGCCGACGCCTTCCGCAACGTCCGCGCCGGGCTTCTGGGCGCCGCCGACCGCGGCGGGCCGATCGTCAGTCTCTTGGTGTGCAGCGCCAAGGCCGGCGACGGCAAGTCCACCACCGCCTTGAACCTGGCCGCCGCCTGCGCCCGCGCCGGCGAGCGCACCCTGCTTCTGGACGTCGACCTCCGCCGTCCGACCCTCGACGCGGTCTTCCCCGCCGAGGACCAGGACGACGACGCCCGGCTGGGGCTGGTCGACGTGCTCAAGGGCTCGGTCCCCTGGCAGGCCGTTTTGCGTCATACCGAGCTGCGCAACCTGGACTTCATCGCCGCGGGCGATCCCAGCGAGGTGCCCATCGAGATCCTCGGCACCCTGGAATTGCGGCAGCTTTTGACGGCGCTGACGCACCACTACGACCGCGTGGTCCTGGACGGGCCGGCGATCCTGGGGATGGCCGATTGCCGGGTGCTGGGCCGGATGGTCGACGCGGCGGTGCTGGTGGTCCGGGCCGGCGCGCACCAGACGGTGACGCTCCAGCGGGCCAAGTCCGTTTTGGAGCAGTCGCGGGTGGAGATCGCCGGGGTGGTCGTCAACGGCCTGGCCGACGCGGCCGGGCACTGGTCGAGCCACGCCTACGAGCCGGCGGCCGTCGCCGCCTTCCGCCGCGACCGCGCCTTGCCGGCCGCCCGCCAAACCGCGACGGCCGACGCCTGACCCCCGCGCCACGGAGCCGCATCCGATGAACGCCCTTCGATCCCGAACGCTCGCCACGCTCGACCGGCTCCACGGCCCCCTGGCCGCGGGGCTGGTGCTGGGGGCGATCCTCGGCTTCGGCGGGACGGCGTGGTGGTCGCGGCCGGCGCTCGTGGCCGCCGCCTGCGCCCTGGTCGCGACGCTTTGGGTCCACGACCTGCTGGAGGGCCGCGCGGCGATCCTCAAGAGCCCGCTGGGGGGGCTGGGGTTCATGGTCCTGGCGCTGGGGGCGGTCCAGGTCGCGCCGCTGCCCGCCGCGCTCGCGGCGCGGCTGTCGCCCTCGGCCCGCGCGATCTACACGCGCGGCGCGGCGACGGTCGCGGCGGCCCAGGACGACCCGGCCGCCACGCTCCCCGAGGCCGCCGGCATCCGCTCCCCGGCCAGCCTGGACCGCGCGGCGACGGTTCGGAAGCTGGCGCTGCTGGCGGCCTGTCTGGGAGTCTTCTGGAGCGTCTCCCGCGGGGTCGACCGGCTCGAACGGCTGTACCTGGTCTGGGGCGCGGTGATCGCCGGCTTTCTGGTCAACGCCGTCCTGGCGACGGTCCAGGCGGGGACCGGCGGCGACGGCCTCTTCGGCTTCATAACCCCCGGCGCGGGGGCGCCGTGGTGGGCGCCCGACGGCAACGACCTGGTCGACGCCCCCGGCGTGGTCGTCTTCCGCGAGCTTCCCGCCGGCGCCGCGGCCGCGGCGGTCCCCGCGGCGCGGCTGGAGGTCGTTCGACCGTTCACGTTCGGGACCATGCCGGGAGGCGTCGGCGGCTTTCTGGCGCTGGGGGCCCTGGCGCTCCCCCTGGCGTTGGGGGTCGTCCTGCACGCCGGCGCCCGCGGCGGTCGCGAGGGTTGGTCGACGTCCATGGGGGAGTCGGGGGCGGCGGGGGCGGCGGCGCTGCTGGCGGCGCTTTCGGTCCCGGCGGCGTTCCTGGTCGGGCTGGCCGCGGGGCCGCGGTTCTGCTTCCCGTTCGCCGTCGGGCTGGCCCTGGCGGGCCTGCCGGCGCTTCGGACGTCCGGAACCCGGCTTCTGGGCTTCGCGCTGACGACGGGCCTGATCCTGGCGCTGGCCGCCGGCGCGTTGTCGCGGGATCGCTGGAGCGACCTGACCGGCGCGCCGCCCCCCCTGAAGGCGCCCGACTGGGACGAGGGCCGCGCCTCCTGGCGCGTCGCGGCGCGGATCGCCCGCGAGTTCCCGACGGTCGGCGTCGGCCTGGGGGGGTTCGCCGCGATCCACCCGTACTACAAGGACCGCGACGCCAGTTCCAACACCGCCATGAGCAGCTTGCTGCAATGGGCCGCGGAGACCGGCGGCGCCGGCCTGGCGATCCTGGCCGCCGCGGCGCTCTGGTCGTTGGTCCGCATCCCCGGCGGCCTCCGCCGGCTCGCGCCGGCCGAGCGTTTCCTGGCGCACGGGTTGATCGGGGCCGCCGCCGGGCTTACTCTATTGGCCGCCGTCCACTGGACGGTGGAACTGTCGGCCGTGGCCCTGGCCGCGAGCGCTCTGGGAGGGACCTGGAACCGCTGGCTGGCCGGAGGCACGGACCTTTTCGTCGAACGCGCCTGACCTTGCTTGACATCGACGGTCGGGAGGGACCCGCCCGGAACGCCGAAACGATCGGGACGTCGCTCACGGAGGAGTCGATTCCACGATGGCCGAATCCACCTGTCTCCATATCCAGGACCGCGACGCCGGATCGATCCGGATCGTGGAGGTTCCCTGGATATCGGCGCGGATCGGCCGGGCGGCCTTCTGCGAGGTCCGACTCGCCGACCCGTCGCTCCCCGAGGAGGCGTGCCGGATCCACCGTCGCGGCCGGACCTGGCTGCTGACGCCCCTGCACGGCTACGACGTGATCCTGGCCGGCGAGACGGTCGCCGGCCCCCGGACGCTGGAGCACGACGTCGTCTTTCGGGTCGGCCCGTTCCGACTGGCCCTGAAGCGGGGCAAGTTCGCCGAGCCCGACTGGGACCCCCCGGCCGACATCCCCCCGTCGGCCCCGGTCGTCGAGCCGGCCGCGCCGCCGCTTTCGAACCCGTGGGAGGCCCGCTGGCGCGAGGCCGGCGACCGCCTCAAGACCGCCCGCGAGCACGACGGCCGAGGGCGGCCGTCCCCCGTCGAGCAGCCCCCCGCCGCGCCGACGCCGAAGCCCGCGCCGGCGGTCGAACGCCCCGCGCCCCGCGAGACCCCCAGGCCTCCCGCCGCGCCGACCGTCGAGCGGCCCGCGCCCCGCGAAACTCCCAGGCCCCCCGCCGCGCCGACTGTCGAGCGGCCCGCGCCTCGCGAGATCCCCAGGCCCCCCGTCGCGCCTCGCCACCAGCCGCCGCCGCGGCCCCGCCCGGCCGCGACGGCGTATCGGGCTCGCGCCTACGTCCGGCCGACCCCCCCCCCGACGAAGCGACCGGACCCGCCCAGGCCCCCCGCGCCGGAATCCTGGACGCGCCCCGTCCCGACCCCCGCGCCGCCGACGGTCGAGCCGCCGCCGGTCGCGACGCCGCCGACGGTCGAGCCGCCAAGCCGTCGATTCCACTTCCTCGACGCCGAAGCGCTCGCCCGGCTCGAAGCCCCGGACGTCGACGAGGCGCTCCCGCCCGTCCCCGAGCCTCCCAGGCCCTCGGTCGTCCGCCGCCGTCTGCGCCGGGCGGTCGTGAACCGCCGGACGGCGGCCGAAGACTCGCCCGCGGCCTCTCCGATTTCGGACGATCCCCAATGGCATGAGCCGCCGAGCGAGGACCGCGCGACGCGAAGCCTGGAGGGCTTCGAGACGTCCCCTCTCCCGGCGGGAGAGGGGGACCGCGAAGCGGCGGGTGAGGGTCGCGGCGCTTCGCGGACGCCGTCGATTGACGATCGCGAGGTCGATGACGAACCCCTTGAGGCGCTCCATCCAAAATCTAATGAACATGTGACGCCAAGCATCCCTTCTCCCCTTGTGGGAGAAGGTGGCCGAAGGCCGGATGAGGGGGAATCCCACGGTCCTCGATCGCGCCCCCCCTCATCCGCCCCTTCGGGGCGCCTTCTCCCACAAGGGGAGAAGGGGGGAAGGCTCGTCACCGAGGAGCTTCGACAAAGCGCTCCCGAGGGAGCGGGGACGGCGGCCGCGTTATCGGCCATCGATGATGAACTCCTTGTTCGCTCCGAAGCGCCACGACCCTCACCCGGCCCTTCGGGCCACCCTCTCCCGGCGGGAGAGGGGACGGCGGCCGCGCCGGCGGCCATCGATCGTCGCGACGTCGCCGACGAACCCGCGCCGGGCTGGGCGTTCCCGGCGGGGCCGTTCGTGGCGGACACGAGCGTCTATGGATTCGGCGGCGGAGCGCTCGATCCCGAAAAACCCCGGGCGCGCGACTTCGAGGAGGACGTCGAGGGGTTCGACCCGACGCGGGCGCGGCGGTCGAAGAGCAGGGGGGACGACGCCTGGGTCCTCCCCTCGGCGCGGGACGTGCTGGACGGCGGTTTTCGCCGCGCCCGGGCCCGAACCGAGGCGATCCCCAGGCCCCCGTCGCGGCCGTCGGCGGCGGCGCCGACCGCGGCGGCGGCGCCGGCGCAGTGGTCGCCGCCGGCCTGGATGGCCGCGCCCCCGGCCCTGGCCGCGACCCTGGCCGCGGGCGGTCTGCTGGCCTTCTGCTCCTGGAAACAGGCGGCCGTCTCGCACGACGCCGCGACGGTCGTCAAGATCTCGGCCGCCGTCCGCCTGGCCGGGGCCGCCGCCAAGGACCGACCGCTCCCCGCGACGCTCGTCCCCCCCCGGCCCTCGTGGTGGGGCACCGCGCCTTCGCACCTGGCGCAATGGGGGGTCTACCTCAACGGTACGAAGGTCGAGCACGGCCTCCACGCGACCGCCGCGGAGATGTACGAGGCCGCCGCCGCCGCGGGCCCGCTCGACTCCCTGGCGAAGTTCAACCTGGCCCGCCTCCGCGGCGACTCGACGCCCGCGATCGGCCTGTCGAGGGACGCCGCCGCCCTGGCCTGGACCGGGCGGACCCTCCACCGCGCCGGCAAGGACGAGGAGGCCCTTCGCGTCTTCCGCCACGCCCTGGAGATCGCCGCCACCGCGACGCCTCCCCGCGAACGGCCGCTGGCCTACAGCGAGGATCCCGACGTCCCCCGTTACCTGCTCCCCGGCGAGGAGCTGGCCGCGGTCGTCGTCGCCGAACTCGTCGGCGACGAATCCTGGTCGTTCCGCGACTGGTCCGCGGCCGTCCCCGAATCCGGCGTCGCCGCCCTGGCCGTCGCCAGGGCGTTGCGCCAGGACCACCGCTCCGACTCCGAGGCCGTCCTCCGCGGCATCCTCAAGCGCGCCGAGGCCGACGCCAAGGCCCGGGCCGGCGACCCCGACGAACCCCGGGGCCACCCCGACGACCAGGCCGTGACGCTGGCCGTCGCCGCCGAGGCGGCGGCCATGCGGGCCGACTGGAAGACCGCCGCCGGCCGCTACCGCGCGGCCATCGACCAGATCGACGACCCCCGCGTGCGGCGCTCGTGGTGGTTCAACCTGGCCGACGTCGCCCTCCGGGGCCACGACGACGACCAACGCCGGGCCGCGCTCGACGAGGCCCTGGCGTCGACCTCCCCCGACGAGGTCAGCCGTCGCGTCCTGGAACTGCGGCAAGGGCCGACCTCGACGACGGCCGGACGAATCCGATCCAACGGGACGAAGGCCAATTGACGTGACGGAACACGCGATCGGGAGCGCCCCCTCCCCACGCCCGCAAGGAGGACCAACCATGATGACCAGCACCGACGGTCGGCCGTCTCCGGGACGTCCCCCCGACCCCGACCCGGCGCCGAGCCTCCATCAAGCCCTCGCCCGCTGGGCGGTCGACCCGGCCAACCGCCCCGCGGCCCTGGCCGCGACGGCCTGCCTGGCGCTTCTGGCGCTTCTGTTCCGGGACACGCTGGAACACTTTTACTGGGTCTGGACCACCGACGACAACTACAGCCACGGCTTCCTCGTGCCGCTTTTGAGCCTCTACTTCGCCGCCCGCGTCTTCCAGCGCGACGGCGGCCTCGCGCCGCCGGAGGGGGGCCGAGGGCTCGTTCTGGGCGGGGCCCTTCTGGCCGGGGCGCTCGCGGTCAACGTGGTGAAGGTCCAACTTCCGCTCGACTTTTTGGGCGACCTGGCGTTCCTGGCGGCCCTGGTCGGGACGTTCGCGATGATCGCCGGCGCCGCGGCGCTCTGGCGGTACTGGTTCCCGTTCGCGTTCCTGGCCTTCATGGTGCCGTTGCCGATCGCGCTTTACACCCGGATCGCCTCGCCGCTTCAGCTTCTGGCCAGCCGGCTGGCCTCGGCGTTCATGAACGCGACGGGGGTGCCGGTGCTCTGCGAGGGGAACCGGATGACCCTCCCCGGCGGGGTCCAGATGTTCGTCGCCGAGGCGTGCAGCGGGATGCGCCAGCTCACCGGCTTTTTGGCGTTGGCCGCGGCGGTGGCCTTCCTGGCGCGGCGGCCGTTTTGGTATCGGGCGGTCGTGGTCGCCTCGGCCCTGCCGATCGCGCTGTTCGCCAACACGGCGCGGGTGGTGGCCACCGGCTACATCATGCACTTCGTCGACCCGCGCTACGCCGAGGGGACGTATCACACCCTGGAGGGCCTGCTGTTGATGGGCCTGGGGCTTTTGCTTTTGAATTCGGTGTGCGCGCTTATGGATCTCGCGAGCCCGCCCGACGCCGACCCGCCGCCGCCGGGCGGCGGAGGAGGCGGATCGGCCGCCGCGTCGTCGCCGTCGCCCACGTCCGCCGTCGGTCGTCCGGCCCTGGCCGGCGACGGCTGGTCGCTTCCGCTCCGAGCCGCCGCCCCCGTCGAGGACCCGTCATGACCGTCTTGAAGCGTTGCGGCCTGTGCGCCGCCTTGTTGACCCTGGGCCTGGCGGCGCGCGCGGGTTTGGAGCGGTTCGACGCCTCCGAGCGGCCCGCGCTGCGGCGTTCGCTTTCGACCCTCCCCATGACCCTGGGGGACTGGATCGGCCGCGACGTCGCGGTCGCCGCCGACGTCGTCGAGCGCGCCCAAACGTCGGACTACCTCAACCGCGAGTACGTCGACCGTCGCGACCCCGGCCGCCGGCTGACGCTCTGGATCAACTACTCCGAATTCGGCACCAACCTGCGGCACACGCCGGAGATCTGTCTCCCCTCCAGCGGCTGGGAGAAGATCGAGGCCCAGACCCGGGAGATGCCGGTCCCCGCCGCCGACGGCCGCGCGCTGACCGTCACCCGGCTCGGCTACGCCCAGGCGGACCTTGTAAAGCACGTCGGGTTCTGGTACTACATCTTCGGCGAGGGCCGGTTGGAGAACTACGTCCGGAAGCTCCCCATCACCAGCCGCAGCAGCCACGGACGGACCACCCGCGGCTCGTCGATGACCGTCGAGGTCTTCTACCCGGGCGAACTCGACGCCGACGGCGCCATGCTGGCCGACTTCGCGCGGGGGCTGCTCGCCGAACTCGAACCCATCCTCCCGCCCCAGCGGGCGGAGTATCATGTTCCCTGACGAACCGGGGCGACCACCAGACGCCGGCCCACCCTCCGCGAACCCCAGACGACCGACGCCCATGAAACGCGCCCTGATCACCGGAATCACCGGACAAGACGGCTCCTACCTGGCCGAGTTCCTCCTGGACCGGCCCGACTACGAGGTCCACGGCCTGGTCCGCCGCTCCAGCACGCTCAACCGCCAGCGGATCGACCACCTGTCGCTTGAGAACCCGGTGGCCGCCAAGCGACTGTTTTTGCACTACGCCGATTTGGCCGACGCCTCGTGCCTGTCGTCGCTGGTGGAGCGGATCGAGCCCGACGAGGTGTACAACCTGGGCGCGCAAAGCCACGTCCGGGTCTCGTTCGACCAGCCGCTTTACACCGCCGACGTGGTGGGCCTGGGGACGCTCCGGCTGTTGGAGGCGGTGCGGGTCCTCAACCGCCGCCGGCCGGTGAAGTTCTACCAGGCGTCCAGCTCGGAGATGTTCGGCTCGGCCCCCGCGCCTCAGGGGCCGGAGACGCCGTTCCACCCCCGCAGCCCCTACGCCTGCGCCAAGGTCTACGGCCACTGGCAGACGATCAACTACCGCGAGGCCTACGGCCTGTTCGCCTGCTCGGGGATCCTCTTCAACCACGAGAGCCCCCGCCGCGGCGAGTCGTTCGTCACCCGCAAGGTGACGCTCGGCGCCGCCCGGATCAAGGAGGGGCTGCAAAAGCGGCTGGCGATGGGCAACCTGGAGTCCAAGCGCGACTGGGGCTTCGCCGGCGACTACGTCCGCGCCATGTGGATGATGCTCCAGCAACCCCAGCCCGACGACTACATCGTCGCCACCGGCGAGACCCACTCGATCCACGAACTCCTGGAAAAAGCGTTCTCGCTGGTCGATCTGGACTATCGCGACTTCGTCGACTTCGACAAGCGCTACGTCCGCCCCTCCGAGGTCGACGTCCTGCAAGGCGACGCGACCAAGGCCCGCGAGGTCCTGGGCTGGAGGCCCGAGGTCGACTTCGACGGCCTGGTCAAGATGATGGTCGAGCACGACCTGGAACTCGCCCGCCGCGAAAAGCACGCCCACGCCTTCCCAGGCGCGTGAGGGCGGAGGGCGGACTCATCGTGGCGAAGCGTCACCTCGATCCCGATCGCGGTCCAGGTTCTCGCAAGCGGCGGACGCGCCAACACGTCCTGGCCGATCTAAGCCTCGTCCACGTCCAGTATTACATCGCAAATGCCGGATTCATCTGGGAAGTCGCCGCGCGATTACGGCTACGACCTAAGCGTCATCACTTGCGACCCCGACGGCTACGTCGAGCCCGGAGCGATTCTCATTCAGATCAAGGCGACCGACGCGGCGGAACCTCCCGGCGACGGTCGTTTCTTCTACTACGACCTGGACGTCCGCGACTATAATCTATGGGCGGGCGAGCCCAACCCCGTTTATCTGATCCTTTACCACGCTCGAACCCGCAGGGCTTACTGGCTCTATTTCCAAAGATATCTTCGCGAGGACGGCGCGGTTCGACCGCGACCGGGCGCCGGAACGGTTCGGGTCGGCGTCCCAGCGGGAAACCGCGTCTCCACGGCGTTCTTCCGGCGTGCTCGAAAGTTGAAACAACAAGCCGTCCGACGAATGGGAGCGGACCACCATGGCTGACGTCGCCGGCATGACCTTCGGCGAACTGCATCGGGCGCTCGAGTCCTACGGCCTCGAAGTCCACGATAGACCAGACTGCCTCGTCTACTCCGATCCCGACGGCCGCCCCATGCTCCTGCTGCCGCGTTACAAGGACGACGACGAGGTCCGGCCGATCCACGTCCTGACGGCCCGGCGCCACCTGATCGCCGCGGGCCTGCTGGACGACGCGCCGCCGACCCTGGGGCCCCGCGTCGTCCCGGCGGCGCGCGAGCAAGCCCCCGCGATCGCGCCTCGCTCCTGATCCGTTCGACCGTCCGTGACGGTTCGCTTTTAATTCGGTCGATCGCCGGGGGGCCCTCTGGACGATCCACCACCCGCGTCGCATCCTGGGGTCGTGTCGATGGCGCGCGGAAAGTCCCCGCGGATCGCGCGTCGCGTCTGGTCCTCCGCTTCATGATTCCCCGAGGGGCCCCATGCCAGCGACGTTCCGCCTGCTCGCGACGCTCGTCTTGTCGACGTCGGCGCTTTCCGTCCTCGCGTCCGAGCCGGCGCGGCCGCCGATCGTCGTGTTCCTGGCCGACGATTTGGGCTGGGCCGAATGCTCGCCCTACGGCGGAGGCCTTCCGACGCCCAACATGGCCCGGCTCGCGGCCGATGGGATGACCTTCACCCACGCCTTCGTCGCCTCGCCGACGTGCGCCCCCAGCCGCGGCGCGCTGCTGACCGGGCTGGCCCCGGCGCGCAACGGCGCCATGCTCAACCACTCCCGGCCGCGCGCGGGTCTGAAGACCTGGCCCGACTATTTCCACGACCTCGGCTACGAGGTCGTCGCCATCGGCAAGACGGCCCACTACCGCCAGGTGACGACCTACGGGTTCGACTACGCCACCCACTACAAGTATCACGAGGACGATTGCCTCGAGGCGGCCCTGGACTGGCTGTCGCGGCGGCGGTCGGAGACGTCGGATCGGCCGCTCTGCCTGCTGGTGGGGACCAACTGGTCGCACGTCCCCTGGCCGGAGGCCGAGGGGCCGCCCGTCCGCTCGTTGCCGCCGCACCTGGTCGACACCCCGGCCACCCGTCGCGCCTGGCGCCGCTACGCCACCGCCGTCGCCCGCGCCGACCGCGGCCTCGGACTGGTTTACGACGCCGCTCGGAAGTTCCTGGGGCCCGACGTCTTCTTCCTCTTCAGCGCCGACCACGGCGCCCAGTTCCCGTTCGCCAAGTGGAACCTCTACGACGTCGGGATTCGCGCGCCGATGATCGTCGCCTGGCCCGGCCGGATCGCGCCCGGCTCCACGAGCGACGCCTTCGTGAGCTGGCTCGACGTCCTGCCGACCTGCCTGGAGGCGGCCGGCGGCGCGACCCCCGAGGGAATCGACGGCCGGTCGTTCCTGGACGTCGCCCTGGGCCGGACGGCCGCACTCCGCGAGCGGATCTTCACCACCCACAGCGGCGACGGCGATATGAACCGCTACCCGATCCGCTCGGTACGCGACCGGCGCTGGAAGTACATTCGGAACCTCGACCCCGGCGCCGAGCACCATACCCACGTCGATCGCGCCAACCCCGACGACGGCCGCTCCTACTGGGACTCCTGGGTCGAGGCGGCGAAGACCGACCCGGTCGCCGCGGCCGTCGTCGACCGTTACCTCCACCGTCCGGCCGAGGAGTTGTACGACCTGAAGGCCGATCCCTGGGAGTTGACGAACCTCGCCGACGACCCCGCCCGCGCCGAGACGCTCGCCAAGCTCCGCGGCGAGCTCGACGCCTGGATGAAGGCCCAGGGCGACGAGGGTCTCGCCACCGAACGGGCCCTACCGAAGCCCTGACGGGGCCCTCAATCCCGAGAGCCGCCGTCGAACGTCACCCCGACGCGGCGCGCGGTTCGGCGGCGTTGAGCCGCGAGTCCCTCAATCCCGGATCCGTTCCGCCTTGCGGATCCGCGCGGCCGGGATCCGGACGTTCTCCTCCTCGTCCGGATCCCTCGATTACCCGCGCGCCGCCGGGATCGCCCTTAACGCGCGACCGGGTAATAGAGGTACGCGCCGGTGCTTGGGGCGTAGTAAAGCTGGTAGCGATAGCCGTCGCCCGGCTCGTAGGTCCAGTTCGTGGGATAGGGCGCGGCGGCCGGCCGCGGCGTGGTCGGCTCCGGGGCGGAGGAATAGCCGCTGGAGTAACGAGTCGTCGCCCCGTCCCCATTGCCGGACTCGCCGTTCGACGTCGCGGGCGCCGGACGCGCGGACGTCGCCGGGCTCGCGGACGTCGCGGGCGCGCGGCCCCCGTTCGAGTGGAAGCCAGGCGCGGGCGTCTCGGACGCGGATCGCGCGGGCGTCGCCGGCGCGGCGGCCGCCGGGCTCGCGGGTTGTCCGAGCGTCGGGCCCGCCGGGCCCCCGTTCGAGTGGAAGCCGCCTTCCTCGGCGAAGACCGTCGCGGGGGCCGCGAACGCGATCGCAAGGACCGCCAACCATGCGGCTCGCGGAAAGGTTCCATCGTGGTGGATCATCGTCGCTCTTTCCCTTCAAATGGACCGAGGGCCGAGCGATCGCTCGACACGATCCGCGCGGCCTTCTTTAATTGACCGAGGTCGCGAAATCCGTGCCGAATTCCAGAGATGTTCTCCATGTATCCGTGAATCTTGATTGAGGGCTCCAGGGTCCGCCGACCGTGCTTCCAGGCGTCCGCGCCTCCGCGTCGCGCGGCGGTCCCGCCGTCGGCTTCTTCAATTCCGGACCATCTCCACCTTGCGGATTCTCGCGGCCGGGATCCGGACGTCCTTCTCCTCGCCGGGCTTCGACTGGGCGACGCCGAGGTTGGTGAACAGCCGGCCGATCAGCGGCAGACGGGCGGCCTCGGCGTTGGAGACCTCCTTGCGTCTCGTGGAGGAGACGGCGAGGGTCAGGCCGTCGGCGTCGGCGGCGACGACCCTCCCTTCATGGGTCGTCTCGATCGTCGCGCCGGCTCGCGTCTCGGGCTCCAACTCGACGCGGCAGCGCGCGCCCGTCGGGATGATGGCGGGGCTGGCGACGATCGCGACGCGACGGTCGCCGGCGGCGGGCTCGTCGGCGAGGGCCGGGACGGACAGGATGATCGACGCGGCGATCGCAAGGGCTCGGCTCGTTCGCATGGGATCTCCAGACGGGCGGGGGGAATGACGGGTCGCAAACCGTCTTCCCCCCTCGCGGGGGAAGACAGACCGCGCGGCGGCCAGATGAGGGGAACGACACGCGATAACGCCGTTGGGATTCGCGTAAGCCCGTCCAGGAGGCATTGGAATCCCGACGACCTTCTCTCCCGCCCCCCCTCATCCGGCCCTTCGGGCCACCTTCCCCCGCGAGGGGGGAAGGCCGTTCATCGCGCGGGTTTTATGCGATCGGCCGCGAGCGGGCAAGACGAGAAGACGAGACGGCGGGCTTGCCCTTCGCCGCGAGTTCTGGTCTACTGCGCGTGACGACCGAGACGAACCGCCAGGGAGGGACGGAAGCGCCATGGACGCGCCAGCGCGAATGCATCGGGACTGCGTGGTCGTGGCCTGTCCGGACGCCCGGCCCCCCGCCTATCAGGCCGTCGTCGGTCTCGCCCGCGCGGGGATGCTGAAACGGTTCGTCACCTCGTACTACCACGACCCCGACGGGGCCGTCGCGAGGATCGCCCGGGCGCTCGCCCCCGCCGCCTACGACCGCCGCCGCGGCTTCCTCGCCCGCCGCCACGACGTCGAGATCCCCGCCGACCGCGTCGCCTCGCTCCCCAGCGTCGACCTGGCGCTCAAGCTGGAGTCCCGCGTCGGCGGTCGAAGTCCAGGACTGCGACGCGCCGCCGGCAAGGCGCGGACCCACTGGTTCGACCGCCGCCTGGCGGGAATCCTGGCCGCCTCGCGGCCCGGGGCGCTTCTGGCGTTCAGCGACGTCGCCTCGGGCTTCGCCATGCCCTGGTGCCGCCGGCTGGGGATCCCCGTGGTCCTGAGCATGGTCCACGGCGACGTCCGCGAGGAGGCCCGCGTCCTGGAGGTCGAGCGGGCCGCCGCGCCGGAGTTCTTCCCCCTCTACCTGGGCGACTCGTCGCTCGACCGCGCCGAGATGGCCTGGCTGCACGCGCGAAGGCTCCGCGACCTGGAACGGGCCGATCTGATTTTGGCGCCGTCGCGACACATCGCCGACGTCCTCGAACGCGAGGGGGTCGGCCGCGAGCGGGTCCGGGTGATCCCCTACGCCGCCGACTGCCGCCGCTTCCGCCCGCCGTCGCGGCCCCGACCGGAGGACGGCTCGTGTACGTTCCTCTTCGCCGGCGGGGTCAGCCAGCGCAAGGGGATCAAGTACCTGCTGGAAGCCTGGGCGAAGGTCCGCCGCCCCGGCTGGAGACTGCAACTTTTGGGCCCCATGCCCCGGCGGCTGGGACCTCTGGAGGGGATGCTGGAGGGCGTCGAACCGCTGGGGCGGGTGGGGCACCCGGAGATGCCCGCGCACATGGCGTCAGCCGACGTCTTCGTCTTCCCGTCGCTGTTCGAGGGCTCCGCCGTGGTGACCTACGAGGCGCTCGCCTGCGGCTTGCCCTGCGTGGTGACGCCCGAGGCCGGCTCGGTGGTCCGCGACGGGATCGAGGGCCTGATCGTCCCGTCGCGCGACATCGACTCCCTGGCCCGCGCGATGGCCCGTTTGGGCGAGGACCCGGCGCTCCGCGCGCGGATGTCGGCCGCGGCGCGAGGCAGGGCCCAGGACTACGACTGGCCGCGCTACCACATGGCCGTGACGGACGCCGTCGCCGGGCTGCTCGCGGAGCGAGCGATCCGACCGCGCGGCGCGCGGCCGGCGGCGACGACCGCCCGCGGCTGACGACGACGACGAGGACGAGGACCGCTCCAGGGAAGGGGAGGGGCGCGCGAGGCGCCGACGGTTCATGGACGAGCTGCAATACGTCTACGCGACGGCCGGCGTGATGGTCCTGTACTTCATCTGGCGGGTCGCGACCGGGCGGTTCGACCCGTTCGCGCCGGTCTGGATGTTCTTCGTCGGCTACGTCCAGGTCTACGTCATCCAGCCGATCTCGTTCCACGACTGGGCGGTCGGCGTCCGGGGCGTGGAGTTGGTGACCGCGGCGAACCAGCGGGCGCTCTGGGCGCTTCTCTGGTTCCTGGCGGCGTACCACCTGGGCCCCGGCCGGTTGCTCTCGAGGTGGCTGCCGACGCCGCCGCGGGGGTGGTCGGCGGGGACGGCGGCGGCGATTTCGCCGGTGCTGATCGTCTGGGGGATCCTCTCCGCCGGGTTCTTCGGCGGCGGCGCGGGAGAGGTCTCGGCCGAGGGGGCGCTTTTGCGGTCGTTCCCGTTCGTGATGATGGTCGCGGCGATCCTCCTGATCGTCACCGGCGGGCGGGTCGACGAACCGCGGCGAGGGTTCCTGGTCGCGGGGCTGGCGGTCGCCTCGGGGTACATGTTGATCTGGTTGCTCAACGGAAAGCGTTCGCACTCGTTGATGGCCGTGCTCACGACGGTCTGCGCCATGTACGTCACGCGGTTCAAGCGGCCGTCGTGGCCGGTCCTGGGCGCGATCGCGTTCACGGGCGCGCTGGCCGTCGCGCTGGCGATCGGTTGGCGGAACACCCGGAGCTACGAGCGGTCGCTGGGCGGGTTCGCCCAGTTCGTCGTCGAGTTCGACCCCTCGACGATCCTCGTGAGCATGGACGTGGTCGGCGACCAGGAGGACGTCTCCGACGAGTTCGCGTCCTACGAGACGAAGGAGTACGGCGGCTTCCTGCTGATGCTGGACACGGTGCCCGAGAAGTCCGACTACGACTACGGCCAAAGCTACCTGCGAACGTTCTCCACCTTCATCCCCCGGATCGTCTGGCCGAGCAAGCCCCTGTACGGCCGCAAGGAGTGGGTCGGCGCCTGGATCGCCGGGTCGGAGTTCAAGCGCGACGAGGAGTTCACGGGACCCGCGATCGGGATTTTGGGGGCGACCCAGCTCAACGGCGGGGCGGTCGGGACGCTCGTCGTGCTGGCGGTCGCGGCCTCGTTTCTGCGCATGCTCTACGAGTTCTTCCTCCGGCACGCCGCTTCGCCCTGGGCCCAGTTCTTCTGGTCGGTCTTCTTCTTCAACGCCTGGTTCATGGTCGTCAACGACGACCCGATGATCTGGTTCTACTACAACTGGGGCCTCTCGGCGTTCCCGACGGTGACGGCGATGTGGTTCGTCGCCAAATTCGCCGGGGGGCCCGTCGCCGAGCCGCGCCCGACCCCGACGGCGGTCCCCGCCTTCGGAACGCCGCGCTGACGCCCGAACGCCCCGGAAGGGCGGCCGGCGGCATCGACTTCAGGGAGGAAACCGCAATGACGAACCGACGCCGCGACCCGGACCAAGACGGCTCGCCCCCCTATTCGCTCTTCGAGCGGATCGACGTCTGCCGCGGTTTGTTCGCGATGCTCGTCGTGGTCGCCCACTCGTTCGACCTGGCGCGGGCGATGGACCCCTCGTGGGACGTCGGCTTGCCGCGGCTCGCCGCCGACTTCCTGCTGCGCGTCGCCGGGAACGGCGTCTATTACGTCATGGGCTTCTTCATCCTCAGCGGCTATTGCATCCAGGCGTCGGCGCGGCGGATGTCGGACGGGCCGCGGTTCCCCCTGCGGACCTACGCCCTGGCCAGGGCGACTCGGATTCTGCCCCTGTATTACGCGGCCTTGCTGTTCGTCGTCGCCGTCGAGGCCGTCGTCAGGACGTCGGGATTTCGACCGACCCTCTGGCCGATGGGTTTCGATCTCCGGACGCTCGGCTTCCAGTCGCTCTTGATCCAGGGGGTCACGGAGCGGATGGGGTCGTTCGTGGCCTCGTGGAGCATCACCAACGAGGTCGCGTACTACGCCCTCTTCGGCCTGATCGCCGCCGCCTGCGTCCCGCTTCGGGTCAAGCCGGCGGTCGTCGGAACGGTCCTCTGCGGCGTCGGCGGGGCCGTCCTGCTGGCGGCCTACCGACTGACGCGCGATCCCCGCGCCATGAACTACGGCTTTCTGGTGGGCCTCGGCGCGGTCTGGCATCTGGGGGCGCTGGTGGAGGCTTATTCGCCCTGGATCGTCGAACGGCCGTGGATCGGCCTGGCCGCCGGGACCTGGCCGGCGGCCCTGGCCCTGGACATGGGCCTGTTCACGGCGAGGGCCGTGCATCAGGAGGTGGTCCTCGTCGGGGCGGGGATCGCGTTCGCCCTGATGATCGTCCGGTTCGTGAGCGTCGAGGCGGCCCGGAGCGACGCCGCGACCGTCCGCGGCTCCCGCCGGCCGCTGCCGACGTCGCTGGGATTGGTCAGCTATCCGATGTACCTGTTCCACGGCCCGATGCTGGTGGCGTTCGGAACGGCCGCCGCGGCGCTGGGGATCGTCGCGCCGTGGTGGGCGGTCTGGCCCTGCGCCGCGGCGTTCGCGATCGTCGCCTGTCTGCCGCTGGGGCGGCTGCTGGAGGCCCCGCTGATGTCCTGGCGAGCCGGCGCGCTCGGGCGGCTGAAGGCGTCCGGACGGCCCGCCGCGACGACGACGCCCGCCCTCGGCGCGACTCGATGAGCCGAACGTGACGGACCACCCAAGGAAGGATCCTCGCCATGAAGTTCGCCGTCTGCTTCACCAACTTCGGCCCCTACCACCTGGCCCGGCTCCGCGCCCTGGCGGCGCTTTTGGCCGATCGCGGCGACCGCCTGATCGCCTACGAGGTCGCCGACGGCGAGCGGCTCTACCCCTGGGAGCGGATCAAGGCCGACGAGCCGTTCGAGCGCGTCGTGCTGTTCCACGGCCGGGAGCTTGAGGACGTCCCCGCCGTCGAGTGCGCCCTGGCGATGGACGAGGCGCTGGAGCGCGACCGGCCCGACGCGGTGGCGGCCGTCGGCTACGTCCGGCCCGAGGCGATGGCGACCCTCCGGTGGGGCCGCCGCAACCGCGCGGCGACGATCCTCATGTCCGAGAGCCAGGCCGTCGACCGGCCGCGATCGTGGTACAAGGAGATGATCAAGAGCCGTCGCGTGCGGCGGTTCGACGCGGCGCTCTGCGGCGGGACGTCGCACCGCGACTACCTGGTCGAGTTGGGGATGCCCGCGGAGCGGATCGCGCTGGGCTACGACGCGGTCGATCACGACTTCTTCGCCCTCGCCGCCGACGCCTGGCGCGCCCGCCCCGACGCCCGCGCCGGAATGCCCGCCGCGCCCTTCTTCCTCTCCGTCTGCCGGTTCGCGCCGGAGAAGAACCTGCTCCGCTTGATCGAGGCGTTCGCGCGGTATCGCGCGACTGGTGGGACGTGGGACCTGGTCCTCTGCGGCGACGGGCCGCGGGCGATCGAGATCGCCGGCGCGATCGCGCGGTCGGGTTGCGACCAGGCGGTCCACCGCCCCGGCTTCCTCCAGGCCGACGACCTGGCGCGGTGGTACGCCCACGCCGGCGCGTTCGTCCTGGCCAGCGCGTCGGAGCCGTGGGGCCTGGTCGCCAACGAGGCCGCCGCCGCCGCCGCGCCGCTCCTGATCTCCTCGCGCTGCGGCAGCGCCGGGACGCTCGTCCCCGAGCCCGCCGGAACGACCGGCGCGCGGTTCGACCCGTTCGACGTCGCCGACGTCGCCGCCAAGCTCGACTGGATCGCCGCGTTGTCCGAGCCCGACCGCCACGCGATGGGCCTCCGCGCCCGCGGCCTCGCCGCCGAATGGGGCCCCGACCGCTTCGCCAGGGGGGCCGTCGAGGCGTGGGAGATCGCGAGACGACGGCGGAACGCGCGCCTGGCCGTCGCGTCGAGATAAAGCGAGACGAAACGTAATTATAATAGCATCCCCTCTCCCACCGGGAGAGGGTGGCCGCGAAGCG
>CALCIB010000348.1 GCA_937907525.1 uncultured Planctomycetales bacterium | reverse complement strand
CCGCAAGGGGGGAAGATTCGTTCAGGCCCCCAAAATCCGTGACGGTCAGGAAAAATGAACCGACTCCCGCTCCGTCGAGAACCTGGCTTTCCGACCGGGATTAGGTTCTCGACAGAGCAACCGACGCCGCATATGCGCTCCCGACGCTCAACGCGGAGCCGGGGACGCGGGGGTGTTCGGCCTGGCCGCCGCGCGCGCTCGCGTTGAGGGCCCGCGATCTTACGGCGTCGTCTCAAGGACGAAGTAGGTGTCCAGGGTCGGGGGGTTGGTGGCGCGGTCGTGCATGACGCCGAGGTAGAGGCCGGGGGCGATCAGGCGGATCTCGTCGCGCTTGTTCGCGTAGACGCGGGAGGAGCCTGAATAATCCAGCACCAACGTCGGGCCGCCGTCGAGCCAGCTGACGCCCTGGTAGAGCCGGCCCGCGACGGTTCGGACGCCGAAGAAGCGGTTGACGGCGGTCGTTCCGGCGGGGCCCACTTCCTTCCCCTGCCAGACCAGCCGGGCCGCGGCCGACATCGCCGCGTTGCGGCGGGCGCCGGGCGCGGGCAGGACCGTCCCCCGCGTCCGTCCCGCCGGCAATCCCGCCACCGTCCCTCCCCGGTAAATCGATTGCAACTGGACCTCGTCCATGCGGAGCAAGGCCGCGACGTCGAGGGGCCCGAACGCCCGTTGGGCGCGGGCGGCGGTCGGCGGGACCAGGGCCGAGACGGCCAGGACGGACAGCAGCAACGTGCGACGGCGCATGGGCATGGCGTGACTCGGGGGCTCGGATCGATCGGCGCGCGAGTCCGAAGCGACTCGGCATCGTCGGGATCGACAGGACCCCGAGCGCGGCTTGAGCCGCTCGCGGCGGGCGTCGCGGCGAGGGCGCGGGGCGGAACGTCGGCGCAAGGAAGTCGGGCCGGCGCGCGGGCGGACGTCGCCTAGAATCCGGGTCGACCGTCGGGTTGACAGTTCGGGACGGTCGCGGTTAAATCCCCCCACGCCGCTCGCCGGCCCCGGGGTCGAAATGGCGGCGCGACCGGGGCGACGCTCCGCCGGCCCGCGGGCCGTCACCAGAACCTTAACGAAAACAAAGGGAGGGTCGCGACGGATAATTCCGACGAGACTCTCCAACCGTACCAAGGATGGTGAGCGTCGCGGGGAATGCCGATCCAAGGACGGATCGGGCCCCGCGGCCGTTTCTCGAGCCTCCCCATCCTCGAGTCGACGACGGATCGCAATCTCCCTCCCGAGGCCGGACGCGGCGGCCTGGGATCGTTATCAAGGACGACGGGGCCGCGGCCCCCTCGCGGATCGCGAGGGCGACGCCGGCCCGAAGGTTCGAGGAAGGACCGCCCATGGGGCCGAACGTCGGGAACAAGGTCGCGTCGCGGACGGCGCCGCACCAGCGCTTCCAGCCCCCCGAGCCCGCCGAGGGCGCGCCGAGACGGCGCTGGATCGACCGCCTCTACGCCGACGAGCCCGAACAGTGCAAACGGGCCCTCGTGCCGTTTCTGCGCAACCTCCTGTTCCTCGGCCTGATCTTCGCCGTCTGCCGGCTCTACGCCACCGAGGGCAGGGCCTTCCAGGTGCTGTTGCAGGTCGCCGCCGTCGCGTTCCCGATCCACTACCTCGCGCCTTACCGCTGGAAGAAGGCCATATTCCTGGCCGCCTCGCTCCTGGGGCTGTACCTGGTCTTCGGCGGCGAGGTCTTCGTCCCGATCGTCGGGTTGTCGGCCGTCTTCATCGGCGTCGCCCGGTCGCCGATCTCCTGGAACCTCCGCGCCGGGATCCTCGCGGCCCTGGCCGCGTTCCTGACCGTCGGCCGTCCGCTCGCGCTGTTCGGCATGACGTCGAGCGTCGTCTGGCCGGTGCTGGGCTCGATGTTCATGTTCCGCATGATCATCTACATGTACGAACTCAAGCACGCCAGGAAGCCGGAGCCGTGGATCGACGCGATCGGCTACTTCTTCCTGCTGCCGAACTTCTGCTTCATGCTCTTCCCGGTGGTCGACTACCGGACCTGGCGTCGCGGCTTCTTCGCCGCCGACGTCCACGACGTCCAGCGCCGGGGGTTGGAGATGACCTTCCGGGGGGTCGCGCAACTGATCCTGTACCGGATCATCGACCAGGAGATGTTGATTCCGGCGTCGCAGGTGGCCGGGACGTGGAGCCTGTTGGGGTTCCTGGTGTTCAACTACCTGGTGTACATGCAGGTGTCCGGCCAGTTCCACGTCGCCTGCGGGATGCTTCACCTCTTCGGCTACCAACTGCCGGACACGCATCACCGCTACCTCTTGGCGACGGGGTTCACCGACTACTGGCGACGGATCAACATCTACTGGAAGGATTTCATGGTCCGCCTGGTGTTCAACCCGGTGGTCTTCAAGCTGAAGAAGCAGCCCCAGCCGGTCGCGCTGGCGGCGGCGACGACGGCGGTCTTCCTGGCGACGTGGCTGTCGCACGCCTACCAGTCGTTCTGGCTGCGGGGGGCGTGGGGGTTCACGGTCCCGGACGCCGTGTTCTGGGGCGTGCTGGGCGGCCTGGTGATGGTCAACGTCCAGCTCGACGCCCGCAAGAAGCCGGCGCCGCGGCTCAAGCCCGGGGCCGACGCCCCCCCGACGGGGGTCGACTACAAGGCCCTGGCGGTTCGCTGTCTGAAGACGCTCGCCACGTTCGTCACGATCATCCTCTTGTGGGCGCTTTGGAGCAGCCCCAGCGTCGCGGATTGGCTCGACCTTTTGGCCCGCGGCCTCCGCGCGTCGTGACCAGGGAAGGATCGGAAACGGCATGGCGCTCATAAAGACCACGACCGTCCGCGACGCGCGGGTGGCGATGCTGCAAGCCGCGGCCCTGATCGCCCTGGCCTTGGTCCACCTCCCCAGGGGGTGGACCGGGGCCGAGCGGATCATGGCGTCGGCGGTCTCCAACGCGATGCAAAGGGCCGACGGCGACCACCACGCCGTCGGCTACTACGAGGGCCTGATCGGCGGCGCCGAGGACTCCTCCGGCCGCGGCGAGTTGACGCTCAAGCTGATGGGCAAGCCCAACGGCTGGGTCCGGTTCAACGACGCCGGCGTCGTCCGCCACCTGAAGGCCGACTTCCTCCACTTCGAGTTGATCCCCGACACCGACGGCGTCCTCTTCGACGAGCCGTTCGTCACCAACTCCCACGGCATGTACGGCCCGGAGGTGACCGTCGAGAAACCGCCGGGCGTCTTCCGGGTCGCGCTTTTGGGCGCGTCGATCGACATGGGCTGGGGGGTGAGGTTCCAGGACTCCTACGCCTACAGGTTGGAGCAGTGGCTCAACGCCCACGCCGCGCGCCGGAGGTTCGCCTCGGCCCGGAAGTTCCAGGTGTTGAACTTCGCCGTGGCGGCCTACAGCCCGCTGCAGCGGCTGGAGTCGTTCCGGCGCAAGGTCAAGGAGTTCGAGCCCGACATGGTGATCTTCTCGTCGACGCTCCTGGACGAGCGTCTGGCCGAGATCCACCTCTGCGACGTCTTCCGGATCCAGGCCGACGTCCCGTATGACTTCGTCCGCGAGGCGATCGCCAGGGCCGGGATCACCGACTCCGACCGCCGCGTCGACGCCCGCGGCGACCTGCCGGCCAAGGACGCGGTCAAGCGGAAGTTCGCGACGATCTACTGGGACCTGTACGACCGCACCGTCGCCGAGCTGGCCGGCGACTGCCGCTCGATGAACGTCCCCTTGATGATGATCGTCGTCCCCCGCGTCGGCAAGGACTCCGACCCCAAGACCCGCGCCGAGCCCGTCGGCCGGCTCAAGGCGATCGCGGCGCGGCACGCGCTGCCGATCCACGACCTGACCGGCGCCTTCGACGGCGTCAAGCCGGCCGACCTGGAGATCGCCGCCTACGACGACCACCCCAACGCCGAGGGCCACCGCCGGCTCTTCGAGGCCCTCTCCCACGACCTGGTCACCGACCAGGAACGCTACCAACTCCTCTTCCCCGGCCGCAAGGCGGTCCCCGAGGCCGCCCTGCCCGGAGACTTGCCGTGACCTGACCCTCGCTCCTTGACCGCCGCCGCCAACCCGAACACGGACGGACCCGACGCCATGGACGGACGCCACCTGAGCCGACTTTTGGAGGACGCCGCCGCCAGCCGACCCGACCGAGCCGCCGTCGAGGACGGTCGCGGCCGGTCCCTCTCCTACGCCGAAACGCTCCGGATCGCCGACCGCCTGGCGACCCGGCTGGCCCGTTGGGGCGTCGACCGCGGCGACCGCGTCGGGCTTTGGCTCCCCAAACGCCCCGAGGCCGTCGCCGCCATCCACGGGATCCTCCGCGCCGGCGCCGTCTACGTCCCCGTCGACCCCACCGGTCCCGCCGGTCGCGCCGAGGCGATCTTCACCGCCTGCGACGCCAAGGCCGTCGTCGTTTCCGCCGCGCTCGCCCCCAAGCTCCGCGCGGCCTGGGCCGACCGCGACTCCCCCCCCCGCCTCGTCATCGTCGGCGACGACCCCGCGGCGGGAGAGGACGACGCCCTCTGGGACGACGTCCTCGACGACGACGCCCCCGCCCCCATCCCGCCT
This sequence comes from uncultured Planctomycetales bacterium, assembly GCA_937907525.1. Taxonomy (GTDB): domain Bacteria; phylum Planctomycetota; class Planctomycetia; order Isosphaerales; family Isosphaeraceae; genus Paludisphaera. The sequence goes on along the minus strand of CALCIB010000348.1, from coordinate 2,385 downwards.
CCCCGACACGCCGACGACCTGGCCTACGTCCTGTTCACCTCCGGGTCGACCGGCGAACCCAAGGGGGTGATGCTCTCCCACGCCAACGCCTTCACCTTCCTCGACTGGTGCCGCGACGCCCTGGGCCCCTGGAGCGACGACGACCGCTACTCCTCCCACGCCCCCTTCCACTTCGACCTCTCCATCTTCGACCTCTTCGTCTGCGCCCTGAACGCCGGCACGCTCGTCCTGATCGACGAGACCCTCGCCAAGGAACCCGCGGCGCTCGGGGATTACGTCCACGAGAAGCGGATCTCCGTCTGGTACTCCGCCCCGTCGATCCTGGCCATGATGACGGAGCACGGCCGGCTGGACCGTCCCGGCCGCGTCGCGCCGCGGCTGGTCCTCTTCGCCGGCGAGGTCTTCCCGATCGCCCCGCTCCGCAAGCTCCGCGGCCTCTGGCCGGACGCCGACCTCTGGAACCTCTACGGACCCACCGAGACCAACGTCTGCACCGCCCTGCCGATCCCCCGGACCATTCCCGACGACCAGGCCGGCCCGTTCCCCATCGGCCGCGTCTGCCCGCCGCTTACGGCGCGGGTGGTCGACGAGGAGGGCCGGACCCTGCCGGCCGGGACGCGGGGCGAACTGGTCATCGCCGGCCCCGGCGTCATGCGCGGTTATTTCGGCCGCGACGATCTCACCGACGCCGCCTTCTTCCGCGACGAGCGCGGCGCGCGATGGTATCGCACGGGCGATCTGGTCGTCGACGACGGTTCCGGATGCTATCTTTTCCACGGCCGCCGCGACCGCATGGTCAAGAAGCGCGGCTATCGCATCGAACTGGGCGAGATCGAATCGGCCCTCTACCGCCATCAAGACGTCGACCGCGCCGCGGTGGTCGCCGAATCGGGCGACTCCGGCGCCTCGATCGCCGCGTTCGTGGCGATGAAGCCGTCGGGGAGGAAGTCGCTGATCGCCATGAAGCGGCACTGCTCCATTCATTTGCCCAACTACATGATTCCGGATCGGATCACGTTCCTGGAGCGGCTGCCGGCCACCTCGACGGACAAGGTCGACTACCAGAAGCTCAAGGACCTCGCCGTCGGGGAGGGGACGACGCCGTGAAGCACATCGCCCGCCGCCTGTTCACCTGGAAGTTCTACTTCTACGAGGCGCTGCTGCCGACCCTGGCGACCCTGCCGCCGCCGCGGGCCGACGCGGTCGTCCGCGCCGCCGGCCGCGCCTCGGCGTTCCTCCGCCCCGGCCGCCGCGCGCGGCTGAAAGCGGCGATGGACCGCGTCGACGCGCTCCTGAAACGCGACGGCGGCCCGGCCTCCTGGCGGTCGCTGGCCGAGTCCGCCTCCCGATTCGCCGCGCGCGACTACCCGCTCGACGTCGCCTCCGACCCCCGCGCCCTGGATCGCTTCGACGTCCGCGGCTTCCAGGACGTCCAGAAGATCCTCGGCCGCGGCCAGGGCGCGATCCTGGTCGGCAGTCACCTGGGGGCGCATATCGCCGGGATGCACTGGCTGTTCCGCCGCGGCCTCCCCGTCCGCGCGATGGTCCAGCGCCCCAAGCACGTCTCGCGCGAGCTAAGCCGCCGCTTCGACTCCGACGCCTCGCCCTTCCCCCAGGCCGAGTTCTTCCTGAAGCGCGACCTGGCCCCCGCCGACGCCGTCGAGCGGATGATGCGCGCCCGCGCCGCCCTGCGCGAGGGCCTGGCCGTCTACCTCAACGGCGACATCGTCTGGGACGGCCCCAACACCCGGACCTGCCGGCTGCTGGGTCGCGAACACCGATTCCTCGCGGTCTGGGCCGAACTCGCCTGCCTGACCGGCGCCCCGATCGTCCTGGTCTTCTGCCGACACCTGGCCGGCGGTCGCTTCGGCATCGACTTCAAACCGCTCGACCCCGCGGCCTCCGCCCGCCCCGAGCGCCTGCTCGCCGCTTATCTCGCCGAGGTCGAGGCCCAGGTGGCGCTCGACCCCGCCGAGGCCGTCGCCTACCTCACCTGGCCCTGCTACGCCGACGCCCCCGAAATCGCCGTCCCGCATTCCGCGCCCCCCCGCGTCGCGCCGGTCGCGCCTCGGACCCGGCGCGTCAAGGGCGCCGTCTCCACCTGAGACTCCGTCCCCGAGCGGTAAAAGCGGCCATCACGGTCTTCCCCCCTCGCGGGGGAAGACAGACGTCGAAGGCGTCAGATGAGGGGGACGACGCGCGGGACGACCGTCGCGGTTCGCGGAAGCCCGTCCGGGAAGCCCTGGACGCCGACGGCTTTCTTGCTCGTCCTCCCCCTCATCCGGCCCTGCGGGCCACCTTCCCCCGCGAGGGGGGAAGGATGAAATCGCTCTTCCCCCCTCGCGGGGGAAGACAGACGCCGAAGGCGTCAGATGAGGGGGACGA
>CALCIB010000347.1 GCA_937907525.1 uncultured Planctomycetales bacterium | reverse complement strand
GAGAAGGCCGTTTGGCGACGGCTTGCGAAAAAGTGTCGGGTCGTCAGCCCGGTGGGAGAGGGGACGTTCGTTGGAGGCCGCCTCGCTCCTCACCGCGACGGCCGGATCTCGACGTTGCGATACCAAAGCTCGGCGGCCTCGATCTCAAGCGCGATGCGGCCTTTGGTCAGGGGGACGGGGTTGCCGGGTTTTTCGGGATCGTCGAAGCGGGAGGCGACGCCGCGGTTGACGACGACGCCGTTGAGCAGGTGGGTGATCCGGTCCCCCTCGGCTCGGATCTCGACGTCGTTCCAGCCGTCGCGCTCGACGGCCTCGGCCGCGCGGTGCTGGTAGTCGATCGGCTTGAGGCCCAGGACGCGGGGTTCGCCGCCGCGGTCGGGGGGGAGGAACGTCGGGTAGCCCGGCGGCGGCGGGGCGTCTCGGGTCGTCGGGTCGATCCAGGTGTCGACCTTCATGCCGAAGAGGGCTAGCAGGTCGCCGACGTTGGTCTCCTCGACCTGGTACTGGAACGCGCGCGGCCAGACGACGTCGGGGCCGGTCAGGTGATAGTACACGCCGGCGTCCCGCTTCAGCGCGTGGCGGGGCTCGAACTTGTTCGCGCCCCAACGGTATTGAAGCCGCAAGTGGTAGTCGCCGTACTCCTTCTCGGTGGCGATGTAGCCCATCACCACCTTGGTCCCGTCGGCGAACCCCTTGTAGAGGTGGATCGCGCCGTCCTCGACGGTGACGATGCCGTCCGGGTCGGAGTTTCGGCCGTGTTCTTGCATGAAGGTGTACCAGCCGGCGAGGTCCTCGCCGTTGAACAGCGGGGTCCAGCCGTCGGCGTCCGGGGGAGCCGCCAGCGTCAGGCTCGCGGCCAGGGCCAGGCAGGGGACGGAGAGGAACATCGTGCGCGCCTTTCGGTCGTCAGGGTTGCTTGAGGAACGCGATGAGGTCGGCCATGCCCTGTTCGCCCAGGACGTCCTCGAAGCCCTCGGGCATGAGCGAGCGGCCGGTGCTTCGGACGGCCTCGATCTCGGAGCGGAGGACGACGTGTTCAACGCCCTCGGCCTCCTTGAGCTTGAGGGTGGCGGCGGTCTCCTCGGCGAGCAGGCCGGAGAAGGTCCGGCCGTCGGCGGTGACGACGTTGAAGGCGACGAAGTCCGGCGAGACGTCGGCGTTGGGGTCCAGCACGTCGACCAGGAGGGCCGAAGGGGGGCGGCTGGCGACGCCGGAGATGTCCGGGCCCACGTTGAAGCCCTCGCCCCGATGGGCGTGGCAGGTCTTGCAGTTTTGCGAGAACAGGACCGCCCCGCGCTCCGGGTCGCCCGTAAGCTTCAACGCCGATTGATATTTCGCGACCGCCTCCGCGCGATTGGGCGGGGTCCGGGAGGCCAGGAGCGCGCCGGCTCGCCGCGCGACGTCGGCGTCGGCGGAGTTGCGCAGCGCCTCGCGCTCCCCAGGGGTCAGTTCGGCCACCGCGACGGCGTCGTCCTCCAGGGCCGCGACCAACCGCGCGGCCGTCGGGGTCGAGCGGACCAACCCGGCGATCACGGCGCGTCGGGAGTCGGTGGGGATCGACTCCCAGACTCGCAGCGCGCCGTCGGCCAATTCGGGGGAGCGGATCTCGGCGAGGGCCTCGGCGGCGGCCGCGCGGACCTCGCCGGGTTGTTCGGCGTCCAGCAGCGCGGGGACGCGGGAGGCCGCGGCGTCGGGACGGAACCGCGACAGCAAGGTCAACGCCGACGCCCGTTCGGCGGCCGGCGCGTCGGCCGCGTCGACGCTCGCCGCGGCCCGGTCCAGAAGCGCGGCGCCCCCCTCGAAGCCTTGCTCCTTGAGCAAGTCGCCGGGAGCTCGGCCGGCGCGGGCCAGGCCGTCGGCGAGGCCGGAGAGCAGCGCGACCCGACCGGCGACGCCGGGGTCGCCCTCGGCCGGAGCCAGCCGCGCGGCCAGGGCGCGAAGCTCCTCCGGCTTCGCCCGCGCGCCCAGAATCGCGGCGGTGGACTCCAGCAATCGCGCCTGGCCGGGCGTGGGGGTCGCCAACCAGTCGGGATGGTCCTTCAAGAGCGCGGCCAGAAACGGCGAGGCCGTTTCGCGAAGGCCGCTCAGGACCGCCAGCCGCGTCCAGTGGTCCTCGACGTCCGCCGCGGCGATCCGCGCCAGCGCGGCGACGGCCTCCGGCGCGTCGAAGTCGCCCAGGGCGATCGCGGCCTGGAAGCGGACGGGGGGCTCGTCGTCGTCGGCAAGCCCGACCAGCGTCTCCAGCAGCCCGGCGCGGCCGGCGGCGAGCTTGGCCGCGGCCTCGCGGACGTCGGCGTCGTGGTCTTGCAGAAGCGCCTCGACGATCGGGTCGGACAGCGCGCCCAGGCCGTCGAGGGTCCATGCGGCGTGGATCCGGCCCAGGGGGGATTCGGACGCCCTGGCCATGGTTTGCAGGTCCGGCGCGGCGGCGAGGACGCGGCGCGTCACCAGCAGGCGTTGGGCGGTGTCGCGGCGCCAACCGTTGGGGTGCTCCAGTTCGGCCATCAACTCGGCCGGGGTCGCCGCGCCGAGCTTCGGCGGCGTGACGGGCTTCGCGTCCTTGCGCGCGACCCGCCAGATCCGGCCGCGGTCGTTCCAGCGCCTGAAGTCGTTGACGTCGCGGAGGGCCTGGGGGACGAACTCGGGATGCTCGACGACCTCGCGGTACATGTCGACGACGTAGAGCGCCCCGTCGGGGCCGGTGGTCAGGTTGACGGGGCGGAAGAAGGGATCGGTGGCGGCGATGAACTCGCGATCGGCCTCGTTCGCCGCGCGGCCGGCGAGGAACGTCGGCCCTCGGCGTTCCAGGGTCCGGCGCTGGACTATGTTCATAAGCGCCTCGCAGAACAGGGCGTTTCCCTCGTACTCGGGGCCGAGTCGGTCGCCGCGGAAGACGGTCGCGCCGCTGCTGGCGTTGTAGTAGAAGGTGGACTCGCGGTTGTAGGTGACCGGCGGCGGGCTGATCGGGTAGACCCGGCCGCCGTCGGCGGGGTCGATGATGCTCGCCACCGCGTCCGACTCGGCGAGGAACGGGTTGCGGGCGAGGGTCCGCTCCTCCAGGACGACGTGACGGATCGGGATGGTGTTCCAGGTGGGGAAGCGGCGGCCCCAATCGTCGCGGGGGAGGCCGAACTGGCTGAAGCCGGAGACGGTCTGGATCGGCCCGGAGTCGACCTTGAAGCGGAAGTCGTGGAGGCGGAGGGGGACGGCGTCGGAGTCGGGCTCGCCGGGGCGGCGGACGACGCCGTCGCTACGGCCGTTGGCGCCGTAGATCCAGTTGTCCGCGCCCCAGGAGAGGCCGTTGACGCGGAGCTGGGTGTTCCCCTCGCCGAAGCCGGTCAGGACGACGCGGCGGACGTCGGCCTTGCCGTCGGCGTCGGTATCCTTGAGGAACAGCACGTCGGGGGCGGCGGTGACCAGGACGCCGCCGTCGTAAGGCAAGACGCCGTTGGGGAAGTTCAGGCCGTCGGCGAAGACGGCGACGGACTCGTAACGGCCGTCGCCGTCGCGGTCCTCCAGCAGCTTGACCTTCCCCGAGCCGGGCCCCAGCGGGTAGTCGAGCATCTCCACGACGTAGAGCCGGCCGTCCTCGTCCCAGGCCGCGGCCACGGGGCTCTGGACGTCGGGCTCGGCGGCCACCAGCTCGATCTCAAGATCCGGGTCGGACAGGCGGATCGTCGCCCGCGACTCCTCGGGCGAGAGCGGCCGCGCCGGCGGCTCGTCGGCGGCCAGGCAGGCGAGGACCAGGATCGGCGAAATGAATCGGTGGATCTTCACGGGGGAACCCTCATTGCGGCGAGGCTAGCGAAATCCCCTCTCCCACCGGGAGAGGGTGCCGCGAAGCGGCGGGTGAGGGTCGCGGCGCTTCGGAGCGAGCGTCGGGGCGTCTGGACGCAAACCCAGGACGTATCCCGAAACGCGACGACCCTCACCCGGCCCTTCGGGCCACCCTCTCCCGGCGGGAGAGGGGGCGCGCATCGCGCGGGCGAAATCGTTCCACACTCACTTCGGCATTTCATCATGTAGCTTTTCGAGCAGCCCCAGCGCCTCCTCGACGATCATTTCGCCGGTGCCGGGGGCGGTGAAGCTGTGCAGGCCCATCCAGGTCTGGTAGCCGCCGAGCTTCATGCCCTCGCGGTCGGGGAGGTAGCCGACGTAGTCGTTGGCCAACTCGAAGACGTAGGTGTATCGGAACGGGCTGCGTCGTTTGATGTCTTGACCCAGAACCGTGAAGAACTCGGCGGGGACGCCGACGACGGCGGTGTCGCCGATCCGGATCGCCTGCACCCAGGTCTTGCGCTCCTGGTTCTTCTTGGGCGCGAGTTCCTTGCGCATGTCGCGGAAGACGTCGACGACCATCTGGGCGACCTGGGGATGGTCCTTGAGTTTGTACGCCTCGTAGGCGACGACCGCGGCGTCCTCCTTGGCCTCGTCGAAGTCGCGGTACTTGACCGTGACTTCCTTGCGGACCCCGGCGACGCGGTCGACGGCCATGGGCTCGGCCTTGGCGAGCGCCGCCTTGACCGCGGCCTTGACGCGGACGATCATCTCGTCGGCCTTGAGGTCCAGGTTGTGGGTCGAGCCGGAGGCGCCCTCGAAGAAGAGCGCCGTGCCGCCGAGTTCCTGTTCCAACTCCTGCGCGGCCAGCCCGTAGAAGCCGGGCGAGCGGACCCCCGGCGTCCGCGCGCCGATGGTGTGGGTCGAGTGGTTGAACATCAGGGCTTCGAGCTTGCCGTCGCCGCGGCGGAAGGCCCAGACGGGGAGTTCGGGGTCGAAGGGGCCGGTGGGGCGGACGAAGTCGTCCATGGCGCCGACCCAGTAGATCATGCCGTTTTCAAGCAAGAGCCGGCTGTTGCGGCCGACCGACGACTCCTCGCCCAGCCGGAATTCCATCGTCGCCGGCGCCAGCCTCTCGTTCGCCGCGACGGCCGCCTCGACGGCCTTGTCGCCGACCTGTTTGGCGAACGCCTCCTCGCGGCGGTAGCCGTGAATGGCGATGGTCGTCGGCGCGTGGTGGACGTGGGTGGCGTTGATGAGCACGTGATCGAAGGGGACGCCGGTCGCCTTCTCGATCCGGCGCGCGGCGTCGTCCAGGATGTCGCGCTCGATCATCAGGACGTCGCACTCGACCAGGGCGACCTTGCCTCCCTCGGAGTCCTCGATGACGATGGCGGTGGCGCGCAGCTCGCCTTCCTGGCCGGTCGCCTTGCCGGGGCCGATGCCGCCGCCGATGACCAGCGAGTCGTCGGCCTTGAGGTTCGCGGCCGCCGCGCCGACCTTCAAGTCGCCGGCCGTCGCGGCGGCGTCCGCCAGGGTCAGGGCCAGGGCCGACGCGAGCGCGAATAGGGGGAGGGTTCGTCGCATCGTCGAGAGGTCTCCTCGGGGGTGGGGGAGGCGGCCGCGCCCGGGTCGGCGCGGCGGGAGGCTCAATGGCGGGGCCGCTTCGCCTTGGGCTTGACGGACTTGGCCATGTCGGCCGGGGATTGCGACAAGGGGGGCGCGGGGGGCATCGTGCCGGGGGGGAGGTCGGTCGGGGTGCCGGCCAACCGATCCTCCGACCAGCAACCGATACAATAGACCGCGATCAGGGCGATCGCCAGGGCCTTCGCGGAACGTCTGGCTCGTCGGGTCGTCATGGTCGGGCTCCGGTTCGTGGTCGGAAGGGGGTCAATAGGCGTCGGAGCTGACGACCTCGCCGCAGTCGCGGCTTCCGAGGGCCCACCAGACGGGCAGGCCGATGGAGTCCTTGACGAACCGGACGGAGCCGTCGGCCAGGGCGACGTTGACCCCGCCGGCGTGGTTGCTGTTGGCCGCGGCCGAGCCGGTGGGGCCGACGAACTGGACGTAGGGGATGTCGCCCGCGTTGCCGCAGTGCAGGCTGTTGGGCGGCGCGACGTGCATGTAGTTGATCAGGCAGACGTGGGTCGGGTAGCCCAAAAGCCAGTTGTAGCCCAGGTAGGCCGAGGCGGTCGCGTTGGCCGTCATCGTCACCGGCAACGCCTGGCAGGCCCTGGCCGCCGCCAGCGCTCCGGCCGCGCCGGTGCCGACGCCGCTGGCGTCCGCGCCGGGGAAGATCACCCGCTTGGCGTCCTTCGAGTTCGGCGTCATCGTCGCGACCGAGGCGTTCACCCCCAGGCCGATCAGGTGCTCGCTGAAGACCGCGGTGTTCGACGTCCCGTCGGTGATCGAGCTGATCCGGACCATCCCCGCGCCGCCCCCCCAGCCCTGGACGCCGATGGAGCCGTTGAGCGCGAGATCCTTGGGGGGCACGATCGTCCCGCTGTAGGCCCTGATCTGGCCCGGTCCGCCGTAGTTGCCGACGTAGCTGATCGTCCCCCAGGGGTAGCCCGGCCGCTGGCCGATCGACTCGGAGGGGCACAGGAGCGAGGCCACCTGGGTGTAGCCGGCCGTGGTGACCTGGAGGCCGTAGTTCCCCATGTGGAAGTTCATCGAGTCGAACAGCACGCCCTGCTCGAACTGCGGAAGCAAGGCGACCGCCCACGACCACGAGAAGCCCGAGTCCTGAGTCTCCGACGTCGGGTAGTTGCACTGCATCGGGAAGACGTCGTAGGTCGAGACGTAGTTCTGGGCCGCCAGGCCCAACTGCTTGAGGTTGTTGACGCACTGCGCCCGCCGCGCCGCCTCCCGCGCCGCCTGCACGGCCGGGAGCAAAAGCGCGATCAACACGGCGATGATCGCGATCACCACCAGAAGCTCGATCAGGGTGAATCCACGGTTCCCGCGCATGGAAGGACACCTCCAACACCTGATGACGTGCAGGGGACGGAATAAGGCCGCGGCGTCGAGGGGGCACGGACGGTCGAGGCGGCCAGCCCGCGGAAGAGATTCGCGAGACTCCGCCTGGGAAAGTGAAGCGAGTGTATTTTATCCGGGCGTCGCGTCGGCGGGGAATTGAACTTTCATGCAAAATCGACTAAGAAATCGGACCACGGCGCGACGCCTTCCCGACGAGGGGCCGCGTCGGACGAGTCGGGGGAGGGCGGCATGGCGCGACGACGACGGCGCGCGCGACGAACGGGCCCGCCGCACGTCGCGTTGATCATCGAGACCTCGATGGAGTACGGCCGGGAGATCCTCCACGGCGCCCTGCGGTACGTCCGCGAGAACGGCCCCTGGACGATCTTCTTCGAGCCGCGGTCGTTGCAGGACCCGGCGCCCCCCTGGTTGGGGGACTGGGACGGCGACGGCATCATCACCACGCTGTATCCCCGGTTCTCCGAGTTGATCCGGGCCACCGGCATCCCCACCGTCGACCTGGACGACCAGGAGCCGCGAACCGGCCCGCCGACCGTGCGGAGCGATCAACGGGCCATCGGCGCGCTGGCCGCGGCGCACCTGATCGAACGCGGGTTCGAGCGGTTCGGGTTCTTCGGCTACCCCGAGTTCGAGTGGTCGCGGTTGCGGCTGGAGGCGTTCCGGGAGGCGGTGGAGGCCGCGGGCCATCGCTGCTGGGAGTACCAGCCGGCCTATCCGGTCACCTGGGGCCACCAGGCGCCGGCGTGGGAGGACGAGGTCGAGCGGTTCGCGCGCTGGATCGCCGGGCTTCCCAAGCCGCTGGGGCTGATGGCGTGCAACGATTTCCGAGGGGTGCAGGCGCTGGACGCCTGCCGGCGGGGGGACGTGGCGGTCCCGGAGGAGGTGGCGGTCGTCGGCGTCGACGACGAGGTGCTCGCCTGCGAACTGGCCTCGCCGCCGCTTTCCAGCGTGATCCCCGACTGCCGTCGGATCGGCTACGAGGGGGCGGCCTTGCTGGCCCGGATCATGGCCGGGGAGCGGCGGCCGCCGGACCCGCCGCCGGTCCCTCCCCGGGGGATCGCGGTGCGGCAGTCGAGCGACGTGACGGCGATCTCCGATCCGATCGTGGCCGCCGCGTTACGGTTCGTCCGCGAGAACGTGGCGGAACGGTTCGGGGTCGACGACGTGGCGGAGCACGCCGGGGTCTCGCGCGGCACGCTGAACCGTCGCTTCCGGGCCGCCACCGGCGGCACGCTCCACGACGCCGTCGCCGCCACCCGGATCGGCCGGGTCAAGCGGCTGTTGGAGGACACCGACCTCCCCCTGCACGCCGTCGCCGCCCGCTCGGGCTTCCCCCACGTCGAGTACCTCATCGCCGCCTTCCGCAAGGCGACCGGCTCGACGCCGGGGGCCTTCCGCCGCTCCCGTCGCGGCGGCGGTCCCCTCTGACCGAACGGCTCAGTGGGGGACGGCGGCGGGGCCCTCGGCGTGGCCGCCGGCTTCGATGACGCGCATTTGGTCGTCGGGGAGGTGGCGGGAGCCGAGCAGGAAGAAGAAGGCGCCGATCGCCAGCACGGGGGCGACGGCCAGCATGGCGACGGTCAGGTTCTCGTCCCCGACGGGGTTCGCGCCGACCGACGCGAACAGGAAGCCGAGCCAGGAGTCGGCCACCGTCGGACGGCCGAAGTAGGTGGAGATCCAGCCCAACAGCACCGGCGAGGTGATGTCGCCGAAGACGTGGATCAGGAAGATGTAGACGGCGAAGCCCGACGCCCGCTTGTTCGCCGGCACCACGTTGGCGATCACCGTGTTGCAAGGCCCCAACACCATCGACAGCAACACCATCGCCCCGAAGAGCATCGTCAACGACCCGACGCTCTTGTCGTCCAGGATCGCGTAGATCGCCAGCGGGACCGCGGCGGCGGTGACCAGGGCCGCCAGCAACAGGTACGACCGCCTGGTGAACCGGGTGCCGAAGTCGGCCAGCCCCGTCCCCAGCACGATCCCCAACAGCCCCGCCACGGCCGTCATGGCGCCGATCCACGCCGTCGCCTGGCTCATCGACATGCCGCGGACGGTCTGGTAGAAGTTCGCCCCGTAGGCCGCGTAGGCCCCGGTCGCGAACGTCACCGCCGCCATCCCGATCGTGTTCAGGACGAAGGTGGGGATCGTGAACAGCTTGGCGTAATCGGCCATCCTGGGCCGGTCGGCCTTGCCCGCAACCCGACCGTCCTCCGAGGCGCCCCGGCCGGGATCGTGGATCAAAAGGCCCGCCGCGGCCGCCAAAAGCCCCGGCAGGCCCACCACCAGAAACGCCCGCGACCAGCCCCAGTGCTGGCCGATCCAACCGCCGAGCCCGAACCCCAGCGCCCCTCCCAGCGGCAGGGCCAGGTAGTAGACCCCCATCGCCTTGCCGCGCTTCTCGACGGGGAAGAGGTCGGCGATCAACGCCGGCGCGATCACGCCGTAGCTGGCCTCGCCCACGCCCAGAAGCGACCGCCAAAAGGCCATGTGGTAGTAGTCGTAGGAAAACGCCGAACCGACGGTGGCGAGACTCCAAAGGGCCACCCCGGAGGCCAACAGCACGCGACGGTCGTAGCGGTCGCCCAGCCAGCCCATCACCGGCGAGACCACCGTGTAGACCACCATGAACGCCACGGCCAGCCAGCCGTACCAGTAGTCGTTGATGTCGAACGACTTCTTGATGTCCACCCCGACCGCGAAAAACGAGTAGCGGTCGATGTAGTTCAGCAGGTTCATCAAGAACAGGACGGTCAGGGCGAAGATCGGGCCGCCGATCGTCGGAAGCCGGCGCGATTGGGACAGCACGTCGGCCGATTCGGTTGCGGGGGACGACATCTTGGAAAAAGGCCTCGTCGGAGTGAAGCGCATGGGACGATCCTGATTTATACCCGGTTCCCCCCCTCGATGACGAGACCGGGATTGAGGGCCGAACGGGCGGTCGCTCCGCGAACCCCTCGAACGCGGCGGCCGGAAACCGACCGTCGCGCCGATTCCCCGCCGGAGCCCCTCCCGTGAAACCCGCGTACCGTCCCGCCCGAAATCAGGATCCCGTCGGCCCGTTCCTTCATTACCTGATGGCGGAATGCGGCGTCTCGCCGCACACCCTGGCGGCCTATCGCTCGGACCTGATGCGGTTCCTCGGCTGGCGTCGCCAGCACGCGCCGGGACCCATCGAGGCGCTGGACGTCGCCGCCCTGAGCGGTTACGTCGACCATCTGGTCGCCGCCGGGCTGGCGGCCGTGAGCGTGGCCCGACACCTGGCGAGCCTCTCCACGTTCTACCGTTATCTCGTCCTGGAAGGGAAGTTGACCGACAACGTCGCCAAGCTGTTGACGGCGCCGGCGGTCTGGGACCGCCTGCCGGTGGTCCTGGGGCCGACCGCCGTGGAGCGGCTCCTGACGGCGCCCTCGGCGGAGACCCGGCTGGGCCGTCGCGACCGCGCGGCCCTGGAAACCCTCTACGCCACCGGCTGCCGCGCCTCGGAGGTCGTCGGCCTGCGGCCGCGCGACCTGGACCTGGAGGCCGGCTTGGTCCGTTGCGTGGGCAAGGGGGACAAGGAGCGACGGGTGCCGATCGGCTCGCGCGCCCGCGAGGCCATGGCCGCCTACCTCAAGAACGACCGCCCGTTCCTGGTCGTCCGCCATCCCGAGACCGAGACGGTCTTCGTGACGCGATCGGGCAAGCCGCTGTCGCGAATCGGTTTGTGGCGGATCGTCAAGCAGGCCGCGACCGTCGCGGGGCTGTCGCCGGAGGTCAGCCCCCACACCTTGCGACACAGCTTCGCCACCCACCTGCTCGCCGGCGGCGCGGATCTGCGCGCCGTGCAGGAGATGCTCGGGCACGCCTCGATCGCCACCACCCAGATCTACACCCGGGTCGAACTGAGTCGACTCCGGCAAGTCCATGCGAGCTTCCACCCCAGGTCGGCGCCGGGCGCGGAGGCCGGATCGGGTTGAGGGCCGTTCCCGCTCAGTCGGCGACCTTGGCCCTGGCGACGGGGGTGGCCGCGATGCGGGCCTGGAGGTCCCGCAGGCGTTGCCGGTAACGCTCCGCCACCTGGACGTGGGCGTCTCCGCCCACCAGGCGTAACGACTGGAACCAGGTCTTCAGGGCCTTGTCGGCCCCGCGGGCGTCGTCGGCGGCGCCCGCCGCGTCGTCGAGACGACAACGCAGGCCACCGCGAGTGAGGAAGGCCTCGGCGCGGAGCGCCTGGTAGACCGGCAGGACGAAGTCCGGGACGACGCCGACGCGGGTCTCCAGGTCGGTCACGGCCTCGTCCGCCAATTTCAAGGCCCGCGGCATCCGTTCCGGCGCGCCGGAGTCCTCGGCCTGGTTGGCGATCTGGACGGCGACGCGGGCGCGCTGCATCCGCCAGGTCATCGCGTCGTACACGTCGGCGGCGTGGGACGCCGCCGGGGGGGGGGCCTTCAGGAGCCGCGACAACTTCGCGTGCGCCGCCTCGAAGTCGCCGCGGGCCTCGTCGAGGGTCGCCAGGCCGTGCAGCGGGGCGAGCGAATCGGGATCCAGCTCCAGAGCCGTCCTCAGGGCGTGTTCGGCCAGTTCCCGCGTCGGCGCGATCGAATCCCGAAGCGCCGGGTCGCCCTCGCGGTCGGCCCTCACCATCATCTCGCCGGCGTCGTCGACCCACCGCTCGCCGACCCTGGCCAGCAGACTCGGAAGATTGGGGTGGCGCTCGGCCAGGAGGCGCGGATCGGTCCTCCAGGACGATTTCACCGCGGCGCGGTAGTTCGCCCGGCCGGGATCTTGGGCCGGCGCGTCGGCCAGGGTTTGGGCGATGCCCAGGTAATACGGCGGGACGGGAGACGAGGGGTATTCCCTCTCCAGCGCGTCGAGGAGGTTCGCGGCGGTCTTGGGGTCGTCGGCGTCCAGCGCGGCGACGGCGAGCCGCAGTTCGGGACGGTCCTCGACGCCGGGGCGCAGGGCGAGCGCGGCCTGGCGGACCACCAGCGGCGAGAGGGCCGCCAAAACGCTCAGGTAAGCGACGTTGGCGATCAGCACCCGACGGTTGCGCGCCGCCCAGTCGCGCAGACGCTCGCCGCGGGAGGGGTTGGCGACGTGGACCGCGGGACGGCGCCGGAGCATGCGTTCCAGGTCGTCGGCCAGTTCGGCGGCGCCGGGGTAGCGGTCGCCGGGGTCGGGCCGCAGGCACTTTCGGACGATCTCCTCCAGGGCGTGGGGGGCCTGGGGGAGGAAGCGGCGGACCTCCACCTTCATGACCTCGCGACGGTCCTTCAACTCCAGCATCGCCCGCGGTTGCGGGAGTTTCGGGTCGGGGGCGTCGGGTTTCTCTCCGGTCAGGAGTTCGTGAAGCACCAGGCCCAGGGCGAAGACGTCGGCGGCGGCGCCGACGTCGTCCCAGCGGGCGGGGTCCAGAAACGCCCCGATCTGCTCCGGCGCGGCGTAGGGGAGCGTCCCCCCCTGGATCGCCGCCCGGGCCTCCCGCGGGGAGTGGGGGGATTGGGCCAGGTTGAAGTCCAGAAGCTGCGGCCCGTGCTGGATGGTGACCAGGACGTTGCCGGGCTTCACGTCGCGGTGGAACGTCCGCCGGCCGTGGGCGTAGGCCAGGGCGCGGGCGACGATCATGCCGATCCAGGCGGCCCCCTGGGCGAACGACCCGCGGGTCGGAAAGCCCCGCCAGCCGTCGCCCGTCGGCCCGTCGCGGAGGGCGGCGACGGACTCGGCGTCGATCGCCGAGTCCCCCGCCGCGATCCCCTCGGCCAGCGCGTGCCAGATCGCCATCGCCGACGTCGGCCGGGCCCCGCCGCCGCGGACCCCTTGAATCACCGCGTCCAGCGGCAGTCCCGGACGGTAGGGCATCGACAATCCTCGCAGATCGCCCTCGGGCTTGTAGACGACCGAATTGACCGGGACGATGTGGGGGTGGTCCAGCGCCCCTTGCGCCTCCGCCTCGCGACCGCGGTCGATCGAGACCTTCAGCACCACCCGCTTCCCTCCCAGCGAGCGGTCGCCGGCCAGGAAGACCCGCGAGTATCCTCCCTTGCCGATCTGGGACAGCAGCGCGAACTCCTCGAAGTCCGCCCCCGCCTCCGGGAACTCGGGCTTGGGGGGGACCAACCCCGCGGCGCGGCTGAGGAGCTTGTGATAGCCGAGCTGGGAGGCCAGCGAATCCCTCCAGTCGGGGTAGCGGTCGCAAAACGACTCGGCGTCGACCGACTCCCCACGCTCCTCGCGAAGGCAGTATTCCTCGTAGAGCAGGCTGAGGACCCGACTGTCGGCCTCGCGGATCTCCGGGAAGTCGTCCAGGTATTCGCCGACCGCGGGCGACTCCCCCAGGTCGAACCGGCGTCGCAAATCCGCCTTGATCAGAGCCCCGAGGCAGAACAGCCGTTCCAGCCGTCCCATCCCGGCCCCGGCCCCCAGTCGCGCCCAGTAGGGGCGCAACGCGATCCCGTCGCGATCCCGGGCGAGACGCTCGTACGCCTCCACCTCGCGATCGACCCGCGCCAAGCCGTCGTCGCCGACGCTCTCGGGACGCTCCTCCATGCGATCACTCCTGACGAAGGATCGATTTTTGGAGGTTTTGCAAAAACCGCTGGACCTTGCGGATGTTCCAGCCGGTCCGGTCGGCGATGTCGGTGTTGTCGTGGCCCTCGCGACGTAGGGCGATGATCCGCCGCTCGATCTCGTCCCCCCGCGCCATCAGCCGCGCCTCGACCTCGTTGGCCTGCGCGCACTGACTGGCCGTCGGCTCGTCGGAGGCCAACTGGATCGGGGCCGACTCCGACTCCGCCGCCGCGTCCAACCGCCGCTCCCGCGACACGTCGCGCTTCAACGTCCGGCGGCGGCGGTGCTCGTCGATCACCTTCTGCTCGGCCACCTGCGCTAAAAAAGCCACCAGGTGCTCCGACGAGGGAAACTCCAGCCGCCCCAGGTTCGCCGCCAGACTCTTCATGACGTCGTTGGCGAAGTCGGTCGAGTCGTACACCGACCGCATCGAGCGGTCGAGCTTGCGCCGGACCACCCGCCGCACCTTGGGGTAGTACTCGTGAAAAAGGCGTTCCCACGCCTCCTGGTCGCCCCCCCGGGCCTCCGTGATCAGACGCCCCAGGTCGCCGTCGACCCCTCGACTCAACAACGTCGTCATGGCCGGCCCCGACTTCGTGAAGAGGGAAACGCCGCGACCGTCGCCGACGGGGAACGGTTCCGTCCGAATTCTCCAGGCCGGCCGGTCATCCTAATTACGGCATAGATGGTTGTAGTGTACTACGCCCCCTCCCGCCATGAAAGACTCTTCTCCCGAATTTCGAAACGCCGAAACGCCGGCCGAGGCCGGCGACGGACGGTCGCGGTTTCGCGTTCGAGAAAAAACAATGTTTGGCGGCAAAACCTCTTGGCTTTTGAACTAGATTCGGTACAATACACCTCCCGGCCGCGCCGATTCGAGACGACGCGGCGGCGTCGGCGAATCGATCAGACCGGGGCCGGCGGGGGCGGGGCCAGCGGAGCGGGCGGGGGCGGCGCCAGCGGAGCGGGCGGGGGCGGCGCCAACGGACCCGGCGCGAGGCAGATCAACTCGCCCGGATCGGCGGGGGCGGGGATCGGCGGCGGGTCGAATCCGGGGTCGGTCGCCGGCGGCGGATCGTCGGGTCCGACGACCGGCTCGTGGTATGGGACCGGAATGGTGATCCGGTAGGGCGTGTTGGGGTCGATGAAGTACGTGGGAGGAGGAGTCGAGGGGATCCGCACGGGGAGTAACGGGTTGGTCGGAACGTAGACGCTGCCGCCGGGGATGATCCCGACCACCCCGCCGCCGCTTAGGAGGGCCAGCCGGGGCATGTCTTCGACGACGGGACGGAAGGCGCGGCGCGTGCGCATGGGGGGACTCCTCCAACGAGTCGATCGACTGAAAACGAAAATGTTCGGAGACCGGCCGCGGACGCGACGGGGCGCGACGCGCGACGGAACGACGGTTCGAGACCCTCGGCGGGGTCGCGACGATCCTCGGATTATCTATCGAAACCCGACGATCGGTTTCTTCGGCGAATCCCGACCGCGCGCCGCGTCCTCAAAGGGGCCGACGCGGGCAGGCGGGACGCCTCCGAGGCCGGGCTAGTTGAGCGAGCAGGCGGACTGGCGGGGGAAGCGGGCCGGCGCGCGAATCGCGTCGCGCTCGCTGGGGTACTCGGCGACGGACAGGAACCCGCCGCAGGCGTTGCGGTACAGGGGGCAACTGCGATGTTGCTCCAGCGCCCCGGGAAGCCAGCGCCGGGCGAGGTCTTCCCCCAGGGTCTTGCGGGCGACGATGTAGCGGGCCAGGGGGGACAATCTGGAGTCGCGGGCGGTCAGCACGGCGACCGCCTCCCGACCGCGGCTGATGGACCGCTCGGCCCGGCGGATCTCTCGGCTTAATTCCGATTGGAGTTGATGGACGATCGCTCGGACTCGTCGCCGAAATCGCTCCATGGCTTGAGGAGAGGCCAGGTCGGCCCACGGGTCCGACGAGTCGGCGTCGATTCCCTGGGCGGCGACGTACAATTCAGGATCGACGGGGAGTTCCGGATCGTCAAGCCGGCACCGCCAGAGGGCCGTGGCGGCCGCGTTCCAGACCCGGGGCGTGGAGCAAACCGCGCGGAAACGGCCCCCTCGACGCATGTAGGCCCGCTCGATCCGCTCGGCCAGGCGCTGTATTTCGATCTGGGAGACGAAGGTCACGGGACGCTCCCCTGGATTCCGACGATCCGAATGACGAGTCGCTTGGGAGGCGTGATCTCCCTTTTTAGGGGACTCGACCACGCCGACACCATACCCACCGCGATTTCCGCGACTCCGCGTCACGAAAAATCGACCACGCCGGGAATTTCTCCGGCGGCCCTCGACCCGAACGCCTCAACATCTTCTTTCACACGCTGTTACGACTTGAAACCAGGCGTCGCGGAAGCCCGCGGAGCACGTGATGGACGATTACCAATCCCCCGCCGATTGGGACGAGGTCAAGCACGGCCTGGCGGCTCGGCTGCGCGAGGTCCGGATGGAGTTGTACGGCGAGCACGGCGGGCCGATGCTCGCGGAGGAGCTGAAGATCCCCCATCGCGCGTGGGTCCGCTACGAGAACGGCGCGAGCATGCCGGCGCAGGTGATGCTCCGTTTCCTGGAGCGAACCGGCGCCAATCCCCACTGGCTGCTCACCGGGGCGGGTTCGAGGTTCGCGACGAGGCGCGAGGGGTGAGCGGCTCGCCGCGGCCCTTGACGAGCCGGATCGGCGGGCCGGGGGGGAGGTCGCGCCAGGTCTCGACGCCCCCCCAGGGCCAGTGGACTTCGAGCGTATCCAGCGTCGTGGCGCCGTGAAGGGCGAACGACAGCCGGGGCGGGGACGACGAGAGGTAGCCGTCGCCGGTGGAAAGGTGACGCCAGGACGACCGGCCGGCGACGACCGCCCGGACCCGGGCTCCGATCGCGGGGAGGCCGCGGCCGTCGACCAGGTCGACATGCACGGCCGGAGGCGCCGGCGAGCGGTTGCGCAGAAGCGCCAGGGGGGCGTCCAGCGCGGCGGCCGCGGCGTCGATCCGGCCGTCGCCGTCCAGGTCGGCGACGGCCAGGCCGCGGCCCAGGGCGGGTTGGGCGAACCAGTCGCCGGCGGCGGCCGAGGCGTCGACCAGTCCCTGGTCGCTTCCCCGCAGCAAGAGCGGCTTCATGGCGAAGGGGACGCCCAGGCGGGCGCGATCCAGGACGTGGCCGTTGGTTTGCAAGAGGTCGGTTCGGCCGTCGGCGTCGAAGTCGGCGGCGGCCAGGCCGAAGCCCAGGACGTCGCGGGTGGCGGCGAGCAGGCCAAGGCGGGTCGAGTCGTCCTGGAAGTTCCCGCGGGCGTCCAGGGCGCGGAAGCCGACGGTGCCGCGGCCGAGGAAGTTGGCGACGGCCAGGTCGGGCCGGCCGTCGCCGTCGAGGTCGGCGGCGGCGACGCCCATGCCGGAGAGGGGCCGGCCGCGGCCGTCGCGGGCCGCGCCGGCGGCCTCGGCGACGTCCTCGAAGCGAAGGCCGCCGCGGTTGAGCAGCAGCCGGCACGGGTCGCCGTCGTTGGCGACGAAGACGTCGGGGCGGGCGTCGCCGTCGAAATCGGCGATCAGGACGCCGAGCCCGCGGCGCGGCCGCGCGGCCGGCCACGCCTCGGCGGCGACGTCGGTGAAGACGCCGTCGTCGTTGCGGTAGAGGCGGTCGGGCTCGGCCTGGAAGTCCTCCGGCGCGCCGAAGTCGCGGCGGCCGTCGGGAGCGGCGTGGAAGGGGGCGGAGTCGGGGTCGTAGACGAGGTAGCCGGCGACGTAAAGGTCCAGATCGCCGTCGCCGTCGAGGTCGGCCCAGGCGGCGGCGGTGGTCCAGGCCGCGGCGGTCAGCCCGGCGGCGGCGGTGACGTCCTGAAAGCGGAAGTCGCCGAGGTTGCGGTAGAGGCGTTGGCCGCGCCAGCCGGTCACGAACAGGTCGACGCGGCCGTCGCCGTCGTAGTCGCCGGCGGCGGCGCCCATGGCGAAGCTCGGGCCGGGGGCGCCGGCGGTCGCGGTTCGGTCCTCGAAGCGAAGGCCGCCGAGGTTGCGATACAGCCGGCAGGGGGGGTCGCCGCCGGGGGCGTCGGCGGCGATCGGTCCTCCCTGGCAGACGAAGAGGTCCGGCCGGCCGTCGCCGTCGGCGTCGAAGAGGGCCAGGCCGCCGCCCATGACCTCCGGCAGGTCGTGGCGGCCGCGGGAGCCGGAATGAAAGCGGAAACGGACGCCCGCGCGCTCGGCGACGTCCTCGAAGCGGATCTCCCGCGCGCCGCCGCGGACGGGGCCCAGGGCCAGGGCGAGCGTCGCGACGGCCGCCGCCGCGCGGAGGGTCACGGCGACGTCGGCGGGCCGGCCTTCCAGAGGACGACCTGGCCGGAGTGGCTGCACGAGGCGAGGGTGGAGTCGTCGGGGGAGAAGGCGACGGCGTTGATCCGCCCGCGGTGGCCCTCCAGGGCGAGGACGACCTGGCGGGCCGCCACGTCGCAGATTCGGACCCGGCCGTCGTCGCAGCCGGTGGCCAGCGCGTCGCCCGCGTGGGAGAACGCCAGGGCCCGGATCACGGCCGGGTGCTCGCGGACGGGCTCCCCCAGCGCGAAGTCGCGGACGTCCAGGATGGTCGCCAGGCGTTGGCCGCCGCCGACGGCCAGGAGCGTCCCGCCCCCCTCGTCCGGAGGCGAGAACGCCAACGCCATCAGCGGGCCCGCCTCGCGCAGCGCCACCCCCACCGGGGTCCGGGTCTCGGGGTCCCAGATCCGGAACAAGCGATCGATCGAGGCGGAGGCCAGGAGGTTTTCCGGGCCCTTCGAGAACGCCAGGGCGACGATCATCCCCGAGTGGGCGTTCGCGACCGCCGTCGGAGAGTCGAAGGCGGGGGCGCGGTTCAGGAGGACGTCGGGCGTTTCCCCGGCCGCGGCGATCCAGCGGCCGTCGGCGGAGAAGGCGACGCAGCGCAACGGCGCGCCCCCCTCGCCGCGGAGGACGCGCGGCGAGTCCAGGCCCGCGCCGCGGCCCCCCTCGCCGCGGTCGATCCGCCAGATCTTCCACGCGCCGTCCAGCCCGACGCTGGCCAGCAAGTCCCCGGCGGGGGCGAACGCCAGGCCCGTGACCGTCTGCGAGTGCGCCTCGACGGCGGCCAGCTCGACGCCGGTGGCGACGTCCCACAGCTTGATCTGGTGATCGTCCCCGCCGGACGCCAGCATGCTTCCGTCGGGGGAGAAGGCAAGGCTCCACGCCTCCGCCGAGTGGCCCGCCAGGTAGACCCGCGGCGCGGGTTCGGCGGTCACGGGGCGGACGAAGATTCCGTCCTGGTCGAAGTTCAGGAACAGGGCGTCGCCGGCGGGGGAGAACTCCAGGCAACCGGGCGCGCGCAGGCTCCCCAGCGGCCGGGGCTCGGCCGAGGGCCGCGACAGGTCCCAGGCCAGCGTCGGCCACTTCTCGAAGCCCGCCACCAGGGTGCCGCCGTCGGGCGCGGCGGTCAGCCTGTCGGGAGTTTCGTCCGGGGTCGAGAGGGTCCAGACGCCCCCTCCCGGCCGCAGTTCGCGGAGGGTCGCGGCGCGGTCCCCCTCGACGGCGACGACGCTCCGTCCCTCGGGGCCGAACGCCAGGAAGGAGGGCGGGCCGGCGGCGGTCAGAACGGCCTCGGGGGTTTCGGATCGAAGCTCCCAGACGACGATCCGGTCGTCGTCCCAGCCGGTCGCCAGCCGGCGACCGTCGCTGGAGAAGGCCAGGGCGGTCGGTCGGGCGGGATCGGGGGGTCGAAGGGTCGTCTCCGATCCGCCGGGGCCGCGGACGACCACGAAGCCCGCGCCGACGCCGATCGCCGCGGCGTCGCCGGCGGGGGAGAAGGCGACGACGGCGGCGTCCGGGATCGCCTCGTCCTTCGCGACCCAGCCGTCGTCGACCGCTTCGAGGACGAGGGCCCGCCATCGCGGATCGGCCGCGAGCCGGCAGCGCGCGATCAGGAGCGAGCCGTCCGCGGCGAAGCCGACCTCGGCGGCCTCGCGGATCGGCAGGGGGAGGTACGCCGGCTCGCCCCAGTCCCCGCCGCTCCAGATCCGGATCGCGGCGGCCTCCTCGTCGACGTGGACCGAGGCGACGGCGGTCGGCCGGCCGTCGGGCCCGCTGGCGACGGCCACGCCGCGGACGGGACGGTCGCGGTGGTCGACCAGGGGGACGAAACCGCCGGAGTCGACGTCCCACTCGAAGAGCTTCCCCTCGACGTCGCCGGAGATCAGGGTCCGGCCGTCGCGGCTGACCGCGACCGCCCGAATCGGCGCCCGGTGCGCCCGGCCGTCGCTGAGCAGCCGCGCCCGGCGGTGGATCATCCGATCGACGTAACGCCAGGCGAAGCCCTCCTCCCGCGGCTCCGAGCGTCTCAGCAGCTCGAACGACTCCAGGGCGAGCTCCTCGTCGCCGCGCTTGGCGTGATCGTGGATCCGGCCGAGCTGGAAGTCCTGGCGGGTCCGCAGGGCCAGCTCGAACTCCGAGCCGGCGACCCCCTTGTAGGTCCGGTTGATGTAGGTCTGGGTCCGGAGTTGGGCGTTGAGCTGCTCCGTCTCCGCGACCAGGTTGCGAAGGTGGACGCCGTAATAGCCGGCGACCGTCAGGAGCGTCGCCAGCAGCAAGAGGCTCAGGCCCAAAAACGTCGCGGCCAGGGGCTCGCGGCCGGCCCACTGCAAGGCGCGGCGCAGCCGCGGCGCGCGGCGCGCCAGGATCGGCTCGCGGTCCTGGAAGCGGCGGAGGTCGTCGGCCAGCGCGCGGGCGCTCGCGTAGCGGGCCGACGGGTTGCGCTCCAGGCACTTCAGACAGATGGTCTCCAGGTCCTCCGGGAGCCCGTGCCGGAGTTTGGAGGGGAGGACGACCTCCCCCTCGGCGACCTGGCAGAGGGTCTCCATGGGGGTCAACCCCCGGAACGGCGGCGTGCCCGTGAGCATCTCGTAGAGGACCGCCCCCAGGGCGTAGACGTCGGTTCGGGCGTCGACGTCCCGGCCGCCGTCGGCCAGTTGTTCCGGGGCCATGTACGAGGGGGTCCCCAGCAGCTTGCCGGAGAGCGAGCCCCCCTCGTCGGAGAGGACGAACTTGGCCAGGCCGAAATCGCCGATCTTGGGGACGCCGCCCCGGGTCATCAAGACGTTGGTCGGATTCAAGTCGCGGTGGACGATCCCGGCCTTGTGGGCGACGTGGATGGCCCGCGCCAGGGTCTCGATCAGGCCGGCCGACCAGCGGAACGGCTGGGGCGTGGACCGCAGCATCCGGGCGAGCGAGCCGCCGTCGACGTACTCCATCACCAGGAAGGGGAGGCCGTCGTGGCTGTCGGCGTCGAGGATCTGGACGATGTTCTGGTGCGTCAGCTTGGCGGCGGCCTCGGCCTCGGTGCGCAGGCGGGCGCGCTCGCGGGCGTCGGCGTGCTCGCCGGCGAGGATCATCTTGATCGCGACCAACCGGCCGGGGTTGATCTGACGGGCCTTGTAGACGACCCCCATGCCGCCGCGGCCGACCTCCTCCAGGACGTGATACCGGCCGACCCGGCCGGCCGCCCGCGGCGGCGGCTCCGGCCCCGCCCTCGCGGTCGACTCCGACAGGGTCTTCATCTCGGTCGACAGCAAACCCTCGATCGCCTCGCGGCGGCGGTCGTCGGGGACGATCGCGCGGACCCGCCGGGCCCATTCCGAGGCGGTCGCGTCGTCGCCGCGGCCGCGGCGGACGCCGGTCTCGGCGAGGATCAGGGCCAGCAGGGCGTCGTCGTCCCCGGCCAGGTCGGGCTCCTCGACGAGCAGGTCCTCGACCCGGATCGCCGCGTCGACCCCCATCCATTCCCTCAGCCGCCGACAGGCCTCGCGGCGCCTGTGGACGGACTGGTTCCGCGTCTCGGCTGTGGACATGGCGGCTCGACGGTCCCGAGGTCGGAGGGAGCGGCTCGCTCGCGGAGCATGAGCGACAGTTTAACCGACTCGCCCGCGCCGCGACAAGCAAGCGCCGCGGACGGCCCGAACCGAACGCTTCCACTCCGCGCGAGCCCGCGCCGAACGGCCTTCCCGCCTTGAGGGGGAAGGCGACGATCGCCCCGTCGTCGCCGGGCGTCAATCCTCCGGCGCGTCCTCGGACGCCTCGTCGAGCCGCGGCGTGCCGGGATCGAACCAGGCGTAGGTGGCCGGGATCAACAGGAGTTTCAACGCCGTGCTGGTGATCAAGCCGCCGATGACGACGGTCGCCAGCGGGCGCTGGACGTCGGCGCCGGAGCCGGTGGAGAAGGCCATCGGGATGAACCCCAGGCTGGCGACCAGGGCCGTCATCAAGACCGGCCGCAGCCGGCTCATCGACGCCTCGGCGACCGCCTGGCGCATCGGGTCGCCGGCCTCGACCTGGCCGCGGATCGCCGCGACGATCACCAGGCCGTCGAGCACCGTCACCCCGGAAAGCGCGATGAAGCCGACCCCCGCGGAGATGCTCAGGTTCATGTCGCGCAGCCACAAGGCGAGAATCCCCCCCATCGCGCCCAGGGGGACCGACAGGAAGATCAACGTCCCCAGCTTCACCGAGTGGAACGTGGCGTAGAGCAGCAAAAAGATCAGCGCCAGGGCCACCGGCACGACGATCGTGAGCCGCTCGGTGGCCGATTGCATGTTCTTGAAGGTGCCGCCCCACTCCAGGTAGTAGCCGCGGGGGAGGTCCACCCGTTCGGCGACGGCCTTTTGGGCCTCGGCGACGAGCGTGGCGAGGTCGCGGCCGCGGACGTTGGCCTGGACCATCGCCCGCCGCCGCCGGTCCTTCCGCCAGATCTCGAACGCCCCGTCCTCGACGTGGAATTCGGCCAGTTCCGAGAGCGCGATCATCCGGCCCATGGGGTCGGCGATCTTCAAGCGCTTGATCGACTCGATATCGTCGCGCGCCGACGGCTCGAACCGGACCTGAAGGGCGAAGGTCCGCTGGTTCTCGATCACCTGGCCGATCACCTTGCCCCCGAGCGCCGAGACCACGTCGAGGATGGCCGAGGCGTTGATCCCGTGGCGGGCGATGTCGTCGCGGTTGATCCGGACCCGCAGGACCGGCAGGCCGCCGAGGACCTGGGCGCGCACGTCGGCGGCGCCGGGGATCTTCTCGATGGCCGCGGCGATCTCGTCGACCTTCTCCTGAAGCACGTTCAGGTCGTCGCCGAAGACGCCGATGCCCAGGTCGGCCCGCACGCCGGCGAGCATCTCGTTGAAGCGGATCTCGATCGGCTGGCCGAAGTTCAACGACGCGCCGGGCAACTCCAGGCGGCAGACCTCCTCCATCGTCCGGATCATCTCGTCCTTCGACGGCCCCTCCTCGTGGTGGAACAACGCCAGCACCGGATGCAGCGGCTTGAGCGCCAGGTCGACCAGGGAGTCCTTCGGCTTCTTCAAGAAGACGAAGACGTCGGTCTGGTTCATCCCGGCGGGGTCGATGCCGATCTCGGGCCGGCCGATCCGGCAGACCACCGACTCGATCTGATCCGGCAACGCCGCCTTGAGCGCCTTTTGGAGCCGGGTCGAGTTCTCCAGGCTCTCGCTCAAGGAGGCCGACGGCGGCTGGGTCACGACGATCTGGACGTCCCCCTCGTCGAGCCTGGGGATGAACTCGCCGCCGAGGCTCAGCGCCACCGGGATCGTCGCCGCGAACGCCAACAGCGAGACCAGCGACACGACGATCGGACGGTTCAGGGCGAAACCCAACAGCGGCCGGTAGATCCGCTTGGCGAGCCGCACCGGCGGCGTCTCCACCTCCGACGTCCCCGGCTTGAGGATCAACGACGCCAACACCGGCGTCGCCGTCAGCGACAGGATCAACGAGCCCACCAGCGCGAAGACGACCGTCAACGCCATCGGCCGGAACATCTTCCCCTCCACCCCCTCAAGCGCCAACAGGGGGAGGTGGACGATGGTGATGATCGCCACGCCGAAGACCACCGGCTTGCGGACCTCGAAGGCGGCCTCGCGCACCACGTCGACCGCCTTGCGCCGCTTGTCGGCGTGCGCCAGGTGGCGGACGCAGTTCTCCATCATGATGACCGAGCTGTCCACGATCAGGCCGAAGTCGATCGCGCCCAGGCTCATCAGGCTGCCGGCGATGCCGTAATAGACCATCATGTTGACGGCGAAGAGCATCGACAGCGGGATCGCCAGCGCCACCACCAGTCCGGCCTTGAGGTTGCCGAGCATCGCCAGCAGCACGGCCACGACGAGGATCCCCCCCTCGGCCAGGTTGGAGGCGACGGTGGTGATGGTCCTGGAGATCAACACGGCGCGGTCGTAAAACGGGGCGACCGTCACCCCCTCGGGGAGTCGCGGGCGGATCTCCTCGAGCTTGGCCTTGATCCGGTCGACCACGACCCGCGAATTCTCGCCGGCGAGCATCATGGCCGTCGCCGTGACCACCTCCCCCTGGCCGTCGCGGGTGACCGCCCCGTTGCGGATCATGGGGGCGAACCGGACCTCGGCCACGTCCTTGACGTACACCGGCGTCCCCGCCGGCGTGGTCTCCAGGATCACGTCCTCAAGATCCTTGAGCGTCGTCACCAACCCGACGGCCCGAATCACCCGCTGCTCGCCCAGCCGCTCCAAATAACCGCCGCCGGAGCTGCTGTTGTTCATCCGGATCGCCTGGAACACCTTGTCCACCGAGACGTTGCGGGCCAACAGCCGCTCGGGGTCCAACCGCACCTCGTAGGTCTTCAGCTCGCCGCCGAAGGCGTTGACCTCCACGACCCCCGGCACGCTCTTCAGCGGCCGGGCGACCTCCCAGTCGAGGATCGTCCGCAGCTCCATCAGCGACCGCTTCCGGGGCGCGTCGGGGGTGTTCTTGACCTCGAACTGGAAGACCTCCCCCAGCCCGGTGCTGATCGGGCCCATCTCGGGCTGGCCGAACTCCGGCGGGATCGTGCTCCGCACGTTCGCCAGCCGCTCGCCGACCTGCTGCCGCGCCCAGTAGATGTCGGTCCCCTCGTCGAACACCACGGTGACGCTCGACAGCCCGAACTGCGAGAACGACCGCACCTCCTGAATCCGCGGGATCCCGTTCATCGCGTTCTCGACGGGGATCGTGATGAACTGCTCCATCTCCTCGGGCCCCAGCCCCGGCGAACTGGTCAGGGCCATCACCTGGACGTTGGTGATGTCCGGGGTGGCGTCGATCGGCAGCTTGACCAGCGACCTCGCCCCCCAGGCCACCAGGCCGACGAGCATGAGGACGACCAACGGGCGGTTGCGCAAGGCCCAATCGATGAGACGGTCGAACATGGGGGTTCCCTGGAGCGGCGGGGGGCGGGAAAGTCTCGCGCGGGGAGGCGAATTCGTCCCCTCTCCAGCCGGGAGAGGGAGCCGCGCGGCGGCGGGTGAGGGGCGCGGCGCTTCGGAAGGAGCGTCGGGGCGACACGACGTAAACCCGTGACGTGTCTCGAAGCGCGACGACCCTCACCCGGCCCTTCGGGCCACCCTCTCCCGACGGGCTGACGACCCGACACTTTTTCGCAAGCCGTCGCCAAACGGCCTTCTCCCCT
>CALCIB010000346.1 GCA_937907525.1 uncultured Planctomycetales bacterium | reverse complement strand
TCCGGCCTTCGGCCACCTTCTCCCTCAAGGCATAGGTATGGCCACAACTTTTCGACTCGGAATCTGGGAAGGATAGGCAAGCGTCCGATGTCCCCTCTCCCACCGGGAGAGGGTGGCCCGAAGGGCCGGGTGAGGGTCGTCGCATTTCGGGATACGCTCTGGGCTTGCGTCATGCCGACCCGACGCTCCCCGCGAAGCGCGACGACCCTCACCCGCCGCTGCGCGGCTGCCCTCTCCCGGTGGGAGAGGGGACGGAATAGGCGATCTGGGTCAATATAGAGCTTGCCTATGCTCTCCAAATTCCTAATCGAAAAGTTGTGGCCATACCTATGCCCTCAAGGGGAGAAGGACGTTTGTCGTCCGGCCTTCCAATCCGCTCGCGTTTCATGCCGGACGGAACCGCCGTTGACGAAAGCCCAGCCATGAGCGACAGCCCCAGCGTCGACCAGCATCGATCGGAAGGCCCGGCGAGCCTGACCGTCGCGGTGTTGACCGTCTCCGACACCCGGACGACCGCCACCGACACGTCCGGGGCGCTCGTCGTCGAGTTGGCCGAGGCCGCCGGCCACCGGGTCGTCGCCCGCGCGATCGTCAAGGACGAGCCCGAGGCCGTCTCCGAGTTCCTCGAGGCCCATTCCGGCCGACGTCCGGGAGGACCGAAGGTCGACGCGGTCCTGGTCACCGGGGGGACGGGCGTCGGCCCTCGCGACCGGACGTATGAAGCGGTCTCGGCGCTTTTGACCAGGACGCTCCCCGGCTACGGCGAGTTGTTCCGGATGCTCAGCTACCCGGAGATCGGCGCCGCCTGCATGCTCAGCCGCGCCATCGGCGGCATCCTGGACTCCACCATCGTCCTGGTCATGCCCGGCTCCCGCGCGGCGGTGGAACTGGCCATGACCAAGATCATCGTTCCGGAACTGCCCCACCTGGCGCGGGAAACCCGCAAGGCCTGAACCGAATCGGAAAGGGGACGACGCGATGCGAACGCGAACGCTGGGAAGCGGCGGCCTGGAGGTCTCGGCCCTCGGCTTCGGCTGCATGGGGCTGAACCACGCCTACGGCAAGCCGATGGAGAAAGGCGACGCCGTCGCATTGGTTCGCGCGGCGGTGGACCGCGGGGTCGACTTCTTCGACACCGCCGAGGTCTACGGCCCGTTCAGCAACGAGGAACTCGTCGGCGAGGCCCTCGCCCCGGTTCGCGACCGGGTCAAGATCGCGACCAAGTTCGGCTTCGACGTCGTCCCCGGCGGGTCGACCCATCCGGCGGGGGTCGACAGCCGGCCGGAGCGGATCCGCAAGGCGGTCGAAGGCTCGCTGAAGCGGCTCAAGACCGACGTCGTCGACCTGCTCTACCAGCACCGGGTCGACCCGGCGGTCCCCATCGAGGACGTGGCAGGGACCGTCAAGGAACTCGTCCAGGAAGGGAAGGTCAAGCACTTCGGCCTCTCCGAGGCGGGCGCGGCGACCATCCGACGGGCCCACGCCGTGCTCCCCCTGGCCGCGGTTCAAAGCGAGTACTCGCTCTGGACCCGCGGCCCCGAGGCCGAGGTCCTGCCGACGCTCGAGGAGTTGGGCGTCGGCTTCGTCCCCTTCAGCCCGCTGGGCCGAGGCTTCCTCGCCGGGGCCATGGACGAGGAGACCAAACTGGAGGCCGACGACTACCGCAACGGCCTCCCCCGCTTCACGTCTGAGAACCGCAAGGCGAACCGGGCGCTCGTGGACCTGCTCGCCAGGGTCGCCGAGGGGAGGGGGGCGACCCCGGCCCAGATCGCGCTGGCGTGGCTGCTGGCCCGAAAGCCGTGGATCGTCCCCATTCCGGGTACGACGAAGCTCCATCGCCTGGACGAGAACCTCGCCGCGGCCGAGGTCGAGCTCACGGCCGAGGACCTGCGCGAAATCGAGGAGGCGGCCGCGCGGATCGCGATCCACGGCCCGCGCTATCCCGAGCACGTCGAGCGGATGGCGGGGTTGTGAGACGTTCGCGGCGTCCCGGGGAGTTGGTATCCTCGTAAGGTCTTGGACGCTTCGACCGAACGAGGAGCGTCCCTTCCCCCCTCGCGGGGGAAGGTGGCCCGAAGGGCCGGATGAGGGGGAGGGCGCGCCGGAAGACCGTCGGAATCCCAGACCGCTTGGACGGCCCTTCGCGAACCCCGACGGCGTTCTTGCGTGTCGTCCCCCTCATCTGACCGCTTCGCGGTCCGTCTTCCCCCGCGAGGGGGGAAGATCGTTCTCGACCTGTCCCCCGCTTGACCGCTCCGACGACGTTGAAAGGACCCGCCGCCCATGGCCGTGGATTGGAACCAAGAGCATCGCGACGCGCTGATCGAACTGCTAAAACGGGAGTCGTTGCGGCTGGGTCGGTTCACCCTCGCCAGCGGTCGCGAGTCGCACTACTACATCGACGGCCGCAAGGCGTCGCTCTCGGCGGAGGGCGCGCGGCTGATCGGCCGCGGGATGCTCTCGGTCCTCTGGGATCGTCCGGAGATCGCCGCCGTGGGGGGCCTGACCATGGGCGCCGACCCGATCGTCGGCGCCACGCTGGCGCTCGCCAACGGCTTCGGCCGGGGATCGCTGAAGGGTTTTTTGGTCCGCAAGCAGGTCAAGGGACACGGCGCGGGCAACCTGGTGGAGGGGCCGTTGGAGCCGGGCTCCACCGTCGCCATCGTCGATGACACGGTGACCACCGGCGGCTCCTCGCTCCAGGCGGTCGACGCCGTGGAGGCGATGGGCTGCAAGGTGGCCGTCGTGATCGCCGTGGTCGACCGCCTAGAAGGCGCCGAGGCGACCTTCGCCGCCCGCGGCCTCCCCTTCCAAAGTCTGCTTACGATTCGCGACCTGGGCGTCGAGCCCCTCAAGCGCGACTGACCCCGCCAGCCTCAGGAACTCCCCCGGAATGGAATCCAGCCTGCACCGCGGCCTCAAGGAACTTCACGGGCCCGCGACGGGGGGCCGTTGCGAGGTCGCCGTCGGGGGGTTCCGCGTCGACGCGGTCGCGGGCGACGGCGCGCTCGTGGAGATCCAAACCGGGAACCTGGGCGCGCTTCGACCCAAATTGAGAAGCCTGCTTCCCACGCATGGGATCCGGGTGGTCAAGCCGATCGTCCTGGGCCGAGTCCTGGTCCGTCGCGCCACCGCCGACGGCCCCGACCTGGCGCGCCGTCGCGGCCGGCTCCGGGGGACGCTCGTCGAGGCCTTCGACGACCTGGTCGGCCTGGCGAGCTTGCTCCCGGACCCGAATCTGAGCGTCGAGATCGTCGGGGTCGACGTCGAGGAAGTCCGAGTGCCGCGACGACGACGTCCGCGATTCACCGTGGTCGACCGGCGGCTGATCGCGATCCGGCAAACCGTGACGATCGCGACGGCCGACGACCTTTGGAACCTGCTGCCGCCGGATTTCCCCCGCTCCGAACCGTTCTCGACGGCCGATCTGGCGCGGAAATTGGGCGCGTCCCGCCCGTTCGCGCAGCGCGTCGCCTACTGCCTGCGGGCCGCGGGGGCGGCCCGGCCGGTGGCGAAACGCGGCAATTCTTACATTTACGAGGCCGATCGAGGAAGCGTCGCGACGACGTGAGCGACGTCCCATCCACGCCGGAGCGTGTCATTCGGTGGGCGGCCGGGAGCGAGCGATCGGGTTCCCGCCCGGCCGGGTGGCCGAGGAGGGGGGCTCAGAGCTTCGGATTCACGACGAGCAGGGGGCCGATGACGTCCTTCGCGTCCTCCGCCGCGGGCGACGGCGGATGACCGCCGTTATAGAGAAGTCGGAGATTGCGGCGGGCGCGCTCCCAAAGCCGCGACTCCAACGACTCCAACGATTCCAGGGAATCGGGTCGTGAACTCCCGATCGGCGATTCGCCCAACGGGCTCAAACTCGCGTTCATTTCTTGGCTCATCATCCTTATCAACTTCACCTGTCAAGAGTTCCGACCGAATCGTCTCCGCCCCGCCGCGGGCGGCGCGACCATGAGGGATCGCGCGGCGCGAAGCGAGAACCGCGGGGCGGGCGTCCCCGATTCCATGTCGCCGTCGCGTGCGCGAGGTCGGAATGACCGATCGCGACGCCTCTTTAGTCGGATACGCGACACGCCTCGCGACGAGGCCGGCTCGCGCCGTGGAAGGGACGGTCAACAGCGTACGAGGTCCGGGGCGCTGAAAGTCGAAGTTGCATGAGCCCACCTCCTTGCCTGGCGTCTGCGAACGGCCCGCGTCCTCGCTGGCGAAAATCGTGATGGGGGACGGGGCGGCATGACCACGGATCCAGGGTGGCTTTCGATCGAGGTCCGACCGACTCGGACGTCTTCCCAGGCTCGCCGACTCGCTTCGGAGGCGGCGGTGGGGTCTTCAGCAAAAATCGCGCCCGAATGGTGCCGGGGACCATCGAACCGGAGACGATCGTGGATCGCCCGACGTTCACGTCCGCGATCCGAAACAGCGAGGTTACAATCGGGCCTCGCGCTTGTCAAATAAAAAAACGCCACGTTTCCAACCCCGTCTTGACGAATTCTTTAAGAATAAACCGCCTCGTCGGGGCTGCCGCGGCGGCCGGGTCGGCGAGTATAATCGTACAGAGGGGGCCGGGCCCCGGAGGTTCGCGATCCAGTGGAACGGGGTCGGCCGGGGGCCGGCGAGGGGCGGAGGCATGAGTCTCGTCGATGGGGCGGTCGATCTCGAAGGGGCGTTGCGGGGGCGGTTCGGCCTGAGCAAATTCCGCTCCGGCCAGCGCGAGGTCATCGAGGCGGTCCTCGCCGGCCGCGACGTCCTTTGCGTCATGCCCACCGGCGGCGGCAAGAGCCTCTGCTACCAACTCCCCGCGGTGGTCCTCCCAGGGCTCACCCTGGTCGTCAGCCCGCTGATCGCCCTGATGAAGGACCAGGTCGACGCCCTCACCCAGCGCGGGCTCCGCGCCACCCTGCTCAACAGCACCCTCGACCCGTCCGAGCAGGCCCGTCGCACCGCCGAGATCGAGGCCGGCCTTTACGACCTGGTCTACGTCGCCCCGGAGCGGTTCCGAAGCGGTCGGTTCACGGCGATGCTCCAGCGCCTCCGGCCGGCGCTTCTGGCGATCGACGAGGCCCACTGCATCAGCCAGTGGGGCCACGACTTCCGTCCCGACTACGCCCGGCTGGGCGAGGTCCGACGGCGGATCGGCTCGCCCCCTTGCATCGCGCTGACGGCCACCGCCACCGACGTCGTCCAGCGCGACGTCGCCGAGCAGTTGGACCTGCGCGACCCCCGGTCGTTCGTCACCGGCTTCGACCGTCCCAACCTCCATTACGCGGTCGTCCCCGCCTCCCGCGACGACGCCAAGCTGGAAGCGCTGGGACGGATCCTGGAGAAGAACCCCGGCCCGGCGGTGGTCTACGCCTCCAGCCGCGCCCGCTGCGAGAGCGTCGCGGCCCACGTCGCCAAGGAACTGCGACGGCGGGTCGTCGTCTACCACGCCGGGCTGGACCGCGACGCCCGCGCCCGCGCCCAGGACCGGTTCATGAGCGGCGACGCCGACGTCGTCGTCGCCACCAACGCCTTCGGCATGGGGGTGGACAAGCCCGACATCCGCGCGGTGGTCCATTTCAACATGCCGGGGACCATCGAGGCCTACTACCAGGAGGCCGGCCGCGCCGGCCGCGACGGCGAGTCCTCCGTCTGCGTCCTCTTGTACTCCGGCGGCGACCGCCGGCTGCAGGAGATGTTCATCGACAACGAGTTCCCCCCCAAACGGGAGGTCCACCGCCTTTACGACCACCTCCGTTCGCTCGACGACGACCCGATCGAGTTGACCCACGCCCAGATCGCGGAACTCTCCGGGGCCGAGTTGAAGGAGTCGGGCGTCGGTTCGGCCCTGAAGATCCTGGAGGATTGCGGGGCGCTGGAGAAGTTCTCCCCCCGCGAGAACATGGCCATCGTCCGCTTCAACCTGGAGGGCGACGACGTCGCCGAGGCGAGCCTCCTCGACCGCGTCAGTCCCCAGGCGCCGGTGAAGCGCGCGGTGCTCGCCGCGCTTGAGGCCCTGGCGCGGGGCCATTCCGGCGACCCCTGCTACTTCCGCCCCGACGAGGTGGCCCAGGCGCTCGGCATCGACCGCCAGGCGTTCACGAGGGCGGTCAAGGGGCTGATCGCGGAGCTGCCGATCGACTACGTCCCGCCGTTTCGGGGCAACGCCCTGCGCGTGATCGACCGAACCCGCAAGGCCCGCGACCTGGAGATCGACTTCGGCCGGCTGGAGACCCGCAAGCGGCGCGAGTACGAAAAACTCGACCGCATGACCCAGTACGCCCTGAGTCCGATCTGCCGAAGGTCGCTGATTCTGAGCTACTTCGGCGAGAAGGCCAACCTCTCCGAGGACTGCGGCGGCTGCGACAACTGCCGGGCCGGCGACGCCCCGCCAAGCGCGGCGACCGCGACGGTCGAGTCTCCCGAGGCCCGCGTGACGATCCAGAAGATCCTCTCCGGGGTGGCCCGCGCCAAGGGACGGTTCGGCAAGACGGCCGTCGCCCAGATGCTCGCCGGCTCGGAGTCGGAGAAGATGGCTCGAAGCGGCCTGCAAAACCTGAGCACCTACGGCGTCCTCCGCCAAAGCGGCCTGACCCACCGCGACATCGCCGGCCTGATCGACGCCCTGACCGCCGCGGGGATGGTTCAAAGCCAGGCGGTGGGCGACTTCAAGCCGGTCGTCGTCCTGAGCGACGCCGGCGGGATCTGGCTGCGCGACCGCCAGGCCCCGCCGCTGTCGCTGGCCCTGCCGCGCGAACTCGCCGACAAGTTCGCCGCGATCCACGACGGGACGAGGCCGAGCCCCGCGCCGACGTCCCGATCCGCCCCCCCCCCGTCCTCCGAGCCGGCCGACCCCGACGACGACCCGCTGCGGGACCGGCTGCGAGAACTCCGCCAGCAGTGGGCCCGCGACGCCAACCAGCCGGCTTATTGCATCTTCACCAACCAGACGATGGACGCCATCGTCCGCCAAAAGCCCGCCACGCCGGCCGACCTGAACGAGGTCAAGGGGCTCGGCCGCGCCCGGATCGAGCGCCACGGCGACGCGATCCTCGCGGCCGTCGCCGGATTCCCCGCCCCCTCCAGCCGCCCCCGGCCCCCGACGGCCCCGCCGACCGCCCTCCCGACGCCCGCGGCCGAGCCCGCTCCCGCGGCGGCGAACGTCGACCCGATCCCGCCTCCGACCGCGCCCCCGAAGCCGGCCGCGACGACCTCGACGACCCACGTCTCGACCGAGGAGTGGACCTGGCGGCTGATCGATCGGGGCTTCTCGATCGACGAGGCCGCGGCGATCCGCGGTTTGGAGCCGGTCGCCGTCGTCCGGCATCTGGTCTGGATGGTCCGCCGGGGCAAGCCGGTGGACCTCGCCGCGGCGATCTCGCCAGACCTGGCGACGGCCTGGGACGCCTGGACGTCGGCGCATCCCGACGGCGACGCCCCCGACGGCCCCGCCGGCCGGATCCACCTTTGGCCCCTCTTTAGAGCCTGCCGCGCCTGACGACGACGCCGCGAAAGGGACGAGCATGACGACGGTCGACCTGACGATCCGCCTCCTGACGGCCGCGGTCCTCGGCGGCGCGGTGGGGATGGAACGACGGTACGCGGACAAGGCGGCCGGCCTGCGCACCCACATGCTCGTGAGCATGGGGTCGGCCCTGTTCATGATCGTCTCGGCCCATGGCTTCCACGACGCGGTCGAGCCGGGGCGGGTGGTGCTGGACCCCTCGCGGGTGGCGGCCCAGGTGGTCAGCGGGATCGGCTTTCTGGGGGCCGGGACCATCATGCGCCGCAAGGAAAGCGTGCATGGCCTGACCACCGCGGCCAGCGTCTGGGCCGTGGCGGCGGTGGGCCTGGCCGCGGGCGGCGGCATGCTCGTCGCGGCCGGCCTGGCCACGGCCCTGATCCTCGCGACACTCACCGGGGCGAAGCGGATCGAGGACTACTTCGCCGATCGAACGGGCCCCAGCATGCTATCCTTGCTGGTGGTGGACGGCGAGACCGCCCAACGGCTCGTCGTCGCCGAACTCGCGCGCCCCGGCCTGGAGGCGCCGAGCGTCCGATTCGCCGTCGGCGACCGCCCAGGGACGCGGAAGATCCACGCGACCCTGGTCGGACTCTCGGCGCGCGAACTGACGGCCCTGGCCGCCCGTCTCCAGACGGCCGAGGGCGTTTTAGAGGTCTCTTGCGAAGGGAGGACGACGTGACGCGGCGGTTCCGAGGGGTCCTGGGATTGGGACTCCTCATCACGGCGGGGTGGCTGGGAAGCCGCCCGGCGACGGCCGACGACGCCGCCGTCCCGACGCCGATCGCGAACCGGATTCGCATCGAACGCTACGGACTGACCACCCCCGACCCTCCCCACCCCGGCAAACGGCCGGTGATCCTGATCCCCGGGCTGTTGACCACGCCCCGGATCTGGGAACCGATGATCGTGGCGCTCTCGTCCGATCCGGCGATCGCCGAGTCGTACCAGTTTTGGACCTTCGGCTACTCCACGGGCGACCCGATCCCCTATTCCGCCCGGCTCCTACGCGCCGCCATCGACGACGCCCGCGCGCGGCTCGACCCCGACCGCCGCGACCCCGCGCTGGACCACGTCACCCTGGTCGGCCACAGCATGGGCGGGCTGGTGGCGAAGCTGACGGCCGTCGACAGCGGCGAGCGGCTCTGGCGACTGGTCAGCGACCAGCCCCCCGACCGCCTGGCCGGCGACCCAGCCGACGTGGTCCTCGCCCGCGACTGCCTGATCTTCCACGCCCGCCCGGAGGTCCGCGAGATCGTCTACATCGCCCCCCCC
>CALCIB010000345.1 GCA_937907525.1 uncultured Planctomycetales bacterium | reverse complement strand
CCCTCTCCCGGTGGGAGAGGGGACGTCGTCGCGACGTCTCAATCGATAGGTTACCCGATCACGTCCTTGCCAATATACGGCTTGAGGACTTCCGGGACGTCGATCTTGCCGTCGGCGCGTTGGTGGTTCTCCATCACGGCGATGAGGGCCCGGCTGACGGCGACGGCGGTGCCGTTGAGGGTGTGGACGAACCGCGTCCCTTTCTGGCCGGTCGGGCGGTAGCGGACGTTGAGCCGGCGCGCCTGGTAATCGGTGCAGTCGGAGGTGCTGGTGACCTCGCCGTACTCGCCGCGTTCGCCGCGGCCGGGCATCCAGGCCTCGACGTCGAACTTGCGGTAGGCGGGGCCGCCGAGATCGCCGGTGGCGATGTCCAGCACGCGATAGGGAATCCCCAACTCGCCGAAGATCTCCTCCTCGATTTCCAGCATCTCTTGATGGATCGCCCCCGACCGTTCCGGCGTCGAGAAGGCGAACATCTCCACCTTGGTGAACTGGTGGACGCGGTACAATCCTCGACTGGCGCGGCCCGCCGCGCCGGCCTCGGTGCGGAAGCAGTGCGAGAGACCGACGAACTTGATCGGCAGGGCGGCCTCGTCGAGCAGTTCGTCGGCCAGCATGCCGCCCAGGGTGATCTCGGCGGTGCCGACCAGGCTTAAATCGGTGTCCTCCACCGAGTAGACCTGGGTCTCCTCGCCGCGGGGGGTGAAGCCGATCCCCTCCAAAATCGAGTTGCGGGCGAGGTCCGGCGTGGTGATCGGCGTGAAGCCCCGGCCGATCAGCTTGCGGAGGGCGAACTGCTGGAGCGCGAGATCCAGCAACACGGCGTCGTTCTTGAGGAAGTAGAAGCCGGAGCCGGCGACCTTGGCCCCGGTCTCGAAGTCGATCAGGTCCAGGGCCTTGCCCAACTCGACGTGGTCCTTGACCGGGAAGTCGAACGTTCGGGGCGTCCCGACCTTCCGCAGTTCCTTGCTGTCGGCCTCGGTCTGGCCGACGGGGGCGTCGGGGTGGGTGAGGTTGGGGATGCGACGGAGGCGCTGCTTGACCTCGTCGTCGAGGTGGCGAAGCTGTTCCTCATGCTCGGCGACGTCGGACTTCAGCCGCTTGCCGGCCTCGATGAGTTCGGCGCGGCGGGCGGGATCCTTCTCGCGGCCGGTGGATTGGGCGACCTCGTTTTGGCGCCGGCGAACGTCCTCGACGGTGGTCAACACGCGCTTGCGGTCGGTCTCCAACTCGGCGATCCGGTCGAGGTCTTCCAGAACGTCGGCGTTGACCGCGCGGTCGCGGCAGTTCCGGCGGACGGCGTCGAGGTTGGCGATGACGTACTTCAGATCGAGCATGTACGGGATTCCTTGATCGCGCTTCGGGCCGTCGCGCCCGCCCAGGGGGGTTCCCACGCGCCGCGGGGATCGTGGAACCAGGGACGGTCGATGGTGTTTGAGAATCGTCGAGGAATGAAGTCCGGATCGATCGTGGGTGCAAGAGGCGGCGTTTTCAAGGGCCTGGAAGCGATTCATCGACGTCGTCCGGCGATGGATCGTCGTCCGAGCGTTCGGAGGCAAGCGGATCGCGGCGGATCACGAGGGAGTCACCACCGATCGCGACGTTCATCGCGCCGGCATTCATTCCGAGCGTCATCGATGGAAGGTCGTCGGGGTTCTCGGGCATGTGGGCCAAGAGGTCCGCGATGGGTTTGTGAACGTACAGGTCGAGAAAGCGGCTCATGGTCGGGCCGGCCTGCGCCGCGAGATGGCGCCAGGCGTCCTCGCCGACGTGGGCGTCGCCGCCAGCGGCCAGGAATCGTTCGCGCAGCTCTTCGAGTTTCGGGTTCGGCGTCGGGTCCAGGACGATCAACACGGGATGGAGGTTACTGGCCTTGCAGTCGGATGGGAACTCCAACTCTTCCTTCCAACGGCCTTGGCCGG
Source organism: uncultured Planctomycetales bacterium (assembly GCA_937907525.1). Taxonomy (GTDB): domain Bacteria; phylum Planctomycetota; class Planctomycetia; order Isosphaerales; family Isosphaeraceae; genus Paludisphaera. The sequence goes on along the minus strand of CALCIB010000345.1, from coordinate 5,283 downwards.
AGGCGGCGATCGTCACTCTCAACTTGATCTCGTAGACTTTCCCGTCGGGCCGCACGCAGTCGACCTGTCGTCCCTTGCCGACGTCGGAGGTCCGTCGGACGGGGCTCCTGGCGGCGCTGACCGGAACCCCTCCGATCGCCGAGGCGATGATCGGCTCGAACATGTAACCCGTTTCCTGCGCCGCCCGGTTGTCGACGTCGAAGATCCACTTCCTCCACAATAAGAACGCGGTCAGGGCCTTCGAGCCGATCGCCCCGTACTGAAGGAGCCCCCTGGGCCCGACTTGGTCGATCGTCGGAATCGGCTGGGTTTCTAGGATCCTCTCGTACTTCAGTCTGGCCTTGTGAAGGGTCGCGAGGCAATGGAAGTACGTGTCGGCGTCCGGCCCGAGGCCGACGAGCCTCTCGAAGAGGCCCATGAAGTCGAGCCCCGGCAGGGCCAGGCCCTTCGGTGGTTCGGCGCCGAAGAACGGCGGAGGGGCGACGGCGATCTCGGGAAAACGGTCGCGCAACCCCAGATCATCGGCGATGACCGCCAGCAGGTAGTTGCAGGCGTCCTGGGACAGGGCGACCCCTTGCCGTCCGGCCCCGACCGCTTGGGCCCTAGCGACGATCGCCTTTTGCGACAACGTCAGGGCCATAGGGTTCCTTGTCGGAGTCTCTCGGCGCCGTCGCGTTGGAACATCGAGTATACTCGCCGCGCCAGTCGCGAGAGCGCCGGACTCATGCCGCTGGAGGCCGTGGGCGTGAAGCTCAGCAGCGCGCCCTCGCGGGCGCCGGCGTCGGCGCGGGCGAGGTCGGCGGCCAGATGGGACGCCAGGATTCGAGCGAAGGCGGGAGGGACGGCGTTGCCGATGAGCAGCGCCTGTTCGTTGTGGCCGCCCTGGAACGCGAAGTCGTCCGCGAAGGTTTGGATCGCCGCGCACTCCCTCAAGGTCAGCGTCCGGTCCTCGGTCGGGTGGAGGAACTCCGCGGTCGCGCCGCTGGTGATGGTCTTGGAGGGGACGTCCGCCCGAAGCCGCTTGACGCCCGACGGCGGTCCGCCGCGTCGCTCCGTCGGGGTGCCGTCCATCACGCGCCGAAACGCGCGACGGGCGAAGCTCTCGTGCCAAAGCTCGGCGGGCAGATCGCGCATCGTCTGGCCCGGTTCCAACGCCCGCGCGCGCGCCAGGTCGATCCCCTCCAGCGGTCGATAATAATGCCCCTGAGGTTCGCCGGGAGGCGTCGTCGACGGCGGGGGAAGCCCCTCGAGGACGTCGCCCAACGTGGGCGCCGACGGGAGATCGCGCCCGATCGACTCCGATCCCGGCGCCCCGCTGGCGAAGTGGGTCGGCTCGGGGAAGCTCGGGTCCCAACCCAGTCCGCCGATCGCGATGACGCGCTTCCGGTGCTGAGGGATTCCGTGGTTCGCGAGATTCACCTTGCGCAGGTGGATCCGATAACCGGCCTCCACCAAGGGGACCAGCAGGTCGAACACCCGAGCGCCGTCCTCCGCCGTTAGGAAGCCTTCCACGTTCTCGAACACGAAGGCGTCCGGCTTGTGGCGACGGACCAAGTCCGCGAAGCATGAGACCAGACTGTTCCTCGAATCGCCGGCCTTCCTCAAGCCCGCGCTTGAAAAGCCCTGACAAGGAGGGCCGCCGACGACGACTGTCGAGGCGGGAATCTCGGTCTCCTCGTCGATCTCCGACCGCCGCGCGTGGCGACCCAAATTACGGGCGTAGGTGGCGACCGCCGCCTCGGCGCGATCGATCGCCAGCAATGGTTGGAACCCGGAGGCGATGAAGCCCGACGAGAGACCACCGACCCCGCAAAAGAGATCGACCATCGTGAAACGCGAGTTTGTCACGAGCGTCCTTCCCCTGAACGCGGCGTCGTCAATGACGCCTTTCGTTGTCGGCTCGTCGTCTCAGGACGTCCGCGACAGTTCGTCGAGCAGATGGGCGATGGCCTTGATTCCGCGGTGGAAGTCGGCCAGGGAGAACTTTTCGTTGGGGCCGTGGAGGTTGTCGTCGTTCTGGCCCCAGCCCAGGAGCAGGGTGTCGACGTTCAAGTGCTTCTTCAAGAGGCCGACGACCGGGATCGAGCCCCCCTCGCGGATGAAGAGCGGGGCGACGCCGAAGCTCGCCTCGATCGCCTTGACCGCGGCGCGGAAGCCGGGGCTGTCGACGTCCACCACGATCCCCGGCGAGCCCATGTGGCTGATCAACTCCACCGTCACTCCCGGCGGCGCGTGCGCCTCGACGTGGGCGCGGACCTGGCGGGCGATCGCGGCGGGGTCCTGATCGGGGACGAGGCGGAAGCTGAACTTCGCGCCGGCCTTGCACGGCAGGACCGTCTTGGGGCCGTCGCCGGAGTAGCCGCCCCAGAGGCCGTGGACGTCGCAGGTGGGCCGGGCGCCCTTGCGCTCCAGCGTCGTGTAGCCGGCCTCGCCGAAGGTCTCCCTCACGCCCAGGTCGGCCCGGAACTCCTCCTCGGAGAAGGGGAGGTCGGCGAACGCCTTGCGACCGGAGTCGTCGAGATCGCGGACGGCGTCGTAGAAGCCGTTCACCCGGACGCGGCCGTCGGGGCCCTTGAGCGAGGCCAGGATCTCGGCCAGGGCGTTCAGGGGGTTGGCGACGGCGCCGCCGTAGGTGCCGGAGTGGAGGTCGCGGTTGGCGCCCTCCACGTGGATCTCGAAGTACGCCAGCCCCTTCAGGCCGATGGTGATCGCCGGCTCGCCGGGGGCGAACTGGCTGGTGTCGGAGATGACGGCGTAGTCGCAGGCGAGCTTCGCCGCGTTCTTCGCGACGAACTCCTCCAGGTTCTCCCCGCCGATCTCCTCCTCCCCCTCGATCAGGAACTTGACGTTCACCGGCAACTCGCCGACGGTCTTCAGCCACGCCTCGGCGGCCTTTAGGTGCGTGAACATTTGGCCCTTATCGTCGGTGGCGCCGCGGGCGTACACGTTGCCGTCGCGGACGACCGGCTCGAAGGGCTTGGATTTCCAGGGTTCCAGCGGCTCCGGCGGTTGTACGTCATAATGTCCGTAGAAGAGGACCGTCGGCTTGCCGGGGGCGGTCAGGCGTTCGGCGTAAACCAGGGGATGGCGCTTGGTCTCGACGATCTCCGTCTTCAGCCCCATGGCGGCGAGGTCGTCGTGGACGAAGCGGGCGGCCTGGCGGGTGTCGACGTCGTGGGCGGGCTGGGCCGAGACGCTGGGGATCCGCAGGAGGGCCTTGAGTTGCTCCTCGAAGTCGTTCGCATGCGTCTGAAGATAAGCGTCGATCCGGTCCCGGCCCATGCGCCCCTCCTCCGTTCCGTTGCCTCGACCCGACGATCCGGGAGCCTCATTATATCACGACGCAACGCGACGTCGCCACGACGCGACGGGGCGTCACGACGCCCCGGGCCGTTCGTTGAATGCTTGCGTGGCGACGGCGGTCGCCGATCGGCCGCCGCGGGCGTGGCTTTCCGGCCTCGGCCTTGTCGCCGCCCTGGCAAGGATTACAAAATGAAGGGCGGGTTCTTGCACGGTTGACTTACTCGCGACAGGGTCCATATTTTTCGAGAACTCGACTCAAGTTTTCACGGGGCATTGCCGGAGCGAGGGTTCCGGAGGCTCTCGAAAACCTCCGGCACGCGAAGTGCGAAACTGGCCGGCCGCCGGACGAGATCGGGGTTTCAGGTGGGATCAGGGAGGATGTGGCGCATCGCCGTCGTGGTTCGATCGCGACCTTGGATGGGCTTCAGTAGGATCGGCGACGTGGGTAAGGCGAGCGACTGGCGTGTTATAGTCGAGACGAGCGGCGAGTGAAGCGTTGCCAACGGAAAGGCGACCGTCCCCGGGGTGGGTTTCGGCTCCCTTGGGCGCGGTGTCAAGCGGATTCCTGGGAGGGTCGGACTCGGGCGCCACGCGACCCGAGACCGCTTGACGCGGCTGCCGAGGAAAACCAGCGAAACAATCCCTTTGTACGAAGACCGTTCAGAGGAGGGGGGCCTTTCCCGATGAGTTTCATCCAACGCTTCCTGGAGCGCGTGCTGCGCAACAATCCCACGCGGATGCCGCGCACCAGTTTCGACGACCTCAGCCAGGAGCAGCTAGACGCCCACCTCCAGGTCGGGCGGTACGGGAACTTCACGCTCACCGACGCGGTTCGGCCGTCGATCGACCTGGACGTGGTCCCTCGCGAGGGCTACCGTCGCGACGTCTATTGCGACCCGGAGACCGGCAACACCATGCCGGTGCTGGCCGCCAGCGTCTCGGCCGACCGGCTCTTCGACGTCTTCATGGACCTGCTCGACCCCCTGGGCGAGGTGGTCGACGTGGTGATGGAGTCCAGCCACGACTCCGAGGCCGGCGCCCACGCCGACCTGTACCGCGAGCACATGGACACCGTGATCCTCAAGAGCACGCTCTACGATTACGAGTCGCTGCTCCTGAACGACGGCTGCACCGGCCTGGCCGCCCTCAACCCCGGCGGGCCGATGGAGGTCCAGTTCGACGAGCACAAGCTGCTGTTCGTCTACGCCCACGACCTGACCCCCTTCGAGGAGATCCTTCAGGACTACGGCCTGAAGCGCGACGACACCCTCAAGTTCATCTCCGAGGCCGAACACCTCCACTCGACCGACGACGAACACCGCGACCAGTTCGAGGAACTCTGCTACCGCCTGGGCATCGACGACTGAGCCGGGCCGACGAGCGCGATCGTACAAGGGATGAAGGGGGCGGCCGGCGGATCCGGCCGCCCCCTTCGCGTTCATCGAGCCGATCCGCGTGGCGTGGCCTGTCGAAGCCTGGCCACGAACCGGCGTCGCGGGGTGCCGCAACGGTGATTCGTGGTTAGGCTCGCGCCAGGCCACGCCACTATGGGATGTTGGAGCGGGCGCGAACCGTCAACCTCGTACACCGCGGGTAATCGGCCGAATGGGACGATGCCCATTCAATTGCCATAATCGACGGGGCCCTCGACGTGATCCCCCCGCTGGCGGAGCAAGTCCGCTGCTTTTTGAGCCAATTCCATCTCGTCGAATTCGTACGTTAGGCAGACCGCGTCCGTGCCGGTTTCGATTAAGGTTTCCCGACAATCCAGACTGCCGCCAAGGCTCGCAACGGCCCCCGTGATTTCCTCTTCTTTTTTGAGGTCAATCGGAGATTTGTAATAGACTTCAAACATGTAAGACATTTTATCTCGCGATTTATGTGTCGGACGGCGGAAAGAAAATGTGCCCCCAACTACCGCCAGTTTTTTTCCTGACCGTCACGGATTTTGGGGGTGGTGGACATAACGGCCTTCCCCCC